>JBAXPH010000049.1:0-8585 GCA_037132355.1 Actinomycetes bacterium
GGTCGCAAGTATGCAGAAGCATTAAATCTGACAGTTCTTGACCAAAACGGTAAGTCGCAAATTGTGACTATGGGTTCTTATGGAATCGGTGTAACACGCGCAGTTGCTGCAATCGCTGAGCAAACGCATGATGAAATTGGGCTCAACTGGCCAGCAGAATTAGCGCCAGCCAAGGTGCATATTGTTGCAGCGGGTAAAGATGACCTTTTGTTTGATACAGCGCTAAAGCTTGGCACTGATCTTGAAGCACAGGGAATTTCGGTCATGTTAGATGATCGTCGTGATGCAAGTCCTGGTGTTAAGTTTAAAGATGCTGAATTAATTGGTAATCCAATTATCGTAGTTGTGGGTAAAGCTCTGGCTGAAGGCAATGTTGAAGTTCGAGTTCGAAAGACTGGTAACAAAAAAGAGGTTGCACTTGTTGGCGCTGTAACTTCGATCGCAGAACTTCTTAAATAATCGTGTTTCACGATTTAACAATTGCGACCTCACTTTTTCTTTTAGCCGCATCATTTTTCGCTGGCTTTATCGATTCAATAGCTGGTGGCGGGGGATTGATTCAACTGCCTGCATTGCTAATCGGGTTACCAAAGTCTGAAACTGCCGAAGTACTTGGCACAAATAAATTATCTGCAGTTTTTGGAACAACAACAGCGGCTGCTCTGTATCGAAAGCAGATTAAGCCAGATCCGAAGATTTTGATTGCAATGGGATTGCCTGCATTTCTGGGTTCTGCTGGGGGAGCAGTACTGGCATCAAAGATTCCAACAAGCAGTATGCGACCAATGGTTTTGGTGCTCTTAATAATTGTTGCAATTTATACTTGGTTTAAACCTGATTTAGGAAAGTTTGAAAACTTACGCCATCAACCGCATCAACGAGTTCAGATAGCTGGCCTAGCAGGGGCTGTCATTGGTTTTTACGACGGAATCTTTGGACCAGGGACTGGTTCTTTCTTAATGCTTATTCTGGTTGCATCCCTTGGTTATGCCTTTATTACAGCATCGGCGATTGCAAAAGTAGTCAATGTTGCGACAAACGTTGGTGCAATTATGGTGTTTGGGATCCATGGGGCGGTTATTTGGCAGATCGGAATCATCATGGGAATTGCCAATATATCGGGAGCAATTCTTGGGTCACGATTGGCGATTAAGGGCGGATCGACTTTGGTGCGTAAAGTCTTCTTAATTGTGACGGTTGCATTAATTGTAAAAGTAGGAATTGCAACCTTTTAATTATTCGCGTTACAATTACCCCACAACTTAATAGAAAGAAGAAATTGATGGCCCTTAAAGATTCAATCGCCGATGCAATTCGACCTGCTGTAGAAAACGCGGGATTCTTTCTAGAAGATGTATTTACAAGCAATCCTGGTAATCACCGCATCGTTACTTGCATGATTGATGGAAATGCTCCACTAAGTCTTGATGAAGTAACCGTTGTTAGCCGTGAGATTTCAGCAATTCTGGATGAGTCTCCATTGTTAACTGAAGCTTTTACCCTTGAAGTCACATCACCTGGAATCGAACGTCCACTAACTTTGCCTCGACACTGGACGAAGAATCTGACCAGAATTATCAAAGCAACACTTAACGACGACACTGAAGTGTCTGGTCGCTTAACCGAATTTGATGAGGTCAGAGCAATTTTGATTGAGAATATTAAGGGTCGTATGAAGACTCATGAAGTTGCCTTTGCAGATATCAAACGTGCACATGTTGAGATCGAATTCAATCGTAAGGATGAGATTTAATGCATGTAGAAATGTCCGCCTTAGCTGCCCTAACGACAGAAAAAGATATTCATCTGGAAGATCTAATTTATGCAATCGAAGTTGCAGTCCTTGGTGCCTACAATCAAACAGAGACAGCCAAGCGCCATGCTAGAGCGCACTTAGATCGCGAGACCGGTGAGATTTCTATCCTTGTACCAATCTTTGGCGAAGACGGAACTCGCGTTAGTGAAGAGGTTGATTCACCCGATGGATTTTCGCGTGTTGCAACATCGACTGCGCGCCAGATAATTAAATTAAAAATGCGTGAAACCAATGATGCCGAAATCGTTGGCGAGTTCACCGCTTCAGTTGGTGATGTTATTTCTGGTGTTGTACAACAGGGGCGTGATCCGAAAATGATTAACGTCAACCTTGGCCGCGTTGAAGGTCGTATTCCGCCACAGGAGCAGGTACCAGGCGAGGTTTATAACCACGGTGATCGTATTAAGTGTTTTGTTGTTGAAGTTAAGCAGGGATTAAAGGGACCTGAAATTATGTTGTCCCGTTCTCACCCAGCACTTGTGAAACAGCTATTTGCATTTGAAGTTCCAGAGATTAACGATCGCATCGTTGAAATTATGGCTGTTGCGCGCGAAGCAGGACACAGAACAAAACTTGCGGTTAAAACACATCGCGCTGGTGTTAGCCCAAAGGGTTCTTTGATTGGCCCAATGGGCTCTCGTGCCCGCGCCGTGATGGATGAACTACACGGAGAAAAGATTGACATTGTTGATTGGTCTGAAGATCCAGCAGAGTTTGTTGCAGCAGCACTTGCTCCAGCAAAGGTCAGTTCAGTTGAAATCACCGATCTTGCAACACGCAGTGCAAAGGTAATCGTTCCGGATTACCAACTTTCCTTGGCCATCGGAAAAGATGGACAGAATGCTCGCCTGGCCGCGCGATTGACTGGCTGGCGTATTGATATTCACCCGGACACAGTTGTTCCCGCTGCCACAGCCGAAACCTTGAGACCAGACGGCGCATTATGAGCCAATTTTAATTAGGAATTGGGGGCGCTAGTTGGATACCATGAGCCAGTTGGATTCACACTTTCCGGTACGTAGCTGTATTGGCTGCCGAAAGAAGGCGAACCCAACAGCATTAATTCGAGTGGTTTTGATCGATGGAAAATTGATTCCAGATATCAAAGGCGGTGCTCCAGGTCGGGGCGCTTGGCTTCACAAGAAGTGTGCAGAAGGTGCGATAAATCGAGGCGCTTTTCGTTTTGCCCTTAAAATAAATAAGGAGCAGCAAGACGTGGCGATCGATGTATCGGAACTTCTGAAGTTTCTTGAAAGTTAGTCCGAATTTTTACACAAGATGTATCACACACAACGAATGGATATGAAAGATATGAAACTCAAATGAGCTCGTTAGAACTATGAGGTCGTTCAACTAAGGCTTGCATTTGAGAAAATGCGGGCCAAGACAGGAGAAATGTGTCAAAGGTCCGCGTACATGAGTTGGCAAAACAACTCGGTATGGAGAGCAAGGTTGTACTTGCAAAACTCCAAGAAATGGGCGAGTTTGTTCGCTCCGCATCATCAACAGTAGAGGCACCAGTTGTCCGTAAGTTGATTGAAATGTATCCCGATGCAAAACCGGTCGAGGAAAAGAAACCCGTCAAGAAGGCCGCTGCTAAGAAAGCTGCAGCAAAGCCAAAGGGTGAAGTCAGTGCTGAACAAGCAGCCGAACTTGCAGCTGAACTTGGCGTAGACATCGAAGCGCTCAAGCTTGAACAAGCAAAATCAATTGCAAATAAAGAGGAAGCCGCAAAGCACGAGGCGGCGAAAAATGAATCAACACAGCGCGCTGCAGACCGTGCAACTGAAAGTGGCGCACCTGCAACACCAACAGCACCTGCACCACGTCCAGGAAACAATCCATTTTCAACAGGGGGTGCGGTTCCGCGTCCACCTCGTCCAGGTAACAATCCATTTTCTACAGGTGGTGCGGTTCCGCGTCCACCACAACGTCCGCAAGGAACTGGAGCACCTCGTCCAGGAATGGCGGGATCACGTCCAGGTTCTGTACGTCCAGGATTTGCAGCACGTCCAGGTGCACCTCGCACTGGTGGTCCAGCAACTGGTGCAGGTTTTCCACCACGCACTGGTGGCGCACCATCATCATCTCCGTATAAATCAAATACACCAGGAACTGGCGGTGCACCGGCTGGTGGTCCGCAACGTCCAGGTGGCGGTCGTCCACCACAACGCGGTGGCGCAGGTGGAGCATTCGGAAAGAATGCAAGCAAGAAGTCTGGTCGTAAACAAAAGTCACGTAAGGCATTACGCGATGAGTTCGACAATATGCAGGCACCACAACTTGGTGGCGCAGTTGTTCCTCACGGTGATGGCAAGACGCCTATTCGTATGCGTCGCGGAGCTTCATTGGCAGATTTCGCAGACAAGATTGGTGCAGATCCAGCAGCGCTAGTTGCAGCACTATTCCACTTAGGTGAAATGGTTACAGCAACACAATCTGTCGATGCTGACACATTTGAAATTCTTGGTGTTCAACTTGGATATAACATCGAAATTGTTAGCCCCGAAGATGAAGACCGCGAATTACTACAAGATTTCGATATTGATTTAGCTGGCGAGCTAGATGATCTAGACCCAGACACATTGGTTGCACGTCCACCAGTAGTAACAGTTATGGGTCACGTTGATCACGGTAAGACTTCTCTTCTAGATGCGATCCGTAAATCTGAAGTTATGAAGGGTGAAGCAGGCGGTATCACCCAGCACATCGGTGCATACCAAATTCACCATGATCATGAGGGCACTAACCGTGCGATTACATTTATCGATACACCAGGTCACGAGGCGTTTACCGCTATGCGTGCTCGTGGTGCAAAGGTAACTGATATCGCTGTTCTGGTTGTTGCCGCAGATGATGGAATCATGCCTCAGACAATTGAAGCTCTAAATCATGCGCAAGCAGCCGATGTTCCTATTGTGGTTGCAGTTAACAAGGTTGATAAAGAGGGTGCAAACCCAGACAAGGTTCGCCAACAGCTAACCGAGTACAACTTGATCGCAGAGGAGTACGGCGGAGACACAATATTCGTAAACGTTTCTGCAAAGGCTGGTATCGGTATTGATCAGTTGATCGATTCAATTTTACTAACAGCAGATGCTGCAATTGATCTTCGCGCTGTTGCGAATGATGATGCTCGTGGTGTTGCTATTGAAGCTCACCTTGATCGTGGTCGTGGACCAGTTGCCACTGTTCTCGTTCAGCGCGGAACATTAAAGATTGGTGATGCAATCGTTGCCGGTAGTGCATTTGGTCGCGTTCGTGCGATGTTGGATGAAAACGGCGACAACGTTGATGTCGCAGGTCCTTCTCGTCCGGTGCAGGTACTTGGATTTACTTCTGTTCCAAGTGCTGGCGATACCTTCCTTGTTGCTGATGAAGACCGCACTGCACGTCAGATTGCTGAAAAGCGACAAGCCGCAGAACGTAATGCACAGCTTGCTAAGGCTCGTAAGAAGGTTTCACTGGAAGACTTCATGGAGCAGTCCAAGATTTCTACACTGAACCTGATTCTTAAGGGTGACGTTTCTGGTTCTGTTGAAGCGCTAGAAGATGCATTGATGCAGTTGGATGTTGGCGCAGAAGTTGATCTTCGCGTTATTCACCGCGGTGTTGGTGCAATCACTAAGAGCGATATCACCTTGGCATCTGCCTCTACTGCAGTTGTGATCGGCTTTAACGTTAAGCCAGAGCCACAAACTGCAATTTATGCTGATCAAGAAGGTGTTGAAGTTCGTTTCTACTCAGTTATCTATAACGCAATTGAAGAGATTGAGCTTTCCCTTAAGGGCATGCTCAAGCCAGAGTATGAAGAATCGATCATCGGTAGTGCCGAAGTTCGTGAAATCTTCAAGTCTTCAAAGGCTGGAAATATTGCTGGTTCTGTTGTTAAGGATGGAGTTATCCGTCGTAATGCAAAGGCACGAATTTTGCGCAATGGAACAGTCTTGGTTGATAACCTCACAATTGATTCACTCAAGCGATTCAAGGATGATGCCACTGAAGTCCGTGAAGGATTCGAATGCGGTATTGGCCTTGGCAACATGAAGGAGATCGCACAAGGCGATATCGTTCAGTGCTTTGAGATGGTTGAGAAAAAGCGAGCATAAACAATGGGTCAATCACATCGCACACTGAAGGTCGCCGATCGCATCAAGGTAGTAGTTGCAAACCTGCTTGAGACAAAGATTAAAGATCCACGTCTAGGTTTTGTAACTGTTACCGATGCGCGCGTTACTGGCGATCTTCAGCAAGCATCAGTGTTTTATACAGTCCTTGGTGGTCTAGATGAGCGCGCAGCAACTGCCGCAGCGTTAGATAGCGCTAAGGGTGCAATTCGTTCAGCACTTGGCCGCGAATTAGGTCTTCGAATTACACCAAGTATTGAATTCTTTGAAGATGGTTTACCTGAAAGCGCACTGGCACTTGATTCTTTGCTTGCAAAGGTTCACGAGCAAGATGCTCAGGTGGCAGAGCTTCGAAAGAATGCCAGCTATGCCGGGGGAGAAGATCCTTACAAAGCTCCACGTGTAATCGAAGAAGAGTAGCGGCGCACATAGTGCACGAGCACGGTTTTCTGGTTGTAGATAAAGAACCAGGCATGACAAGCCACGATGTGGTTGCTATTGCACGCAAGGCACTTGGCACACGCAAAGTCGGTCATGCTGGAACTCTTGACCCAATGGCAACCGGAATCCTGGTTTTAGGATTTAACAACGGAACTCGGCTTTTGCAATACATCACAGATGGCGACAAGAGCTATCAAGCAACCGTGGTGTTAGGTGCTGCAACAGTTACCGATGATGTTGAAGGTGAAGTAATTAGCACGGCAGATACTTCTGGAATTACAGATCCCCAGATTATTGATGAGTTATCTAAAATGCGGGGAACAATCATGCAACGACCAAGTTCGGTTTCCGCTGTAAAAATTGCTGGCGAACGTGCTTATGATCGAGTCAGATCAGGCGAGGAAGTTGTTTTACCTTCCCGGGAAGTCACTATTTCGCAATTAGATGTTCTAGCCATCCGCAGGTTTGAAAAAGGTATTGAAATCGATATCGAAGTAACGTGCTCATCTGGAACATTTATTCGCGCCATCGCCCGTGATTGTGGTGATGCATTAGGCGTTGGGGGACACCTCAACTCGCTTCGTCGTTCTCGCGTTGCAGGCTTTGGCTTAGACCGGGCGGTTTCGTTGGCGCACTTAAAGAACGGTGATTTTTCAACCTTGGATTTAGCAGATGTAGCACGTGCAACATTTCCTGTTCGTGCGATTGAGTTGGATGAGAAGATCGAGCTGTCCTTTGGGCGCACGCTGACCGCTAATGCAGACAACCAGATTTACGCAGGAATATCTGCAACTAACGATTTGATCGCCCTGTTACAGAACGTCGATAGTAAAGCCAAGCCAATTGCTGTATTCGCGGCAGCGCAATGACTCTGAGACAATAAGAATATGAGTATCGTCGTTATTGGTAACTTTGATGGAGTCCACAAGGGGCACCAGCAAATCCTTAACCGCGCCAAGGAAATAGCGGGCGTTGAAAAGATTGTTGCGCTGACTTTTGATCCACACCCTGTATCTATTTTTGCGCCAGAGCGAGCTCCAACGTTACTAACTATCTTGAGCGACAAAATTGAACTACTAAAGATTCATAACGCAGATCAGGTTGCGGTTATCAAGTTCACCAAAGAATTTGCTGCCATGGCACCTGAAGATTTCGTCAATAAGGTTTTAATCGAACAACTCAAAGCAAGCACAGTTATTGTCGGTCAAAACTTTACTTATGGTTTCAAGGCTGCAGGTAATGTGACCACGCTTGCCGCACACACTGAATTTAAAACTGTTGTTTTGGATTTACAGTCAAATGCAGAAAAAGCAATATCTTCTACTCGTATTCGTGCCGCCATAGTAAATGGCGATGTTGAAAGTGCACGAGAAATGTTGACCCGCCCACATCGTCTAGATGGAATTGTTGTTCATGGCGAAAAACGTGGACGTGAAATTGGATATCCAACTGCAAACCTTGGAAATATAGATGGTCAAACAATTCCAGCAGATGGTGTGTATGCCGGTTGGTTAACAGTTGGAATTGATCGCTGGCCCGCTGCAATTTCAATTGGCACAAATCCAACTTTTGAAGGTGTTCGCGGTCGCCAAGTTGAGGCATACGCACTTGATCAAGTGGGCCTTGATTTGTATACAAAGCCTGCAACTATCGAATTTGGCTGGAGACTTCGCGAGACTTTGAAATTTGATGGACTCGAGCCATTACTTCAACAAATGGCAAAGGATTGCGCAGAAGCCCGCAGATTAACCGAGCTCTAAGCGGGCAAATCCACCCGATTTCACCTATTCATAGGCTCGCTGGTAACCTAGCCCTTCAATCGAGATAGCGAATCTTTCGTGAATCAAACCGAAAGAGCCTCGTGCTCAGTACATAAGGAGAACAAGAAATGGCATTAACACCAGAACTAAAGAAAGAAATCATTGCTCAGTACGGTTCTACTCCTACTGACACAGGATCACCTGAAGCTCAGGTCGCTCTTCTTTCAAAGCGTATTGAACAAATCACCGATCACTTGAAGACTAACCCACATGATCACCACAACCGTCGTGGTCTTTTGTTGCTAGTTGGACGTCGTCGCCGCATTCTTCAGTACTTAGCTAAGACAGACATCAATCGTTACCGCGCAATTATCGAGAAACTCGGTATTCGCCGCTAATTAAGTAAACACAATCTGCCGTAGAGCAATGGTCCTCGGTAGT
>JBAXPH010000050.1:0-8521 GCA_037132355.1 Actinomycetes bacterium
GGGATATCACATAGCAGGATTGCTAGTCGGTAAAACTGAGAATGAAAATTGGCAAGGAAAAGCCCGGGCTTACGGCTGGCAAGATGCAATTGCTTATGCACAGGACATTTTGGCTTTATGTAACTTGGAATGGACAGTTGCTCGCTCTGACTTAGCTCCGTGGCACCCGGGTCGCTGCGCAGAGTTAATTGTTAATGGAAAAGCTGTTGCACATGCTGGCGAACTTCATCCACGTATAGTCGCAGCGTACGGATTACCTGAGCGCTCTGTTGCATTTGCGGTTGCATTAAATGCGCTTCCCGATTCCGCACTAGTTCGACCAACAACTGTCGGAACAATGCCAGCTGCTGTTCAAGATGTGGCTCTGATCGTTGAATCAACGGTCAGTGCTGCAGATGTTGAAGGTGCGCTCCGCGCCGGCGCTGGGGATTTGCTCGAATCGATAACTTTGTTTGATCGCTACGACAAGATTGGCGATGGCAAAATTTCACTTGCTTTCACTCTTGTCTTCCGTGCCCAGGATCGCACCCTGACCGGCGAAGAGGTTTCAGCCATGCGGGAGTCAGCTACGGCTGTTGCAGCAGCCAAGTTCGGGGCTGTCGTCCGCACCGCATAATTATGCATAAGATTGCATAATTATCGATATCCCGTTATCCTTGTCCCATGAGAACAGCGGTCATAGGTGGTAGCGGTTATGCAGGTGGAGAGCTTTTAAGGTTGCTTGCCATCCATCCACATTTCGAGGTAACAGTAGTAAGTGCCCATTCAAATGCAGGGGAGCAGGTCACAACAGTTCACCCTCAACTGCAAAGTTATGTCGGCAGAAGTTTTGTCTCGACCGATTCGATCGATTTCTCTTCTCTTGATCTAGTTTTTCTTGCACTTCCTCATGGTGAATCAGCCGCATTAGTTGAAAAGATCCCTGCAAATGTGAAGATCGTAGACCTAGGTGCAGATTTTAGATTAGAAGATCCTGCGCAATGGGAAAAGTATTACGGGGGAGAGCATGCGGGGGCGTGGGTGTACGGATTACCTGAGCTTGCACCAGAACAACGCGCAGCAATCAAAAAAGAAACAAAGGTTGCCAACCCTGGTTGCTATGCAACATCAATTTCCGTTGGGATCGCACCTGCGCTACACCTGATTGATGTTTCAGACATCGTGGTCGTAGCAGCTTCAGGAACAACAGGTGCTGGTCGCAATGCAAAGATCAATTTAATTGGCAGTGAAGTAATGGGATCATTAACTTCATATAAATTTGGTGGTGTTCATCAACATACCCCTGAAATCGAACAGGCCTTGTCGTCAGTGGCGCAAAAGCCAGCGAAGATTTCATTCACGCCGATCCTGGCACCGATGCCTCGAGGAATTCTCTCAACTATCACAGCAAAACTGTCTTCGTCACTAACTACACAGCAGGCGCATGATCTTTTTGTAACGCACTACGCATCCGAATTCTTTGTCGACGTCCTACCATTGGGTCAAATGCCTAAGACAAGTGCAATTACTGGTAGCAATAAGGTGCAGTTACAGGTAGCGGTTGATGAACATACAAATCGCCTAGTTGTCTCAGTTGCAATCGATAATCTTGGTAAGGGTGCTGCCGGGCAAGCTATTCAGAACGCAAATTTGATCTGCGGACTTTCTGAAATTAGTGGTCTCGCACTTGATGGGATCGGCGCATGAAACTTCCAAAAGGTTTTACATCTGCATCTATTGCTGCAGGCCTAAAAAGTAGCGGTGCTCTCGATTTAACATTGATTCACAATCAAGGTCCAAACTTTGACTCTGCTGCTGTTTTTACAAGCAACAAAGTTGTAGCTGCCCCTGTTATCTGGTCTCGCCAAGTCGCACAAGGCGGAATCGTTCGCGCAGTTGTTCTCAATAGTGGAGGTGCAAACGCTTGCACTGGTCCACAAGGCTTTGCTGATACCCACAAAACTGCAGAGCATGTTGGTGCGCTGTTAGATGTGTCAGCGGGTGAAGTAATCGTTTGTTCAACAGGACTCATCGGCGAGTTCCTGCCTATGGACAAAATTCTTAAAGGTCTTGACATGATTTCTCCTTCTCTAACAAATGATGGTTTAGAGACAAGTGCGCGTGCGATCATGACTACAGATTCAGTACCGAAAATTGCTACTGCCTCACACAATGGTGTCGGGTTCGCAGGAATAGCCAAGGGAGCTGGCATGTTGGCTCCAGCTCTTGCCACAATGCTCTCAGTCGTCATGACAGACGCGATTGTTTCGAACAACGTCCAAGAAATATTTGCACGTGCAACTGATCGTACTTTCAATCGCATTGATTCAGATGGGTGCACATCAACTAATGACACAGTCCTATTTATGTCATCAGGTGCAAGTGGCATCACAATTACGGATTCTCAACTAGAAGATTCGCTCATGCAGGTATGCGGATCTTTGGCGGCGCAATTGATTGCAGATGCTGAAGGTTCAACCAAGACTGTGGAGATTACGGTAGTCAATGCAGCTTCAGAAGCAGATGCTGTGGCTATAGGACGTGCCTGTGCTCGAAACAATTTGTTGAAGACCGCCATTTTTGGTGGCGATCCAAATTGGGGACGTGTACTTGCAGCCGCGGGAACTGCAGATGCACAGATGGATCCACTTAGTATTGATGTCTCACTTAACGGAGTACAGGTATGTTCCAACAGTGCACCGGATGCCGATAAGTCAACCGTTGATTTTGCTCCTCGCTTAGTTAAGATCGTTATCGATCTCAAGATTGGCTCTCACAACGCGACGATTAAGACCAATGATCTTTCACATGACTATGTTCACGAGAACTCGGCGTACTCAACATGATCGTGGTGAAATTTGGTGGGCATGCCATGAAGGATGAACAAGGAAACTTCGCAAAAGCTATTTCGGCTGCGCTAAAAGCAGGAGAACAGGTAGTTGTAGTTCATGGCGGCGGCCCGCAAATTGATAAGGCACTAATTGCCAAAGGAATAGTTAGCAATTGGATCGGTGGCTTTCGAGTCACCACTCAAGAAATCTTCGACGTTGTAGAAGAAGTGCTTGTTAATCAAGTGGGAATCGAAGTTACCAATACCTTAAGTAAGTCTGGAATCAATGCGCAAGCTATTTCAGCTCGACAATTACCAACAGTTATCGCAAAACGTCGTACGACTTTGATAGATGGCACTCCTGCAGACCTTGGCTTTGTAGGTGAGGTTCAATCTGTAAATCCAACGCAGCTTTTGGAGCTTTTAGCCCAAGGAATTGTTCCGGTTGTTGCCCCTGTGTCTTCTGATGAAGATCTCACAACAGGATTAAATGTGAATGGCGATTTTGCATCTGCAGCTATCGCTGCTGCTCTTAAGGCGTCCTCATTGATTATCATGACGGACGTGGCTGGCATTTATCGAAATTGGCCAGACAAAAGTTCCTTGATTGACAGCATTTCTGCGGTCGAGCTTGAATCAATCAAATCTGGTTTTGCCGAAGGTATGGCTCCTAAGGTTCAGGCGGCACTGGATGCATTGTCATTTGGAGCTAAAGCCGTTCGTATTATTGATGGTACGGATCTCAATAGCTTTGCATCAGCACTTGCTGGTCATGGCGGAACGCTGGTGGTTGGATGACAAATAAAAAATATCTAGGCCGTTGGGATAGTTCACTGCAGAATAATTACGGGAAACCATCAATCGCGTTAGTAAAAGGTAAAGGCATTTTGGTTACTGACGCAGATGGCCAAACATACATGGATTTTCTTGGAGGAATCGCCACCAGCATTTTGGGTCATGCCCATCCTGCAATCGTTAAAGCAGTTACTAAACAGATGTCCATTTTGAGCCACGTCAGTAACTTTTATGCGCACCCCAATGCGATTTCCTTGGCTGAAAAACTGACAGCGATGACTGGCGACAAGAATGCAAAAGTTTTCTTTTGCCAATCGGGAGCTGAAGCAAACGAAGCGGCGCTAAAACTTTCACGTCGCACCGGAAAGGTTCGTGTTGTTGCGGCTCAAGGTGCTTTTCATGGTCGCACAATGGGTGCGCTGTCATTAACCGGACAACCTTCTAAGCGCGAACCTTTTTTACCTTTGATCAAGGGCATAAAGCATGTTCCTTATGGGGATATCGATGCGATGCGCAAGGCAATCAGTAAGAAAACGGCCATGGTAATCATCGAACCAATAATGGGTGAAGCAGGAGTAATTGTTCCACCACAAGATTACTTGCAACAGCTTCGTCAGCTCTGTGACAAAAATGGAGCACTACTTGTTATTGACGCGGTACAGACTGGTATGGGACGAACCGGTGATTGGTTTGGTTATGAATATTCAGGAATAACTCCTGACGTGATCACGCTAGCTAAAGGCCTAGGTGGTGGATTGCCGCTAGGTGCGATGATTGCATTGGGTAAGGCGGCCGATCTATTTCAGCCAGGAGATCACGGTTCAACCTTTGGCGGTAACCCAGTAACAACCGCTGCTGGTTTAGCTGCGATTGATTTCATCGAATCTAAAGAAATTTTGGGCAAAGTTGAAAAGCAAGGCGCACATTTGATTCAAGAACTTGCACTCATTCCGGGTGTAAAAGAAGTGCGTGGTGCGGGGCTATTGCTAGGCATCGAACTTGAATCACTTAAGGCTTCAGTGATTGCGGATGCTATGAGAAATGCTGGAGTGCTCGTCAACGCTGCAAATGCAAGCACGATTCGAATCGCGCCAGCCCTGATTGTTTCAGATGCTCAGATCACTAAGTTTATTTCAATTTTCAAGAAGGTGATCACAGATGCCAAGTAATGCTCAATCAGTTTCTGCTCGCCGCGCCAAAGCAATCTCACTCATTCAATCTGGATTAGTACATTCCCAATCAGATTTAGTTGTGCTCTTGAAAAAAGCTGGTTACAAAGTTACGCAAGCAACAGCTAGCCGTGATCTAGAGGAGATTGGCGCTATCCGAGCACGAAACAAGGATGGTGAAAGCACATATCAAATCCGCGAAAGCGCCGATGATGCGATTGTTCGTAGCACTCCGCTTCCCTCAAAATTGATTTTGTCAGTCGATCACAGTGCGAATTTGGCTGTTATTCATACCCCTCCAGGAGCTGCCCAGTTTTTAGCCAGTTCGCTTGACCACGCAGGCCTAACCGGAGTTATCGGCACTATCGCTGGGGACGACACGATTATCTTGGTGTCGAAGAAAGCAACAGGTGGAGCCCTTTTAGCGAAAGAATTACTTGCTTACGCACAAGCAGATGGAAAGAGGAAGTAATGGCGCTCTGGGGCGGACGTTTCGCGCAAGGACCTGAGGAATCAGTGTTCGCCCTGTCCCGAAGCGTGCACTTTGATTGGCGTTTAGCTCCATACGATCTACGTTCGTCAAAGGCACATTTAGCAGTCTTGAAAAAAAGTGGCTTGATCGCTTCTAAGGATGCTGACGTGATCGCAAAGGCTCTTGATGAATTGTCTACCGAAGTTATATCTGGAAAATTTGTAGCCATCGATTCCGATGAAGATGTTCATAGCGCTTTGGAACGCGGTTTAACTGAAAAACTCGGCGCTGTTGGGGGAGCCCTTCGTGCTGGCCGTTCCCGCAACGATCAGGTCACAACAGATCTAAGACTTTTCGCAATTGATCACATGCTCGAAATTGCTCGTTTGATCACGGCGCTTCAAACCTCAATTCTGGAAAAGGCTTCCGAGTACATCAACGATCCAGCACCAGGATTTACACATATTCAACATGCCCAACCAGTTTCGTTTGGGCATGAATTAGCAAAGCATGCACATGCTTTTGCTCGTGACCTAGATCGAATTAACGATTGGCTGTCTCGTACATCTGTTAGTTCACTTGGTGCCGGCGCACTTGCAGGTTCATCTCTACCACTTGAACCTGCATTTACCGCAAAGAATTTGGGCTTCGAATCTACCTTTGTAAACAGTATCGATGCAGTAAGTGATCGTGATTATGTTGCCGAAGCGCTATTCATCTTTGCGATGATTGGAAACCACCTTTCTCGAATTGGCGAAGAGTGGACGTTGTGGGCTTCGCAGGAATTTGCTTGGGCGAAGGTTGCAGATGCTTACTCCACTGGCTCTTCAATAATGCCGCAGAAAAAGAATCCGGATATGGCAGAGCTAGCTCGTGGTAAATCGGGTCGCCTTGTTGGAAATCTGATGAGTGTTCTAACAATGCTTAAAGGTTTGCCATTTGCCTACAATCGCGATTTGCAAGAGGACAAGGAACCTTTGTTCGACAGCATCGATACCTTAATGCTTGTTCTACCGGCTGTTACTGGAATGATTTCGACGACAGATTTTGATCGCGAGAAGATGGCACTTGCTGCACCTACTGGATTCTCACTTGCAACCGAGATTGCAGACTACCTAGCGAAAAAGAGCGTTCCATTTGCCGAGGCCCACGAAGCAGCAGGTAAATGTGTAGCGATATGTGAATCATCTAGTCGTCAGTTACACCAATTAACAGATACTGAATTTTTGCAGGTTCACTCACAACTAGATGGGGGTGTTCGAGATGTCCTTACAGTTCATGGCGCGATTAATTCCCGCACAACATCTGGTGGAACGGCACCAGTTCTTGTAACTGCCCAGATCAAAGATGCCATGGCCGCAAACGCAAAAGCCGAGAAAGAAATTGCCAGCAAGCACAAGGCATTTTCAGAGATGATGAGTGCATGAACCTGATTGAAGATCTTCGCTGGCGTGGTTTATTGGCGCAAACAACTGACGAGGCGGCACTGCTCGAAGCGTTGAAGAAGCCAACAACTCTCTATGTGGGTTTTGACCCAACTGCGCCTTCACTTCACGCTGGCAACCTAGTTGTTCTACTCGTACTTCGCCGTTTCCAGTTAGCAGGACATAACCCAATTGCATTAGTTGGCGGAGCTACAGGTTTGGTTGGTGATCCCAGCGGAAAGAATGAGGAGCGCACCCTTAACAGCTCCGAGATCGTTGAAGGTTGGGTCAACCGAATTCGCACACAGGTTTCAGCATTCCTAGATTTTGATGCACCGAAAAATCCTGCAGCGGTCGTCAACAATCTTGATTGGACATCGCCACTTAGCGCGATCGAATTCTTGCGTGATATTGGTAAGCATTTCAGCGTTAACCAGATGTTGTCTAAGGATTCAGTTTCATCCCGACTTGAAAGTGGCGGAATTTCTTACACAGAATTTTCATACCAAGTTTTGCAATCCTACGATTTCTTAGAACTTTATCGACGTAACAATTGCACATTGCAAGTTGGTGGATCGGATCAATGGGGAAATATTGTTGCCGGTCTTGATCTAATTCGTCGCGTAGAACAGGGCAGTGGTCATGCATTAACTGTTCCGTTATTGATGAAGGCCGATGGAACAAAGTTTGGTAAAACTGCGGGTGGTTCAGTATGGCTAGATCCCGAGATGACCTCGCCATATGCGTTCTTCCAATTCTGGTTAAACAGTGATGATAAGGATGTTATTAATTTCCTTAAGGTGTTTTCATTCAAGTCCCATACGGAAATTTCTGAACTTGAAAAATCCCACGATGAAAATCCAGGTTTACGCGAAGCTCACCGTGCACTTGCTCGCGAACTGACAGCACTTGTGCATTCAGAAGAAACAACACAGCGCGTTGAAGCTGCGGCGCATGCATTATTTGGACAAGGTGAGCTCTCCGAACTAGATGAAGCAACACTTGCATCAGCACTTGCAGAACTTCCACGTACGTCAGTGTCATCTTCTGAAGAAATTCCAACCTGGGTAGATCTCCTAGCAGCAACTGGTGTTGTTGACTCCAAATCTGCTGCGCGCCGCATCGTTAAAGAAGGTGGCGCATATCTCAACAATGTGAAGATTTCTGGAGAAGATTTCAGACCCTCAAAATCTGACTTTTTATGCGGAAAATATGCTGTTTTGAGAAAAGGTAAGAGAGATCTTGCCGCGGTGGAATTAACCTAAAATTTAGGAAGTGGCCCAAAAACGCTAGCCGGCGTGGATAATTCACGTTTTATACCTTATTGATACTAATCAAGATATCCGGCATTGCGGATTTGACCGGTCCTGCCGGGGTATGTATAGTTACGCTCCTTGCTGGGAACGGACGATTTAGGCCGGACAGTAGGCGTAGAAGGTCAAGAAATTGAGCTTCAGCCAGACCAAGTACCTCATTTAGGCCAGTTTGACCGCGCCTGCATGCATGCACTAAGTTTGGCGATCTGCCCTGAAAATTAGGAGAAATCCTGATGCTCAGTGCGCATCCGTACCTTGAGAACTCAACAGCGTGCCATAAGTCAATGCCAATAGTGGCTTAGTTCGTCATGCTTTCAATAGCGAGAAATCATTGTTTTACAGTGCTTTTTGATGAATTAACAACCACGGCAAATATATAAATACCTCAATGAGGTATAGCCATAAAAAGCTATACCCGTTGATTTCCTTTGGTATATAAATGACAAATTAAACGACAGTTTGTTTGTCTGATCGCCAAGATGAAAACTTTCTATGGAGAGTTTGATCCTGGCTCAGGACGAACGCTGGCGGCGTGC
>JBAXPH010000051.1:0-8503 GCA_037132355.1 Actinomycetes bacterium
CAGGGCCGGGGGTGAATCGAACGATACGCATGCGCGCATTCTATCGTTACTCAGCGTCCTCAATCTCTTCTACAAGGCGCTCGACAAGTACAGATGAAATTCTGCGACGACGGCCCTGTGGACGCTCTGATGTGATTGAAAATCCATGCCATGAAATGGTGGATCCAGCAATTGGTACACGGCCAAGTTTTTGCGCCATTAATCCACCAATACTGTCGATATCTTCAAACTCTTCTTTTTCAATCTCGATCTTTAATTCATCAGCTAAATCTTCGATGTGCAATGTGGCCTTTGCGCGGCCCTTATCTGGTGTTAACCAGGTGAACTCTTCTTCACCATCATCAAACTCATCTTCGATTTCTCCCACAATTTCTTCGATGATGTCTTCAATAGTGATGATTCCGGCTGTGCCACCGTATTCATCAACCACAATTGCAAGGTGGATCTGATTCTTCTGCATCTCCTTTAACAGATCATCAGCCATCTTTATTTCAGGGACAAAATTAGCAGGGCGCATGTGCTTTTCAATTGTCTCGGTGTGCTCAGCTTCGTGATGATCCAGTGCGCGCTTTGCTAAGTCTTTTACATAAACAATTCCGACAATGTTGTCGATGCCATCGCCAATAACTGGGATGCGTGAATATCCACTTCGAAGCGCAAGTGATAAACCTTGGCGCAAACTCTTATCTTTTTCGACCCACACCATGTCGGTACGAGGAACCATTAATTCGCGAACTAAGGTGTCGCCGAGTTCGAATACTGAGTGAATCATCTCGTGCTCGTCAGATTCCACCAGACCGCGCTCGTGTGCTTGATCCACCAAGTCACGAAGTTCTGCTTCAGATGTAAACGGTCCTGATCTAAATCCCTTACCTGGGGTTAGTGCGTTACCGACTGCAATTAGTAACTTTGTAACTGGACCCAGCAAAAATGCTAACCCATAAGCAACGATGATTCCGTATCTGGCGTACTTGTGTGGTTGTTGCTTACCTAATGTGCGTGGGCCAACGCCAACAACTACGTATGAAAGTACAACCATGATTGCAACAGTTAGCGCCATTGCCTGAGCACTTGAATAATTGCGCAGCAAAATAACAGCCAATAAAACAGTTGCGGTAAATTCGCAGAGCTTGCGAACCAGCAAAATCACGTTCAGGTATCGAGCAGGTTGAGCGGTGTATTTACGCAACAAAGCAGTTCCGCGCTTGCCTTCAATCTCTTCGATCACAACGCGAGAAATTGAGGTCAGTGCAGATTCAGATGCAGCTAAAAACCCGGCAAACATAAGCAAGGCAATAATGCTAACGATCGCTATGGGACTCATAAACCTTTCTGCCAATCTCTTACTATTTTTTCTTGCAGATCAAACATAACTTTTTCTTCTGCCTTATCAGCATGGTCGTAGCCAATAATGTGTAGCAAGCCATGTGTGGCCAAAATATAAATCTCGTGTTCATTCGAATGACCCTGGGCTTTAGCTTGTTCTGCTGCAACAACTGGACTAATAACTATGTCGCCAAGAGTTACGGCTTCCCCCGGTGACTCTGGCATATCCATTGGAAATGAAAGGACATCTGTTGTCCCTGGTTCATCCATCCACTTAATGTGTAGCTCGGTCATGTAATCATCATCAACAAAAGAAACGTTGATTTCGCACTCAGGATTTAGCTCTAGCTCTAGCAACGCAAAGGTGAGTAGCGAAGATATTTCAGTGGCCGGAACTAACTGCCCTGAAGTGTTTGTTACTTCAATTGTCATTGTTGGCGAATTGGTCGCAATCCCTGTCGAGCTTCATCAAACTTGTCATAAGCCTTAACGATGTCCCCGATTAAGCGATGTCGTACAACATCTTCTGCTGTTAATTCCAGAAATGCGATGTCATCGATTTCCTGCAAGATATCCCGCACTACTTTGAGGCCAGATTTTTGTGAGTTCGGTAGATCAATCTGAGTCACATCGCCAGTGATAACCATCTTTGACCCAAAGCCCAAGCGGGTTAAAAACATTTTCATCTGTTCAGGCGTTGTGTTTTGTGCCTCATCCAAGATTACAAAGGCATCATTTAATGTTCGACCGCGCATGTAAGCCAATGGGGCAACTTCAATGATTCCCGATTGCATCAAGCGCGGAACAGTATCGATATCGATCATGTCATGCAGTGCATCAAATAATGGGCGAAGATACGGATCAATCTTTTCGCTCAGGGTTCCTGGCAAAAATCCTAAGTTCTCACCCGCTTCAACGGCTGGACGAGTCAGAATAATTCTGTTGATCTTCTTCGCTTGTAGCGCTGCAACAGCCATGGCCATTGCCAAATACGTCTTACCGGTACCAGCAGGGCCAATACCAAAAGTAATAGTGTGGTCTTCAATCGCATCAACGTAACGCTTTTGATTAGCAGTCTTTGGGCGGATGGTGCGACCACGGTTGCTAACAATGTTTAATGACATTACTTCCGCTGGGTGATCTACAGGATCGTGTTCCAACATTTCAATGGCACGATTGACGGCATCCACATTTAAAATATTTCCGCTACGAATAACAACCATCATCTCGTTGAATAAGTTTTCTAATTTTGCACAATCACTATGTGGGCCGCGCAATGTGATTTCATTGCCGCGCACTGTGATGTTTACAGATGGGAAAGCGGCTTCAATAACTCGTAAATTGTCATCATGCGGACCTACAACAGCAACCATCGAAATGGCGTTAGGTACGGTGATCAGCGTTCGCTCCATATAAGGGTAAATCTATCTTTAACCGGGTGGCCATGCCATGGCGCGCCCACCCAATAGATGAAGATGAGCATGGAAAACACTCTGACCAGCCTCTTCCCCGGTGTTAAAAACAGTTCGGTAGCCGTTGAGACCGCGCTCTGTGGCGATCTGTTCGGCAGCTAAGAAAAGGTCTGCCGTGATCCTCGCGCTATTGCGTGCAATGCCTGCCGCATTTTCTGTATGCAAGGTTGGAATCAACAATACATGAGTTGGAGCCTGAGGATTCAAATCATTAAAGGCCACAACATTTTCATTGCGCAACACAATGTCTGCCGGGATTTCTCCCTCAATAATCTTGCAGAAAATACAATTGGGATCTAAGGCCACGTAATTACCATACCTTCAAAAGTGCAGAGACTGCAGAAACAGCGGCAATACCAGCATGTGCCGAACGCAATATTGGACGTCCCATAAGTGCGACTTTGGCGCCAGCTTCAGTAAATACAGCAATCTCTTCATCAGTTAAACCACCTTCGGGTCCAATGATGATTAACAAGTGCTCAACATTATGAGATGAAACCTGATCAGAAAGTTTGGCTGTTGCGCTTTCATGAAAGACAATCGCTAGATCGCTCAGCTTTATTGCCTCGCAAATCTGCGCAGTTGTTGCAAGATCGGTTACTTCAGGGATTCTAAATCTGCGTGATTGCTTGCTAGCTTCACGTGCGGTCACGGCAAACTTATCTGAACCTTTACCAATACTGCGCGCAGATGCCCACGGAACAATTCGATCAACACCAGCTTCAGTTAATAGTTCAATCGCCTCTTTTGCACGATCGCCTTTGGGCAATGCCTGAACAACGGTAATAGTCGTTGCAAGTGGTGCCTGAAAACCAGAATCCATAACCCGAACCTGCATAGACTTTTTCTTTACCTCTGTTGCAACAACTTGTGACCACGAACCTTTGCCATCACTGAGCATAAATTCTGCGCCCTCTTGCATTCGCAAGACGCGAATCGCATGGTTGGCATCATCGTTAGCAAACTCGTAGGAACCACCAACTGTCGTTGGCAGGTCTTCTACGAAAAAGAGGGTGAACATTACTTGTGGAACACTCCCTTGAGCTTGCTAAAGATTGAACCGTCCTGGCCCTTTACGTGGGCTTCATTAGCTTTTTCGCCACGTGCTTCGGCAAAAGAACGCAAAATCTTTTCTTCATCTTTGCTTAATTTTGTAGGTGTGATTACTTCGACATGAACAATTAAGTCTCCGCGATCGCCCCGACGCAATCGGGTCATGCCCTTGCCCTTAATAACAACGGGTGTGCCACTTTGCGTGCCGGGCTTTATGTTTACTTCGACCGGACCATCTAATGATTCAACGGTAACTGTCGTGCCAAGTGCTGCACCAATCATTGTTACTTCAAGTGCCATATGCAATGTGTCGCCTTCGCGCACAAGATATTCGTGGCGCTCTTCTACGATTTCAACATATAAATCACCAGCAGGCCCCCCGCCAGCACCAACTTCTCCGCGGCCTGACATCTGAATTCTGTTTCCTGTTTCAACACCTGCCGGAATCTTTACATCAATAGTTTGGCGACTACGTACTCGTCCTTCGCCAGCGCATTCGCGGCATGGGCTCTTGATAACACTTCCGTATCCCTGGCATGCATTACATGGGCGTGATGTCATTACTTGACCAATAACAGAGCGCACAACTTGTTGCGTTTCACCGCGTCCTTTACAGGTCATGCAAGTTTCTGGATGTTGGCCATCTAAACAACCAGTGCCTGTGCACTTAGGGCAGACAACAGCTGATTCAACTGTTATTTCACGTTCGGTACCAAAGCAGGCTTCGTTGAGATCAACTTGAATTCTGATTAATGAATCTTGTCCAGCACGTGTACGAGGTCGCGGTCCACGTGATCCACCGCCACCAAAGAATGCATCCATGATGTCGCTAAAGCCGCCACCAAAGTTCGCTCCGCCAAATTGATTGCTACCACCCATGTCATAGGACTGACGCTTTTGTGGATCACTTAAAACATCGTAGGCCTCGGTGACTTCTTTAAACTTTTCCTGCGTATGAGGATCAGGGTTCACATCTGGGTGCAGTTCACGCGCTAATTTGCGATACGCCTTTTTAATCTCGTCAGTGCTTGCACCTTTTGTAACACCTAGCGTTTGGTAATGATCAGCCACTTATGGAACCTCATTGATAAATCGCTCGACATATCGGGCAACTGCATCGACTGCTGCAATAGAACCCGCGTAATCCATTCGTGTGGGCCCAAGTACGCCAACTGCGCCGTGTTGAGCGGACTCAACGCCGTAACCAACTGTGACAAGTGATGTTGTTTGAAGATTTGTTTCACTCTGCTCGCTACCAATTCGAACATGGACTGTCGAACGTGCCTCATCTAGCAAACGCAAAATAACTACTTGCTCTTCTAGCGCTTCAAGAATTGGCGAAAGCGTAAGACCTAAATCCTCACCAGATCGAGCCAAGTTTGCAGTACCAGAAATCGCCATCTTCTCGCGGCTTTCTCCAATAATTGGGTAGGTAACAACTGCAACTTGCTTTGTGATGTCTGCTAATAATTTTGCAGATCTCTTCAAGAGCTCATCTAAATCATTCGAACCCTGCAAAAACGTTTCAATCGCTCGGCGCTCGGCGCTCGACAACTGCTTAACAGTTGCTAACTTATCTACGAATACTCGGTACCCAAGATCTGTTGGGATTCGACCAGCGCTTGTATGAGGTTGTGTGATCAGACCTTCATCTTCTAGAACAGCCATTTCATTACGAATCGTGGCAGGAGAAATACCAAGACCATGATGATCGGCGATTGATTTCGAGCCGACAGGTTCTTGGGTCGCAACGTACTCATCGACAATTGCGCGGAGGATTTCTAGACGACGTGATGACATTTGTTCCAAGGGTACTAGATACTTATTTCTCGCACGATTCGATCTGCGATCAAGCGGCCCGTAGGGGTCAGCAGAACGCGATCATCGTGTAGCTGAACAAAACCATTGTCGCTGTATTGGCTTAGCACCTGCATTTGATGGGGTTCTAGCAGTCCAATCTGTAAGCCATCGCGCATTCGGATACCCAGCAAAATTGATTCATCTTTGATTTGTTCGGATGTTAACTGCTCGCTATCGGCAATTGGCGACTCCCCCGCAAATAACTTCTGTTTATACGTTGTTGGATGCTTCAAGTTCCAGAAACGCTTTGAATCAATATGTGAATGTGCACCTGGTCCAAGGCCCCACCAGTTTTTGTTTTCCCAATAGGCAATGTTGTGTCGGCATTCGTGGCCTGGCTTAGACCAATTGGATAGTTCATACCAAGTAAGTCCCGCTTGTTCGCACATCTGATCCACCAACAAATACATATCAGCCATCAAATCATCATTGGGGATTATTAAATCCCCACGTTTAATTTGTGCAGCTAGTTTTGTGCCGGTTTCAACAATTAACGCGTACGCGCTGATGTGGTCGATGTCTAACGCCAATGCTGCGCTAACAGTCTCTCGCCAATCATCCAAAGATTCTCCGGGTGTTCCGTAAATCAGGTCAACGCTAATAGATTTAAATCCAGCAGCCCGTGCCATAGAGATCGCTTTTTCAACATTTGCTGGGTTGTGTGTGCGATCAAGGGCGGCCAAAACATGTGGCTTGGCAGATTGCATGCCAAATGAAATTCGATTAAATCCAACTTCTAGGTACCGCTCTAAATTCTCTTGTGTCACTGAATCTGGGTTTGCCTCTAATGTGATTTCACAATCGGGTGTCAATCCATTGCGTGCCTTGATTGCACTAATTACTCGACCTAAATCATCTGCTGGCAATAATGATGGAGTTCCGCCACCAAAAAAAATTGTTGGGACAGGATCTTTTGGTGCTGCTTCTAGTTCGCGCAAGACGGCATCGATGTAATCATTACTAACGATTTCTAGGGTTGCACCATCTTGTAATTCGCTAGGTGTGTAAGTGTTGAAGTCGCAGTAACCGCACCGCTTAATGCAATACGGGATATGAACATAGAAAGAGAGCATCATTGCCCTGCTTTACGCGCGGCCTTAATCTGTTCGATGTCGGCATCCGTTGCAAGAGCAGCAACGAAGGCTTCTTGTGGAACTTCAACACGTCCCACCATCTTCATGCGCTTCTTACCCTCTTTTTGCTTTTCCAATAGCTTGCGCTTACGTGAAATATCTCCGCCATAACACTTAGCCAAAACATCTTTACGGATCGCACGAATACTTTCGCGAGCAATGATGCGGGCACCAATAGCTGCCTGAATCGGAACTTCGAACTGCTGACGTGGAATAAGTTCGCGTAGCTTGCCGGTCATCATTACGCCGTATGCGTATGCCTTGTCGCGGTGAACAATTGCGCTAAAGGCATCAACTGCTTCTCCCTGCAACAAGATATCGACCTTTACTAGGTTGCCTTCGGCTTCGCCCTTTTCTTCGTAATCAAGGGATGCGTAACCCTTTGTGCGGCTCTTTAGTTGATCAAAGAAATCGAAAACAATTTCAGCCAACGGCAGGTCGTATCTGATTTCAACTCGATCTTCAGAAATGTAATCCATGCCTAGCAAGACTCCGCGGCGATCTTGGCATAATTCCATGATGGTTCCGATGTAGTCAGAAGGTGCCAAAATCGTTGATTTCACAATTGGTTCAAAAACCGCTGCGACTTTGCCATCAGGAAACTCTGATGGATTTGTAACTCTCACTGATTTTCCATCTTCCATGGTCACGTTATAAACAACGTTAGGCGCTGTAGAAATGAGGTTTAACTTGTGTTCGCGCTCTAACCGTTCGCGCACGATTTCCATATGTAGCAGGCCTAAGAAGCCGCAACGGAAACCAAAGCCAAGGGCGGCAGAGCTTTCAGGTTCGTACACAAGTGCAGCATCATTTAACTGCAACTTATCCAACGCTTCGCGAAGGATAGGAAAATCAGCACCATCTAATGGGAACAAACCCGAGAAAACCATTGGCTTGGGATCTTTATAGCCAGCAAGTGCCGTCTTTGTTGGGTTGTTATACGTAGTAATTGTGTCGCCCACACGTGATTGGCGAACATCTTTAACACCAGTAATTAAATACCCTACTTCGCCAACACCTAGACCCTTCCCCGCAAGTGGTTCAGGTGAAATAACACCAACTTCTAAAGCTTCGTGACGCACCCCAGTTGAAAACATTTGAATTTGTTCGCGTGGTGACAAATGTCCATCGACAACACGAACATAGGTAACAACACCGCGATAAGCGTCATAGACAGAGTCAAAAATCAAGGCGCGTGCGGGTGCATTTGCATCACCAACTGGTGCTGGGATCTGAGCAACAATTTGATCAAGTAGGTCTGCGACACCATCGCCAGTTTTACCTGAAACGCGCAAGCAATCTTCTGGTTGGCAACCAATCAAACGTGCCAGCTCTGCGGCAAACTTTTCTGGTTGTGCGTTAGGTAAATCGATTTTATTAAGCACCGGAATAATCGTTAGGTTGTTTTCCATTGCAAGATAAAGGTTTGCAAGTGTTTGTGCTTCAATTCCTTGAGCACAGTCAACTAGCAATACCGCGCCTTCACATGCTGCTAGCGAGCGCGATACTTCGTAAGTAAAGTCAACGTGACCAGGCGTATCGATCATGTTCAAGATGTATTCGCCGCCATCGATAGATGAGCGCCATGGCAATCGAACTGCTTGAGATTTAATTGTGATTCCGCGTTCGCGTTCGATATCCATGCGATCGAGATACTGC
>JBAXPH010000052.1:0-8486 GCA_037132355.1 Actinomycetes bacterium
CCCAAGAAGAGCCCGCCCAGTACTGCACCGAGCAAACTATCTAGACCACCAACTACTGCTGCAATAAAACCTGAAACAAGAAGTAGCGAGAACTCAATTGAATCAGGTGAAATATTTCCGTTTCCGTTTACCGTTTGGAATAGTCCAGCAACTGCACCTGCTGCACCTGCTAAAGCCCAACCAAGAGTACGAACTGCATCGACTCGGACTCCTGAAAGTCTGGCAATTTCTGGAGCATGAGCTGATGCACGCAATGCTAATCCAAGATTAGTTTTTTGGAAAAGAATAGTTAGCAGGATGAGCAAAACTGCGACCACGATGAGAATCAAGAGCTTTAAAGGCGAGAAAACTAAAGTTGAGCCGTTGATCGTAAAACCATTATTGGAAATTGGGGCAACAATACGTAGATCCTGTCCGCCCCAAATCATGCTGACAACTGATCGAATAACTCCGAGCAATCCAAGGGTTGCAATGATTGGCGCAACTCCTGCAATTGGCCCAGAAGATGCGTGCTTAACCAACAGTCGCATAAGAACTAATTCGACTAGTGCTGCAAATAGCGCTCCACCAATCATGGCAACAGGTAGGGCAACCCAAAATGAACCAATTCTAGAAACTGCTTCATAACCAAAGTAGGTTGATAAAAGCGCCATGCCGGCTTGGGCAAAGTTAACTACTCTCGTACTGCGCCATACCAAGACAAATGCAATTGCCATTAACGCGTAAATCGATCCGGCGGTTATGCCGATTAAAAGAGTATTGAGTAATTGCATGATTAATACCCCAAATAAGCAGCGCGTACTGCAGGGTCTTGGATCAACGCTTGTGCGTGATCTACGGCAACAACTTTTCCTAAATTCAACACAATCCCAAGGTCTGCAATCTTTAGTGCTCCCATGGCATTTTGCTCAACAAGTAAAACTGTTAATCTCATCTGAGTTGTTAAATCTCTGATCGTCTGAAAGATTTGCTCAACAACTAATGGCGCTAAACCTAGTGATGGTTCATCAAGAAGAAGTAGTTTTGGTTTTGACATGATTGCTCGGCCAATTGCCAGCATCTGACGTTCTCCACCCGACAATGTGTCAGATCGTTGAGTGATGCGCTCACCTAAGCGAGGAAAAATGGTAACTACTTGATCAAGAGACTCTTTCATCTCCTTAGTATCTTTGCGCCAGATTGCACCTAGCTCAAGATTTTCTCGAACAGTTAATTCAGGAATTACTGACTTGCCTTCTGAGACATGAGAAATGCCCATCCGAACTAACTTTTCAGGTTTTACTCCCGTAATTGTTTCGCCCATCCAATTAACTACACCGCCAGTTGGTTTATTAAGACCGGACAAAGCGCGTAGCAAAGTTGTCTTACCAGCACCATTAGATCCAATAATCGCAGCAAGTTTTCCGGTTGGAACAGCTATCGAAACTTGGTTGACGGCGCATATTGCACCATGGTGCACCGTTAAATTTGAGACGTTAAGCGACATGGTTGCTTCCTGTACCTAAATACGCAGCCATTACCGCTGGATCACGACGCACAGTTTCTGCGTCACCACTGGCAATTACTTCACCAAAATTAAGAACGTATAGCTTGCTGCATACTGACATAACAACATCCATGTGGTGTTCTACAAGTAATACCGACATGTTCACGCTTAAATTCTTAATCAGTGAGTTCATCCACTCAATATCTTGCGGACCTAAACCACCAGCAGGTTCATCGAGCATTAAAATTTTTGGTTCACTAACTAGGGCGCGCGCGATGGCCACTCGTTTAGTATCTGGATACGACAGAGTATCGGCACGTCGGTGTGCAATTCCACCTGCATACACTCGCTCTAATGCAACACGTGCCTTATCTCGAATCTGGTCTTCGTCTCTTTTATTTCTTCCAAAAGCTGCAGAGATTAATCCAGTTTCAGCTAAATGCTGCGCACCAACCATCACATTTTCAAGCACCGTTAAATCGCCAAACAAACCGACACCTTGCAATGTTCGAGCGATTCCTAAATCAACAAGTTCATATGGTTTTGGAAAATCACTTTTATTTCCGTCGATATAAAACTCACCTGAATCTGGAGTGACTAATCCACACAATGCATTAAATAATGTTGTCTTGCCAGCACCATTAGGACCAATTAATCCAACTACTTCATTTTTGCCGATTTCCAAATAAACATCGTTGAGAGCGCGAAGACCGCCAAAAGAGACATTGACTCTTTCGACGCGCAGCGCTGCGTTATTAGTAGACATGAGGTGCGTAGATTCTAGGCACTCGCGGACCGATTCGAGTCACAATTTCATAATTAATTGATAACGATGCAGCACCCCAGTCATCGGCGGTGTACTCGCCATGCGAGCCATCACCGAAAATAATCACCCAATCCCCAGAAACTGCAGTTGAATCTGCCCCTAAATCAACGACGAATTGATCCATTGAAACTCGGCCAATAATCGGGGCTTTTCTGCCATTAATGAATACCCCTGCACCTTGTGCAATGCGTGGAATTCCATCGGCATAACCCATAGCAACGACACCTAATTGTGTATCTGCGGTTGTATGAGCACTTGCACCATATCCGACCGGTGAATGTGCAGCTACTGATTTAACTAAGTACAACTTAGCTCGAACCTGCATAACTGGTTTCAAGGAAAGCTGTTTGCTAGTCCCCAATGTTGAAACATCAGGAGTCAATCCATACATAGAAATCCCGGTTCGAACTAGGTCAAAATGTGCAGAAGGATTTTTTAGTGTGGCCGCTGAATTTGAAAGATGTTTAATCGCAGGATTAACACCAATTTTCGCAAGGTCTGCAACCATTGAATTAAACCGGTGTAGTTGTTCAGCATTCTGCGTTTCTTCTGGCTCATCAGCACGGGCAAAGTGCGAAAAGACTCCGACGACATTAACAGTTGAAAAATCTTGCTTCAAAAATTCTTGCCATTCATCCAAAAAACCACCGCGAGTCATACCTGTATCAAGCTCGATATGAATTCGAGGTTTATTAGGAAGGGCGGCAATTTCTTTAAATGCGACGATAGAGGCAACTGCAATATCAATGTCATGAGCTACCGCAGATTTGTAATCAGAACCTGGAGATACCAACCATGCCAAGATTGGAATTCGAACTCCGTGCGTACGAAGTTTGATTGCCTCTTCAAGCAGTGCAACACCAAGCCAGTCTGCCCCTGCCTTTTCAGCCGAAAGGCCTACACCTAATAATCCATGCCCATATGCATCTGCTTTAACTACCGCCATTAAATCTGTCTTACTGGTTGACTTTAAGAGCGCAATATTGGATGCAAGACGATCTACATCAATGCGTGCTTCAGCGCGATTCATTAGCGTTCCACAATAACCATCGCAGATGCGATACCGGCGTCATGAGAAAGTGAAAGATGCACATCTGCACCGTCTACAAGATCAGCAATTTCACCTCTAAATAAAAATACTGGCTTACCGCTTTCTAAATTAACTACTTCCGCTTCTTGCCATGACAATCCTTTGCCGGCGTTTAGCGCCTTTGCAAGTGCTTCCTTGGCAGCAAATCTTGCAGCAAGTGATGCAAGAGGTTTAGCCCGCTCTGCTGGGGTAAAGAGTTTTTCTGAAAGACCTGGCGTGCGTTCAAGGGATGCCTTAAACCGATCGATGTCTACGACATCAATTCCGATCCCATCAATCATTGTTAAAGTCTAGTGCAACTGGCTTTTGGAAGGTACATACCGATCTATCGCAATAACAGTTACCAGTAATGCGCTGCCCACGAATAGGCCACCCAAAAGATCGCTAAACCAATGCGTTTGACGAATCAATGACACGGTGCAAACTGTCAGGCTAATTACTACAACTCCGGCGCTGGCTAATCTTCCCTGATATCTATCTACCTTTGCGTAACGATAGATCAAGTAGGCCAATATTCCCCATGACAAAACAGCGTTAGATGCATGACCACTTGGGTATGACATACCTCCGGCATGCATTAAATCAAATCCATCTCGGGGCTTTGTTCTTCCTAGCAATATTTTTACTGCACCAACAACCAGATTGAGTGAAATCAAGGAAAGAAAAGCTAAATTTAGTGGACGCCACGTTTTAAACTTATAGGCGATGAACGCAGCCGAAATTAGTAGCACAGTCGCAGTGAGTGAACGTAAACCCAGATCATCTAAGCGCCTTAAAATAAATCCAGCTAAACCATCAAAGTGGGGTTTTGTTTGACTATCGATTTTTTTGTCGTATCCAACAAGTGGTCCATAGCTGTATACCTGCTGAGTAACAAATAAGAATCCAGCAAATAATAAAAACGACCAACGAAGTGCCCGATCCATTTGCCTGCGACGATTTTGTACCAAATCAATCATTATTCAACCGTTACAGATTTAGCCAAGTTTCGAGGTTGATCAACATCATTGCCGCGAACGACCGCCATTTCATAAGCAAATACCTGCAATGGCACAGTTGCCAAAACCGGCTGGAATAGCGAAGGGGCTACTGGAATACGAATCACGTGTTCTGCACCTTCAACGTGTGCGCCTTCTTCAGCAATCACAATTACACGCGCTCCACGAGCTTTCACCTCTTGAATATTGCTCAACATTTTTTCATCTAATGCATGTTCGTGGCCTGCAGGTAATATTGCAATTACTGGAGTTCCTTGATCAATTAATGCAATTGGTCCGTGTTTAAGTTCTCCCCCAGCAAAACCTTCAGCATGAATATATGCAAGCTCTTTTAATTTCAACGCTCCTTCTAATGCAACGGGGTAGCCAATGTTTCTACCTAAGAACAAAACCGTATTGTTCTGCGCAAATGTTCTTGTTAATTCTCGAAGTGGCTCAACTGTCTCCAAAATCTGTTCAATCTTTCCTGGCAATTCAAGTAGCTCTTTGTAAAGGTCGCGGACTTCAGTGTCCTTTAACGAACCATTAACCTGTGCAAGGTGCAGCCCAATTAAGTACACGGCAATAATCTGAGTAAGTAAGGCTTTAGTAGAGGCAACAGCAATTTCAGGTCCTGCATGGGTGTACAGCACAGCATCAGATTCGCGAGGAATTGTGGAGCTGTTTGTATTACAGATTGCCAAGACACGACCACCTGCTGCCTTTGCATGACGAACCGCCATCAAGGTGTCCATAGTTTCACCTGATTGTGAAATTGCAATTACCAAAGTGCTGGGATCAATAATTGGATCGCGATATCTAAATTCGCTAGCAATCTCTACATCCACTGGAATCTTTGCCCACTTTTCAATTGCATACTTTGCAACCATTCCTGCGTGGTAGGCAGTTCCACATGCAATGACCGTGATCTTCTTCAAAGATCTGATTTCATCGGCGCTCATGTGTAATTCATCAAGCAGTATCTGATTGTTATCACTTAAACGACCGATCAAAGTATCTGCAACCGCCTTTGGTTGCTCAAAGATTTCCTTTAACATGAAGTGCGCGAAACCACCCTTTTGGGCTGCACTTGCATCCCATGAAATCTCATACTCTTTGGCCTTAACGGGATTTCCATCAAGATCGATAATTGATACCGATGTTGGTGTCATTGTGACAATCTCATCTTGACCTAATTCGATCGCGTGCTTTGTGTACTCAATAAATGCGGCAACATCAGATGCCATGAAATTTTCGCCCTTGCCGACTCCGACTACCAGTGGAGAGTTGCGACGAACGCCAACAACCACATCTGGTTGGTCTGCGTGTATCGCAAGCAATGTAAATGAACCACGAAGTGCTTTAACGGCATCTCGCATAGCAGCGGTTAAATCGCCTTTATGTTCCTTGCGAAGATCACTCAGCAAATGCGCAACGGACTCAGTGTCAGTCTCGGATGAAAACTTGTGACCCTTTGCTTCTAGCTTGGCTCTAAGTTCAGTGTAATTTTCAATAATTCCATTATGAATAACTGCGAGCTTTTCATCATTATCGATGTGCGGATGAGCATTGAAGTCAGTTGGTCCGCCATGTGTAGCCCAACGAGTGTGACCGATTCCTGAATGAACATTTGGCAACGAAGCATCTAATGCATTTTCTAGATTTGAAAGCTTGCCGGCTTTCTTTTCAACAAATAGTTTGCCTGGTGTACCGAGCGCGATTCCCGCTGAGTCATACCCGCGATATTCCAAACGGCGAAGACCTTCAATGAGCGGAATTGATGCAGATTGTGGTCCTGTGTAACCCACAATTCCGCACATATCTACTTACTCCTTGCTCTTTTAAAGAGAAATTTCTTTTTTAACTGTATCTGCAAGCTGCTGTGCAACTTCTTGCGCAAGGCTATCACTGGAGGCTTCAACCATGACTCTTACGAGGGGTTCAGTGCCAGATGCTCTCAATAAAACTCGACCAGAATCGCCTAATCTGTCTTCGGCTGACTTTATAGCTGAATTTATAACCGTAGATTGAGTTAGCTTATCTTTTGCAACATCCTTTACATTGATTAAAACTTGAGGGAATCGCACCATCGTGGCTGCTAACTCTTGCAGAGTTTTACCTGTGCGAACTACTTCTTGTAACAACTGCAGCGCGGTAAGAATTCCATCTCCGGTGTTTCCAAGATCACGCATGATGACGTGGCCAGATTGCTCGCCACCTAATGAGTAATCATTTGCAATCATGTTCTCTAAAACGTAGCGATCTCCAACAGGTGTTGTCACAACTGTGATTCCGGCATCTTTCATCGCATGCATGAATCCAAGATTGCTCATCACGGTACCAACAACTGTGTTGCCTTTTAGAACTTCACGTGCTTTAAAACCTCGGGCCAAAATTGTCAGAATGTGGTCGCCATCAATTTCATTACCAGCAGCATCAATAGCTAAACAACGATCTGCGTCCCCATCATGAGCGATTCCAACATCAGCACCCTCTTTTAGAACTGCAGCCCGCAGTTGATGTAAATGGGTTGAACCACAATCATCATTAATGTTCCATCCATCTGGCTGATTAAAGATTGCAATAACTTCAGCCCCTGCTCGGCGATAAGCCTCGGGTGCCACAAACGATGAAGCGCCATTTGCGCAATCAACAACAATCTTTAGACCCTTTAATGGAGTCTCAACTGATGCAAGTACATGCTTTAAATATCTTTCAGTTGCAGTGTCATCGTTGATTGCACGGCCAACGTTGCGACCAGTTGGGCGCTCCCAATCTTCACCCATGCGGGCTTCGATGCGGGCTTCAATAACATCATCTAGCTTTCCGCCACCACGAGCAAATAACTTTATTCCGTTATCTGGCATTGGATTGTGGGATGCAGAAATCATTACGCCTAGATCTGCCTTTGATTCAGCAACTAGGTGTGCAATTGCAGGTGTTGGTAACACACCAACCCGATACACATTGATTCCAGCACTCGTTAAACCTGCAACTACGGCTGCTTCTAGGAACTCTCCTGATGCGCGCGAATCTTGCCCAACGATTGCTGTTGGTCTGTGATCCTTATTTGATGAGCTTTCTACCAATATGTGCGCAGCAGCAACAGAAACATCTAGAGCAAGTTCTGCGGTGAGATCACGATTGGCTAAGCCACGGATTCCATCGGTGCCAAAAAGCGCCAATTGAACTCCTTTGGTAAAAGTGAATTAACGCTTTGAGTATTGAGAACGCTTACGTGCCTTCTTTAGGCCGTACTTCTTGCGCTCAATAACACGTGCATCACGTGAAAGGAATCCAGCTTTCTTAAGTGCTGGACGGTTTGCTTCTTCATCAATTTGATTGAGTGAACGTGCAACACCTAAACGAAGTGCGCCAGCTTGACCTGAAACTCCACCACCGTTGATGCGTGCGAAAACGTCGTACTGGTTTTCTGCACCGACTGTGCGGAATGGTTCAGAAACTAACTGCTGGTGAACCTTGTTTGGGAAATAATTTTCTAGAGTCTTACCGTTAACAACCCAGCGACCTGTTCCTGGAACTAAGCGAACACGTGCAACAGCTTCCTTACGACGACCTGTGCCGCCACCTGGTGCCTTGATTGCTGGACGGTTAGTTGCTGGTGCTGGTGTTGACGATGAGTATGAAGTAGGAGCTTCGTCGTTGTCGATTAGTTCTAGATTCTCTGACATTTACTGTTCCTTTACTTCACGATTTGTGAAACTTGATTGAATACATATGGCTTTGGTGCTTGTGCAGCATGTGGGTGTTCTGGACCTGCGTACACCTTTAACTTTGACGCGATCTGACGACCGAGTGAATTCTTTGGAAGCATTCCCTTGATTGCCTTTTCAACTGCACGTGTTGGGTGCTTTTCAATAAGCTCGCCGTACACAGTAGAAGTTAAACCGCCTGGGAAACCTGAGTGATGGTGAGACCACTTTTGTGTTGCCTTGTTACCTGACAATGCAATCTTTTCTGCATTGATTACAACTACGAAGTCACCCATGTCCATGTGTGGCGCAAATGTTGGCTTGTGCTTTCCACGAAGAAGAACGGCAGCATGTGTTGCAAGACGGCCCAAGACCACATCTTGTGCATCGATGA
>JBAXPH010000053.1:0-8263 GCA_037132355.1 Actinomycetes bacterium
GGAAATCTTCGATCGGAGAAATCTCTTCAAAGATTTCTTCAAGACCTGAAGTTGTTGGGATTTCTCCACGATTCATTGAATCAGTTGCTGCGATACGTGAACGCCATGCGTCGTTACCTAATAGCCAGTCAACGCTTTCAGTTTGCAGCGCTAACAAGTTAGGAACTTCTAGAGGTTCGCGGATCTTGGCGAATGAAACTCGACGTGGGGCTACTGAGATTTTTTTAGACGCGGCCAAGAGATGTCCTTCCAGACAATTTGCGGGAACGCACAACTATTAGGTCTCAGCCGCTATATGCCCTGACCATAGAAATTTGCGCGAAGGTGAAGAGTACCGACCCCACCCCTGCCCTGTCCAACCCGCTGCTTATACTCCTAAGGCGGGGGCTTTGTCAGGCCGATTCGAGAATTTGTGGATGAAAAAACCCCGCCTGGCGCAATGCCAAGCGGGGTCTTTCGGGTAATTATTGAAATTACTTGATTGTTACAGTCGCGCCAGCTGCCTCTAGTGCTGCCTTTGCCTTGTCTGCTGTCTCTTTGCTTGCCTTCTCTAGAAGGGTTGCTGGAGTTGCATCTACAAGATCCTTCGCTTCCTTCAAGCCAAGGCTTGAATTTAATCCGCGAACTTCCTTGATAACTGCAATCTTCTGTGAGCCAGCGTTTTCCAAGATAACTGTGAACTCATCTTGTGCGCCATCAGCAGCGCCTGCTGCTGCAGCTCCGCCTGCTGCTGCAGCTGCTACTGGAGCCGCTGCTGTTACATCGAATTCAGTTTCGAATGACTTAACGAACTCTGAGAGCTCGACCAATGTCATTTCCTTGAACTGACCCAATAGATCTTCTGTGCTGAGCTTTGCCATATTCGTTATTCCTTCTCTTCTGTTTCTGGAGTTGCTTCTGTAGTTACTTCTGTTGCTTCAGCTACAGGAGCTTCTGCTACATCTGTTGGTGTTGTTTCTTCTGTTACTACGACCGCTTCTGCAGTCGCAGCTGGCGCTGGAACCTCTGCCACAGCATCATTTGCTGCTGGCTCGGTCACGCCTTGTTCTAATTCAAGCTTGATGCGAAGTGCGTCAAATATGCGCGCTGCCTTAGCAAGCGATCCCTTCATTGCACCAGCAAGCTTTGCCAACAGAACTTCACGAGACTCGAGGTTAGCGAGCTGCATGATCTCTGCAGGTGTTACAGACTTGCCTTCATAGAAACCACCCTTGATAACAAGGAATGGATTTTCTTTTGCAAAATCACGGAGGCTCTTTGCTGCATCAATTGGATCACCCTTGATGAATGCAACTGCCGATGGACCGGTGAGAAGATCATCTGCGATCTCTACTCCAGCATCTTTTGCTGCAATCTTTGTAAGAGTGTTCTTAACTACTGCGTACTTAGTTGTTGTACCAAGTGCACGGCGAAGTTCCTTCATTGATGTAACAGAAAGACCACGATATTCAGTTAGCACTGTTGCATTAGCTGTACGGAAATCCTCCGCAAGTTCAGCAACTGCTGTTGTCTTATCTGGGCGAGCCATTCGGTTCACCTTTCCTGTTTCATTGGTGACCGTAGGGAATAAAAAAATCCGTAACGCGTAAGCGCCACGGATTTACCATGATCACCTACGCGGGCTGAGATTTCCTCATTTATTCAGATCTACCTTGCGGTGGACCTGGACCTGCGGTCTTTGGTTATGGCGTAAGGCTAAAGGTGGGCAGCCTTCGGGGTCAAATCACGCATACATCGTGCTTTTTTTGGGCAAAAAAGAGCGCCCCAGCGCAATGCCGGGGCGCTCTTACGAATAATTAGTTAGCTGATGGTTCGCGAACTAGGTTTGGATCGATAGCGATTCCAGGTCCCATCGTTGTTGAAACTACAGCCTTTTGTACGTAGCGACCCTTTGAAGAGTTTGGCTTAGCACGGAGTACTTCTTCCATCGCAGCTGCATAGTTATCTGCAAGTTGATCTGCAGTAAATGAAGCCTTACCGATTAAGAAGTGAAGGTTTGAGTTCTTATCAACGCGGAATTCAATCTTTCCGCCCTTGATGTCTTCAACAGCCTTAGCAACATCTGTTGTAACAGTTCCTGTCTTTGGGTTTGGCATCAAACCACGAGGTCCTAGAACCTTACCGAGGCGACCGACCTTACCCATGAGATCTGGTGTTGAAACAACTGCGTCGTAATCAAGACGGCCCTTTGAAACTTCTTCAATGAGTTCATCTCCACCGACGATATCTGCACCAGCTGCGCGAGCTGCATCAGCATTTGCACCGTTTGCGAAAACCAAAACGCGAGCAGTCTTACCAGTTCCGTGTGGAAGGTTAACTGTTGAACGGATTGCTTGATCAGCCTTCTTGGGATCCACACCAAGTACTAGTGCAACTTCTACAGATGCGTCGTACTTAACTGTTGATGTTTCCTTAACAAGTGTTACTGCTTGTAGCGGTGTGTATAGGTGATCTTTCTTTACCTTTTCAGCTGCCGCTAAGTATTTCTTTGAGCGCTTCATTTCTTCCTCATTCCTCTCCTTAGAGAGCTAGTGGTTGTGGTTAGCGAACCAGCGAGGTTCTCCCACATCTCTTCACCAATTTGGTGTTGAGAAATTTATTGTTCTAGCCGTTTACTGTGATTCCCATTGAACGAGCTGTGCCCGCAATGATCAAAGCAGCTGCATCAATGTCGTTTGCATTGAGGTCGGCCATCTTCTGTGTTGCGATCTCCTTGACCTGAGCCATGGTGATGTTTGCAACCTTAGTCTTGTGAGGAACAGCTGATCCCTTTTCAACGCCAGCAGCCTTCAAGATCAAACGTGATGCAGGAGGTGTCTTAGTGATGAATGTGAATGAGCGATCTTCGTAAACAGTGATCTCAACTGGAATGATCTGGCCCTTTTGTGATGCTGTTGCATCGTTGTATGCCTTCACGAACTCCATGATGTTGACACCATGCTGACCTAGCGCAGGACCAACTGGTGGTGCAGGTGTTGCTGCTCCAGCCTGAATCTGCAACTTGATGAAGCCGCTTACCTTCTTCTTTGGTGCCATTTCTGTTTCCTCTTTTTCTTGGTTTTCTTAATTAAATCTAATTAAATCTTTTGTACTTGACCGAATGAAAGTTCTACTGGTGTTTCACGTCCGAAGATAGAAACAAGAACCTTGAGCTTTGCTTGCTCTGGCATGATCTCTGAAATCGATGCTGGAAGCGTTGCAAATGGACCATCCATCACAGTTACTGACTCGCCTACTTCGAAATCAATCAAACGGATTTGATCCTTCTCTGACTTCTTCTGTGGACGAGGTGCAAGAATCTTTTCAACTTCATCCATGCTCAAAGGAGATGGGTGGTGAGCGTTACCAACGAAACCAGTAACACCAGGAGTGTTACGAACTGCTGACCATGATTCATCAGTTAGCTCCATGCGAACAAGAACATAACCTGGATAGATGTTGCGCTTAACCATCTTGAACTGGCCGTTCTTAAGTTCCTTTACCTCTTCTTCGGGTACTTCAATCTGGAAGATGTAATCCTCCATATTTAATGAAGCAATACGGTTGTGAAGGTTGCCTTTAACCTTCTTTTCGTATCCTGCATAAGAGTGGACTACGTACCAGTCGCCAAGTGCTGTGCGCAGTGTGCGACGGAATTCTGCGTTTGGATCATTTTCATCTGATTCGATGTCGCCATCTTCATCTGATGCGAGCGCTAGTTCAGGCTCAGTCGAAGCAACTGGTGCATCAAAGATCTCTTCTTCAACTACAGGAGTTGCAATCTCTGTCGCATTGGCAGCTAATGCTGCTTCAAATGCGTCTGCTTTCATCTCTTCAGTCATTGTTTTCCCTTATCCAAAAACCCAGAAGACAACCTTTGTAAGTACAAGGTCGATGAGGGATACAACGGCGATGATGAATGTTACGAATACAAGTACGACGGCTGTGTATGTTGTTAGCTGATTACGTGTAGGCCAAACAACCTTGCGAAGTTCTGAAACAACTTGGCGATAGAAAAGTCCAACGCGCGCAAATAGACCGAGCTTCTCGGCTACTTGTTCAACTGACTCTGTCATCGTCATTTCCTTTCGAACTTCATCGGTTTACATCTGTACATCTTTATTACAACTTCTTGCAGGGCAGGAGGGACTCGAACCCCCAACCGGCCGCTTTGGAGACGGCAACTCTAGCCAATTGAGCTACTGCCCTTCGCGAGAGCATGGCGAAACCATAGGGAAAAGCAAACCCTCGTGAGCGTCGAAGTGTAGAGGCAAGGTGGGGTTCAGGTCTAACTCGCGCCTGAAATACGGCAGACTTGGGCCTATGACTCCACGTATCTCAGCCCGCATCGCAGCAATCGCAGAATCAGCCACTTTGGCCGTTGATGCAAAAGCAAAGGCGCTCAAAGCAGCTGGTCGACCAGTAATTGGCTTTGGTGCAGGCGAACCAGATTTCCCAACACCTGATTACATCGTTGAAGCTGCTGCTGCTGCAACAAAGGTTGTAGCAAATCATCGCTACACACCAACACCAGGTTTGCCAGATCTACGTGAAGCAATCGTTGCGAAGACAAAGCGCGACAGTAATTACGACATAACCGTTGATCAAGTATTAGTAACAAATGGAGGAAAGCAGTCTGTTTATCAAGCATTTGCAACAATTATTGATCCCGGCGATGAAGTACTACTTCCTTCTCCATTTTGGACTACATACCCAGAATGCATCAAATTAGCTGGTGGAGTATCAGTTGAAGTTTTCGCTGATGAAACTCAAAACTATTTAGTTTCTGTTGAGCAGCTAGAAGCCGCTCGCACACCAAAAACCAAGGCGCTACTTTTCTGTTCTCCATCAAATCCAACTGGTTCTGTTTATTCAGCAGAGCAAGTGAAGGCAATTGGTGAATGGGCTGTTAAGCACAATATCTGGATCATTAGCGATGAAATTTATGAGCACTTGCTCTATGACGGTGCTAAAGCACCGTCACTTCCAGTTGTAGTTCCAGCGCTAGCAGATACCTGCATCATTATTAATGGAGTTGCAAAGACTTATGCAATGACCGGTTGGCGTGTGGGTTGGATGATCGGGCCCAAGGATGTAATTAAGGCAGCAACAAATTTGCAATCACACTTAACGTCAAATGTTTCAAATGTTTCACAGCGCGCAGCAATTGCAGCATTAACTGGAAACCTTGATGCCGTCCACACAATGGGTGAAGCATTTAACCGTCGTCGTAAGTTAATTGTTAATCTTCTCAACGAGATTCCAGGATTTGAATGCCCAACACCTACCGGTGCTTTTTATGTGTACCCATCTGTTAAGGGTGTACTTGGCACAACAATCCGCGGGAAAACACCTACAACATCTGCAGAATTAGCAACGTTGTTACTTGAAGAGGTTGAAGTTGCTGCCGTACCAGGAGAAGCCTTTGGTCCATCTGGATACCTTCGTTTTTCATATGCAACAAGTGATGAAGATATTGTCGAAGGTATTGGCCGTATCAAGAAGCTAATTACAGAGGGCTAAATCTCGATTCCAATCAGATTTACTTCTGCTTCAAGGGTTATTCCAAACATCTCTTTAACTTGATTTCTTGCGCGCTTTGCAAGCTCAACAATATCTGCAGCTGTTGCATCACCTGAATTAGTTAATGCCAGTACATGCTTTGTTGAAATACGAGCACCACCAACTTCATCGCCTTTATGCATTCCTGCATTTTCAATGAGCCATGCTGCAGACACTTTTACACGACCATCATTGAGTGGCCATTTAGGCGCAACGTTAGGCAGAGCATCTGCTGCTTGCTGAGAAATAATTGGATTAGTAAAAAAAGATCCTGCAGACCACGAATCGTGATCTTCAGGAGATAACAACATGCCTTTGCTCGCTCGAAGTTCCAGTACTGCTTTACGAGTTTCGCCAACTGGCGCTTTATCCCCTGGTTGCACACCAAGTTTTTTTGCGAGCTCAAGATAAGTAATTGGGTCACTAAATTCACCACGACGAATTTGGAACTGGACATCTAGAACTACATAACGCCCAGGATGTGATTTGAATAAAGAGTTTCGGTATGAAAATTGGCATTCGCTGTTGGTAAATGTTTTTAATGCTTTTTCTTGACGGTCATAAGTACGTACACGTGTAATAAATTCTGAAACTTCATGCCCATATGCACCAATGTTTTGGATTGGGGCCGCACCGACTGTTCCCGGAATTCCACTTAAGGTTTCTAACCCTGCAAAGCCACGATCAATTGTTGTTTGAACAAATACATCCCAATCTTCACCCGCACCAATTGTTAGCGTTGCCCCGCTGCATGCATCAACTTCGGATTGCACCGAATTATTTGAGATTCGAATAACTGTTCCTTCAAAACCTTTGTCTGCAATAAGTACGTTTGTTCCTCCACCCATAATCAAAATAGGTGTATCACCTGCTTCTTCAATTGCAGCGATGATTTGAGCTTCGGTCGATACCTGCACAATTTTTGTAGCCGGGCCACCCACACGCAAGCTGGTGTATTGGGATAACTCGGTCATACAGAAAGGTTACCTGCGCGGGGACAAAATTGCGCTTTTACCTCTGTACTTATCCAAAATCCGGTCGTAATTCTTCTTTGATTGCACATCGCGGTATTCGGGATCTGCGTCGTGATACCCATGATGACGCTCTTGAATAAGTGGAAGTTCCATCTGCAGCAACTTGCCACCTGCTTGGCGAATCTTTAGTGAGTATTCCATGTCTGCGTTTCGATAATACAAAGCGCGTGGATTAAATCCACCAACTTCTATCATCGCTGCACGGTTAAAAGCCATGAAGTAAGAAAATAGAACATCTACTTCGCCCGGACCTTTGTCATCAACACTTCGCCATTCATCGTCAGTGTTAACTAATCCCCCACGCCAACCAACAGCGACGTATTCACCCTTTTCAAGTTCTGCAACAACTGGAGTAATTGCATCACCTACGAAACGCGTGGAAGGATCCATGATGATTACATAATTGCTTTGAATTTTTTCTAGAAAAACATTTGCACAGTCTCCCCATGCAGCACCTGGATTGACTGAAATTAAGTAGGTGCGCTTGTCCATTTGTTCGAATAATGGGCCAGCATCACCAATTGAAATTATTGCCACGGCGCAATCACTGTTGGCTTTAATTGTTTTAACTGTTTCTAAAGCATCTTCTGTGAATCCATCAACGATCAAACCAACAGTGACATCTTTTTCCAGATCAATCGTACGAATATCGCGTGGGTAGGCCAGAGTGATGTATGGCTTTTTTGGCTTTAACTCGTAGCCACCAGCCACATCTATAACTTCAAAACCTGCTTGCAACAATTCATCACGATACTTATCGGCTAATGCAAAGTCTTTTGCAGCGCGTGCATCCATTCGGGCTTGAGCTAAGGCTGTTACTGAATCTGGAATGCTCACTTGATTACCACCGCTTTTGCCATTCCCAAAACTTTTATGCCAGCAGATGTCGCGCTCAGGTTTATAGAAATACGATCACCATCAACTTCTAAAACAGTTGCTGACACAGTTAAATCAACTTGTTGATCGGCCGGCACAATGACAGGCTTTATAAAACGAGCTGAAAACTCTTTTACAGCAGCCCCGCCTGCCCAATCTGTTACATATTTCCCAACTAAAGCCATGGTTAACATGCCATGAGCGATGACATTTGGAAGGCCAACAGAGAGTGCAAACTCTTCACTCTGGTGGATTGGATTCTGATCTCCACTTGCATCTGCATATGCCTTAAGCATTGCGCGATCTAGATAGAAAACTCTTTCGTCTAAGACAGTGCCAACTTCAATCATGCACGCACCACCAAGGTAGACCACGATGAAACGACTAGTTCGGATCCGTTATGCAAATCGGAGCGTACGGAGATAATTTCATTTCCCGCAGCAACCCGAAGCGTTTCAATCGTTGCAGAACACTTAAATACATCACCTGCGACTATCGGGCGAAAGATTTCAAACTTTTGATCACCGTGTACTAATCGAGTCCAATCAACACCAATTTCAGGTTGGGTCAGGATTGATTCATATTGAGATAAAGAAATGCGAATTGAAAAGGTTGGTGGTGCGACAGTTGTGATTGATTCTGAGATGACAGCACAAAAGGCATCGATTTCAGATTGGGAAACAGTTACAGAATCTGCACCAGCGAAGGTGCGCCCGACCGAATCGGGATTGATCATTAGCGAGTTTCGCGGTGAAGAGTTGAAGACTTGCAACGAGGACAGAACTTCTTAAGTTCCATGCGGTCTGGATCGT
>JBAXPH010000054.1:0-8143 GCA_037132355.1 Actinomycetes bacterium
TTTTGATGGCAGCTGATGCAAGTCCGACTTTGATGCCGTACTTAATAATTGCGTCACCCTCAGCAAGATCTGTGAGTGCAAATTTGTGTCCAAGAGGAAGCGCGTGATTTAACACCGCAGTGCTTTCGGTTCCCTCTTTCACGGAACGACCGTGAATTGTTCCTGGTTGCAGATCTGTCATTGCAACAGCGACATTGTCGCCATCGTGATGAAGCAGAAACTGCGGTGGAGTTATTGCCATGTCTACACACGCCTCTCTTCGCCTATAAATGGGTAGTGGTCTGACCTCTTGCCGGAGTCTAGGACAGTTGAGCGTGTTTCGTCTAGCCCCCTGCCCAAATTTCTCACAGTGGTCTAACCTGTTGCCATGAAAACAGAGCTTCGATACGGGATTATCGGCGCGGGCAGCATGGGCCGCGAGCACATTGAGAACATCAAGGTCATGGGCGGGGCGGTCGTCACCGCACTGAGCGATCCACATGTGCCATCCCAAGAAGCAGCTCTTGCCATGGCCCCCGGTGCAAAGGTGTTTAGCGATCACCGAGCGCTACTGGATTCCGGTTTAATCGACGCGGTAATAATCGCAACACCGAATGACACACATGCAGCCGTTTTAAAAGATGCACTTGCAACAGATTTAGCAGTTTTTGTTGAAAAGCCATTAGCAACAACTATTGAAGATTTGAAATCAATTCTTTCGTGGGATGACAAGCGAAGTGGCATGACATGGATGGGCCTTGAATATCGATTCATGCCTCCTGTTGCTGAAGCAATCGCTCGCGCCCAAGAAGGTGAAGCAGGAAAAATCCATCAAGTTTCAATTCGTGAACACCGCGAACCTTTTTATCCAAAAGTTGATAACTGGAATCGATTCGCAGATCGCACAGGTGGAACTTTGGTTGAAAAGTGTTGTCACTACTTCAACTTGATGGACATTGTGGTTGGCGAACAACCAGTACGCGTTTTTGCCTCTGGTGGTCAAAGCGTTAATCACCTTGATGAAAAATATGATGGCAAGCAAGCTAACATGTTAGATAACGCGTACGTTGTTTTGGAATACGCAAACGGTGCCCGCGGCATGTTAGATCTGTGCATGTTTGGCGAAGGTTCCTTTGATAAAGAGATTCTGACAATTATTGGAGATGAAGGAAAGATCGAATCGTTCTTGCCGTCACAGGTTGTACGGGCATCTCGCCGCGATTCAATTGGAAAGCTATCTGGTTGGAAGACAGGTGCTGCGCGCACACCTGGCAGTGAGCAGAAGATTGTTCACAACTACGATGTTAAATACATGGGACATCACTACGGCGCTTCATACATTGAGCACACAAGATTTCGCGATGCAATCCTAAACTCAACTCCTGCTGAAGTTACTTTAAAAGATGGCGTTACCAGCGTGGTTACCGGTCTTGCTGCTCACACGAGCATTAATGAAGGCCGAGTAGTTGAAATCAAAGAACTCTGGGGCTAATGCATAAGGTCATCCTCGATACCGATATAGGTACCGATGTAGATGATGCACTGGCTTTAGCGGTTTTGTTGGGTTCAAAAGAGGTTGATTTAATTGGCATCACAGCTGTTTATGGTGATGTTCACCTACGCTCTGCAATTGCGATGCATCTATGTTCTTTGGTCAATAGGACCATTCCCACATATCTTGGTCAAAGCAAGCCCATTTCTGGTCGCGAAGTGTGGGTGTCGGGTTCAGAGGGTAAAAACATTAAGAATTTAGATTCATTCACACCTCAAACTACTTCAGCAGTTGATTTTCTTATTGACGCAGTCAATACCCAACCCAAATCTATTGATGTTATTGCAATTGGGCCATTAACAAATATTGCGCGGGCAATACAGGCTTCCGACGACTTTGAAAAGAATGTTAAACGAGTTTGGATAATGGGAGGCGACTTTACTCAATCTAGAGTTGAACATAACTTTAAGTGTGACATCGAAGCCGCAAGAGTCGTCCTGGAATCAAAGATTCCAATCTCGATTTTAGATTTACCGAGCTCGCAAAAAACCATTATTCGAAAGCAAGAGATAGAACTAATAAGTAAAGCGCCTCATTTAGGACCATTACTTTATTCAGAAATCATGAGTTGGATTCAACCCCGAAATCAAGACTGGACCATCCCCCATGATCCAATCGCAGTTTTATCTTTGTTGGCACCTGAGTTTTTTGAAACTTCACTTACCGGAGAGGTGAAAATAAATGCCGATGGTATGAGTTTTTGGAATGAAACTCCCATTGGAAATGTAAGGCTCTTAAATCCGATTCATCCCGAGTTGGCAGTAAAGAGAATGATTGAGCTGATTACCAACTAGTCCATGGCTTTGCATGTGTATCAACGATCTCTGCCAACTGTTGTAAACGTGGAATAGAAACTTCCTGAAGTGCCTTAGGGATATCTGGCGAGCCAACGATGTCGGCCCAGACTGCACGTCCTGCGAGGAATCCACTCGCACCACCCATTGCACAAGCCTTAACCGCATCATTAAAGAACGGTTGTTTTACACCGTTTGAAAGAACTACCCAAGGTGATCCAATAGCCTCTGAAATTCTTTCCGCATTCTTAGTAACTAAATTGAGATCTCCCTCGCCATGGAATGGAACCTCAGCTTTATAAAGATCTGGCTTCCATGCCGCCGCCTCGCGAGCAGCAATAATCAACTCTTCTTCGCGATTAAAGCTGCGTGATGAATCTGTCGGTGGCTTTACGATGATTTCAATGATTGAAGGTAGCCCTGACACTTCACACAGCTTGTTGAAATCTTCTACGAGTTTTGCACGAGAATCTGGAGATTCATCGTTACGCCACAGAACGAGAAACTTCAGACCGACACTTCCAATATCGCGCATACGAATTGGATCAATATCAGGATCAACAGCAGTATCTGTTGCTGCTCCACCCGGTGGGCCTACTAATAAATCAGCTGCTGCAATCAGTCCACAAGATCCTTGTAATGCTCTCTGATCAATAATTGCATCGATACCAAATTCTTGATCCACTAATAAAGCAGATGCGAATGGTGAAAGTTCCCGTGCAACATCAACTTTAAATTGAGTTAATTGCGAATCCGGTACTGGCGTGTTCTGGTGAGGTGCAAACATTCCACGAAGTGCTTCTCGTTGATCGACAGCAACCATGGCTAGTGCACCTGAAGGACGAGCTAATTTTGTAAGTGGCTTTCTCATTGTTGTGCCTCCAGGTATGCATTGAGTTCGGCTGTAGTTGGAATCTTTGATTGTGCGTCTAACCCAAGACATGAAAGTGCTGCAACAGCATTAGCGCGACGCATAGCTTCTTGTAATGGAAAGCCCTGAATTATCTGTGCGACAAGTGCCCCGTGGAAAACATCTCCTGCCCCTAAAGTCCCTTTAACATCGACTTTAAATCCTGATGCAGTAACTAAGCCTGTTTCTGGTGAGAAACCTGAGCTACCTGCTGAACCTTGGGTTGCAACTACGGTGTTACCGGCTTTCATCGAATCATTTTCAAGAGCGACTCCAAGATCTACGCCTGGATAGCGCAAAGCCATTTGACGATCTGTAGGAACAAATAAATCAACAGTTATAGGATCAAAGTTTTCAACTCCATATCCAGCATCAAAGGAGATCAGTGGGCCATGTCCACGGGATATTCCAAGTTCAGCAAGACGATTAACGCCAACATGATCAACATGAATCCATTGAGCTTCAGAGACTATTTTCATGGCTGCCGCATTTACAGGTGCTTGATTCATTGGTTGGCGCGTATTGATAGCTCTAGTGCTTCGTTCTAGTGATGAAACAATGACACTTCCGGCGGTTGGTGAATCCCCAATTGAAATTCCTGAAGTATCAACACCTTCTTTTTCAAATATTCGCAGAACTTCTTTTCCATCAGCATCATCACCGATTGTTCCAATAATTGCGGTCTTAACACCCAAACGGCTTAATGCAACCGCAGCAACTGCGGCGGGACCGCCGCCTCCGCGCACAATTTCATGGGCAATGACTCGTTCATCTTCTGATGGATATCTATCAACTAATGCAACTGTGTCTATCGTGATTACTCCAACACAAACTGCTTGAACTGAACTCAACTGTTCACTTTCTTCTTTGCATCTTCCAGAGCTGTTGCACGCGCACCTGAAATGTGTTGAAGTGTAAGACGCGAAGCTAGCTCACCATTTCCACTTTCAATCGCAGCAAAAATCTCATTATGTTCGTTTCGTGAAATATCCGAACGCCCAGGTAACCGCAAGGTCGTTTCCATAGACATTCTCATCACATCTTGCAAAACGTTAAGAGTTTGATTGATGAAACGATTTCCTGCAATACCCACAATTGTTAAATGGAATTTTGCGTCTAGCAATTGTAGTTGATCGTAATCAAGTGGCTTCGTAGCAGTTACGGTATCGATTTGATTTAGTGTAGCCCGAAGTAAACGAATATCCTCTTTTGTGACTTTTTCGGCAGCCCATCTAGCAGCGGGTACTTCTAAAACTTCACGTGCATCAAACAATTCGTTAAGTCCATGAGTTTTAGTCATCATGGAAGCTCGGAGCTCTTGCGCAACAATCGGTTCCTGAACAAAAGTTCCTTGACCATGCTTGATTTGAACTAAACCTTGCGCCTGCAAAATATGTAATGCCTCACGCAGGCTTGGACGACTTACTTCAAGCAAATCTGCAAGCTGACGTTCTGGTGGCAACTTGTTGCCAGGAGCTAATTTTTGCAACTCAATTAATTCAATTAGTTGTGTGGCAATTCGAGCTGCGCGCTGAGGCGCTAAGGGGGTAACGGCGCTCATGTTTAGCCTTTAACCGCACCGGCTGTTAGGCCTGCTTGGAATGTTCGCTGCATGAATAGATACATGGCAACCATTGGTAATGAAGCAACCAAAATTGCCGCAAACTGCATGCTGTAACTTGCAAAATACTCACCTTTATAGTCAATTAGTACGAGAGGCAAAGTCTTCTTACCTGCTTCGGTAATCAACATGAGTGGGTACAGCAGGTCATTCCAACAAATGACGAAGAGGAAAATTCCTGTAGCTCCAAGTGCTGGCTTTGATAATGGCAATGCAATCGAGCGATAAATTCTGAATTGGCCTGCCCCATCCATTCCAGCGCACTCAAACATTTCTTTTGGCAAGTCTTTGAAGAATGCGGAGAGAATAAAAATTGAGATTGGAAGTGTGAGTGCAATATTGACAAGGATCAATCCGAACAACGAGTTATTTAGGTGCAACTGTACGAAAAGGTGATAAATAGGAATGATATTAACTTGGCCGGGTATTGCTAATCCAAGCGAAAATAACAAGAAAAGAACTTTGCCAGTAATTGTCATTAGTCGTGATATTGAATATGCGGCCAAACTTGCAAATAAAAGAGTAAAGAAGACGGAAAACGCGGACACAATAACGCTATTCATGAACGGTACTGCAATATTGCTTTCCAAGAACAATTTTCGAAAGTTAGCAAAGCTCCACACCGCTGGAAGAGACAATGGCTTTGTATAAATCTCAAAGTCAGTCTTAAATGCGCCCGTCATCACAATCATGCACGGAACAAGAATAATTGCCGCATAGATTGTAAGAAGGCTACCTCGGAGTGCTTTATACATTACTTGGTCCCATCATTAACTCGCAAAGTCTTACGTTGCAGCCAAGTAATGAACAAAACCAGCACAACTAGGACGATGGATTGAGCAGAGGCATAACCAAATTTCTGGCTAATAAAAGCTGTGTTGTAAATCTGAGTTACCAAGATTTCGGAGGCGTAGCTTGGACCGCCGCCAGTCATTGCAAAAATCAAATCAAAGGCTCTAAAAGTTTGAATCGTTGTATAGGCAACAACGACGGCAGTAGTTGGAAGGGCCATTGGCCATGTAATTCCCTTAAATTGCTGCCAACGTGAGGCACCATCTACTTCAGCCGCTTCATACAATTCTTTTGGAATCTGCTGTAGGCCAGCTACATAAATAACGATCATCTGTCCCGTATGGAACCAAACTTGGGTGAGGGCAATTGAATAAAGAGTGATTCTTTCGTTACCAAGCCAAAGAGGGGCGTGTGCACCCATGCCAATGGCTTTTAAAAACGCGGTAATTGATCCGTAATTTGGGTCGTATAAAAATGTCCAGATAATTCCAACTGAAACAGATGACAAAATTGTTGGGAAAAAGAAAACTATTCTTAAAAAAATATTCGTCTTTGAATTCTTCAATAAGAATGTCGCAAAAAGCAGAGCAAAAGCTGTTTGGAAAATGACCACTACGAGCATGAAGCGTAAGTTGTTTCCAAGAGCTTTTCTGAATAGATCATCCTGTGTTAGCAGGTAGGTCATATTGTGCAAACCCGTGAATTTAGGTTTTGTAATTCCATCCCATTTTTGTGTTGCATACAGCAGATTTGAAAGCGCAGGGTACAGATAAAGTGCAGCATAAACTGCAAAGGCTGGTAACGCCATCCACAACAGGATTCTCTTTTCCTTCGTCCTACGAGATTTTTTGACAGGCGCAATCACATCGGCACCCCCTTGTGGGGTGCCGATGTGATTTTGATTCGCCTTTGAGATCAAGCGCCTAGGGCTGTCTTAATCTGCTTTGCTGCATCAGCAAGCGTGTCTGACACAGACTTACCTGAACCAATTGCCATAAGAGCTAGCTCAACTGGTGTTGCAACTGCTCCGTTGGTGAACAAGAAGCGTGGTGCAAGTACTAGCTTCTTGCCCATGATTACAGATGTGTTCAGCAAGTCAATGTTTTCTGCATAGTCAACGTTGATCACTGATACGTGCTGTGATGTTCCCACTGCATACTTCTGAGCAACAGGTGCTGTTAGAAGGTATGACATGAAAGCACGAGCGATCTTTTGATCTGTGCTGTTCGACTTAGGGTTAATTGAGAACATGAATGTGTTGTTTGTGATTCCTTCGTAAATTGGCTTTGAATCAACAACGATCATTCCAAAGATGCCCATCTTTCCGGCCATTGCTGGATTGAGTGCCTTAATTGGGCCCATTCCAAATGTTCCAGTTGGGTAGATTGCAGCTTTGCCAGCTGCGAAGTCTGCCTGAGCGGCAACATCTGTGTATGCAACAACATTGTCAGGGAAGCAGCCAGCATCGTTCATCTGAGCATACTTTGTCGCAATTCCCTTGAACCATGCATCAGTAACAAGTTCCTTACCAGCCTGAATGTCATTTACATGCTTTGTGATTGCATCAATTGATGAATCAGAGTTCATCATCATTGCGTTCATAATCTGCCCAGCATTTCCCTTTGTAGCTGCAGGCCAAGCAAAAGGAATGATTCCCTTTGCCTTTGAGGTCTTACAGAAAGCAAGGAGCTGAGTCCAGTTTGTTGGTGTCTTCCAACCATTCTTTGCAAACATTTCTGTGTTGTAAATAGGGTTGTTAAATAGTGATTGGTAAGGAACCGCATAAACTTTTCCGTTTAGAATTCCTGGTGTAAGAGCTGACTGAATAACGTTTTGCTTGACAAAGCGCTCGTTAGACAAATCAGCCATCATGTTTGCCTTCGAGAAGTCAGTGAACTGCTGGCCGCGGAAAATTGTTACTAATGCAGCCTTTGGGTTAACGCTGACCTTTGAAAGTTCAAGGTTCTGGTAATTAGTTGAATCAGTGATTACCTGTGTGATCTTTGTTCCCGGATATTTAGCTTGGAAGTCATCAATAATTCCTTGTAGAACTACCTTGTCTTCTGAACGCCAGTGGTGGAATTCAATTGAACCCTTTGGTGGAGTTAGGTTTGCTACAGGTGCTGCGTTTGAGCCACCCAAGCGAACGCGCTGCCATGTTAACTTTCCGGCAGCATTCTTTTGACAGATAAGTGATGTTGTCTTTTGCCCTGTGCTAATTCCTTCTGTTGCGCAGACCTTGCCAAATGTTGGCATATCTTCAGCATGTGCAACCGCAAGTGGTGTTACAACAAGTGCCGCAGCAACTGTTGCAACTACACCAGCGCGGAGTGAAGCAAAGGCTTTGTGTCCTTTAGTTTTCATTTTTATCCTTGCTTTCGAGGGTTTGTAGTTGTTGTTTACCATTCTGTGAGGGGAATCCCTAACATTTTTGCCATCTGACGAATACCTGGTCGCACATCGATCCACGAGATGACCAAGTGATGCGGATATCC
>JBAXPH010000055.1:0-8137 GCA_037132355.1 Actinomycetes bacterium
GAGTTGTAAGAACATTTGGTTCTGTCTCAAGGCGCAAACGTTCTTGCGGATACAGAGGAGTTAGCTTTCCGAACTCAACACGATTACGTGCCTCTTCAGGAGTCATTCCGTTAACTGTTTCAAGAGTGATCAATGCATTGAACTTCTGCTTTGTTTCACCTTCACGTGGCTGGCGAACTTGGCCTGTTACAACATCTCCCTTGCGCAGTCCGTTCTTTCGAACCTGCTGCAATGAAACATAAACATCGTTTGGTCCTGGCAAGTATCCAGCGGTGCGAATGAAGGCGTAGCTTTCGAGAATATCGAGCAAGCCACCAACTGGAACTAGAACATCATCTTCGCTAAGAACTGGCTCACGCTCTTCGCGTGGTCCACGGTCACGGTTGCGATCACGGTTGCGATCACGTCCGCGGCCACGATCATTGCGATCAAAGCGGTCATTGCGACCACCACGGTCATTGTTTGATTGTGGTGCAGAATTATCATCACCATCATCATCTGAATCTTGAGAGTTATTTGAAGGCTTTGAGTCCTTCTTACGGTTGTTGCGTGCTTCGCGGCGTGCTTCGCGTTCAGCCTTTGCGGCTTCGCGGTTCTTTGCCTGCAAATCAGCGATCGCTTCTACAAGTGCGTCCTTCTTCATCTTTGCTGCGCCATCGACACCTAGTTGCGTTGCAACTGTCTTTAACTTTGGAAGGGTCATTGCAGCAAGCTCTGGACTTTGTGAGCGAACTGGTTCAATTTCTGTTGTCATGAATATCTTTTCACTATTGGTTCTAGGAGATAAAGCCTAAGAAACCTGGTTATTGTTTTTAGAGACTTTCTTTTTGGACTTTGTCTGATGTGTTACTGGCCGCTAGATGTGCCGTTCAGATGCCCAAAGGTTAGCAGGATTGGGCGCGAAATCGCAAAATTAAGCGGTGACGAGACTTACGCCTGTGCGTGAAATGCCCAAGGAAATCATGTGGAACTTCTCCCCTGCGGCACGCTCTAATTCAGCAGCCTCTGACTCCCCACCTGTATGAAGAACTAACACAGTTGGACCAGCACCTGAAATGAAAGCTGCTACGCCGGCTTTCCGAAGTTTTGTCATTAGCGCGTAACTATTTGGCATTGCATCCTTGCGATAAGCCTGATGCAAATAATCCTCTGTTGCACCTAGCAATAAATCCGGGCGGTGTTGCAACGCTTGAACCAAAACTGCAACGTTGCTTGAGTTTTTGACGGCATCTTGATGAGGAATTGATTCAGGCAACATCTTGCGAGCCTTTGATGTTGAAAGTTCTGTCGATGGAACAAATGCAAGCACGCCAATACGGGGATCAACTTCAAAGTTTAGGGATTGCGCAACAATATGACCGCGTTGAGATTCTTGCCATGCCAAGTTTGCGCTGCCATTAATTGCAGCTGAAACATTATCTGGATGGCCTTCCATTTCATTAGCCATGTTCAACATATCTTCTTGAGTCATGCGCTCATTGCCACCAAGTACAAGTGCGCGGGCAAGTGCTAATCCACCAACTATTGCCGCAGCAGATGAACCTAAACCACGACCATGAGGAATAACATTTAATTGACGTAATGCAATGCCGCGTGGGCGACCGCCTAAAAAATCAAAACCTTTGTGCATTGCTTTAATTACTAAATTTTTATCTGTTGTTGGAACACTTTCTGCTCCTTCGCCAGTTACATCAATATCAACACCAGGCTCGTCCATAACTTGCGCCATGTAGCGATCATTCATATTTAACGCTAATCCAAGACAGTCAAAGCCAGGTCCTAAGTTCGCACTAGATGCTGGAACTTGAACTTGAACAGGTTGTGCCTTAAATGTTGGCTTCATAATTTTTACGCAAGTCCCAATGCTTTAGCTGCAATCTTCGCATTCACTGGAACAACTACTGGCTTCTTTGCTGCTTCCAGTGCGTAAGGAATGTCCTTTAAACCGTGTCCAGTAACAGTGATGACAATTGTTTTGTCCTTTGGCAGTTTGCCCGCCTTCTTGTACTTAAGCAGTCCTGCAAGACCTGCAGCAGATGAAGGCTCAACGAAAATACCTTCTTTAGCGGCAATTAAACGGTATGCGCTCAAGATTTCACGATCTGTAACAGAGTCAATAACGCCACCGGACACATCGCGGGCTTCAATTGCTTGCTGCCATGACGCCGGGTTTCCAATGCGAATTGCCGTTGCAATTGTCTCTGGGTTCTTAACAATCTTGCCTTTAACGATCGGTGCGGCACCTGCTGCTTGAAATCCATACATCATCGGTAGCTTTGTTGAAAGGCCATCCTTGTTGTATTCCTTATAACCCTTCCAGTACGCAGTGATATTTCCTGCATTACCGACAGGAAGTGCGTGAATATCAGGTGCATCACCAAGCATGTCTACAACTTCAAAACTTGCTGTCTTTTGTCCTTCAATGCGAAATGGATTAACAGAGTTAACAAGTGCAACTGGATAATTTTCAGATAATTCCTTAGCCAGCATTAAACAATCATCAAAATTGCCGTTCACTTGCAAAATTGTTGAGTCATGAATAACTGCTTGTGCCAACTTTCCCATTGCAATCTTGCCTTTAGGAATTAAAACAGCTGGACGCATTCCTGCTTTCACTGCATATGCTGCAGCAGATGCTGACGTGTTTCCTGTTGACGCGCAGATAACAGCTTTTGCGCCATCTTCTGCCGCTTTAGAAATCGCCATTGTCATTCCACGATCTTTAAAAGAACCTGTTGGGTTTAGACCTTCGTATTTGATCCATACATTGTTGCCAAGAAGTTCTGAAAGATTGCAGGCATAGATAAGTGGAGTCCCACCTTCGCGCAAAGAAACGATCGGAGTTTTAGCACTTACTGGAAGTCGGTGACGGTACTCCTCAATGACTCCGCGCCATTGATGTGCGCCGCTCTCTTTTTTACCGAATAGACCCATTAGGCAGGTGCTCCCTCAACGCGAATGACGCTCTCGACTTTGCTGACAATATCCATCTTCTTCAACTTTTCTACACACGCATCCAAGGCATCTTCTGATGCTGCGTGAGTAACCACAATTAATTCTGCATCTGCCCCAAGACCTGCTTGTCGTACTGTTTGAATCGACACGTTTTCACTTGCAAATGTTTGTGCAATAGCAGCCAAAACACCTGATTTATCGGCAACATGCAGGCGAACAAAGAATTGAGATTTAACAGCGCCAATTGGTGCAATATCCAGGTCGGCATAATCTGATTCGCCATAACCAACCGTTGAATAAGCAGCATGACGAGCAACTGCAACTAAATCACCAAGAATTGCTGATGCTGTTGGCGCACCGCCTGCTCCACGACCGTAGAACATAAGCTGACCAGCGGCTTCAGATTCCACATAGATTGCATTAAACGCATTGCGCACAGAAGCCAATGGATGTGCCATGGGCAAGATCACTGGATGCACGCGAACTGAAATTTCATCTTTAACAGTTAGTTCGGCAATTGCCAATAGTTTAATAATGCTGTTCATTGACTTAGCAGCAGCAACATCCTCAGATGAAATGTGTGTAATACCTTCGCAATAGACCTCATCGATTACGACTGTGCTGTGAAATGCCAGGCTTGCAAGAAGGGCTGCCTTTGCTGCCGCGTCATGGCCTTCGATGTCGGCTGTTGGATCTGCTTCGGCATAACCAAGTGATTGTGCTTCTTTTAGTACTTCGTCGAAAGCGCGGCCTTCTTCATGCATCTTGGTAAGAATGTAATTTGTTGTTCCATTAACAATTCCCATTACTCGGGTAATTTGATCACCAGCAAGTGATTCGCGCATGGAACGGATAATTGGAATCGCACCAGCAACGGCTGCTTCGTAATACAAATCAACACCAGCAGCATCTGCAGCATTAAATAATTCATGTCCATGAGTTGCAAGCAACGCTTTATTTGCAGTGATGACAGATTTGCCATTTTTGATTGCTTCCAGGATTAAAGATTTAGCAGGTTCGATTCCGCCCATTACTTCAATGATGATGTTAATACTTGGATCAGTCACAATTGAATTAAGGTCTGTTGTAATCAACGAAGAATTAGCACCCTCGCGCGCACCTGCAGTGCGAACACCTACTTTGCTTAACTTAAGCAGCGCACCTGAACGCTCTGATAGCTCTTGCTCATCATCTTGGAGCAGGCGGGCAACTTGACTGCCCACTACGCCGCAGCCGAGCATGCCAATTGTGATTGTTTTGACGCCCGAGTTCATGGCGCCATTCTTTCATAGATGACTAGATCGGCGTTAAATATCGAGCCGAAGCAGATCAGCTTCAGTCTCTCTGCGCACAATTACACGAGCTTTTCCATCTTTTACTGCAACTACTGGTGGTCGAGGCACATGGTTGTAGTTGCTGGCCATGCTGCGTCCATATGCACCTGTTGCAGGGACCGCTAATAAATCCCCTGGCACGATGTCTTCAGGCAAATTAATTTCGCGAATGACGATGTCACCGGTTTCGCAATGCTTTCCTACTAAACGACTAGAAACTTGCGGGGCAGTGCTGGTGCGATTAGCCAAAATTGTTGTGTATTCAGCGCCATATAGAGATGGTCGAATGTTGTCGCTCATTCCACCATCAATAGAAATGTAGCGACGATGCGTTCCATTTTCTAAGGTCACATCTTTTACCGTGCCCACTTCATACAAAGTAAACATTGTTGGCCCCACAATTGCTCGGCCTGGTTCAATTGAAACTCGTGGAACCTGCAACTTATGAATCGTACAATTTTTTGTAACTGCAGCAGCAAGTGCGTTCATAGCTTCAGCAGGATTCACAGTTTCATCACCTGGCAAGTAAGCGATTCCGTAACCACCTCCAAGATCTAATTCAGGTAATTCCTTTTTAAACTCATCGCGATACTGTGCCAGGAACGTCACAAATCGTTCGGCCAACATTTCAAATGATTCAAATCCAAAAATCTGCGAACCAATGTGCGCGTGGATTCCGCGAAGCTCTAATGATGAGTGGCTGTGGACTTTAGTAATTGCAGCCCATGCTGCCCCACTTGCAATTGAAAAACCAAACTTCACATCTTCATGGGCTGTTGAAATTGACTCATGGGTGTGAGCTTGAATTCCAGGGGTCAGGCGAAGATGGATACGCTGGACTTTGCCTAACTGTTTGGCAGCCGCAGCTACTCGATCAATTTCATACATCGAATCAATAACAATTGTTTCGACACCGATGCTGATCGCCTTTTCGATTTCGCCCAAAGATTTGTTGTTTCCATGAACTTCGATCTTTGATGGATCAATTCCCCCGGCCAGTGCAACTGCCATTTCTCCACCAGTACTTACATCGATGCCAATCCCAATTTCTTTGATCCAGCGAGCAAGCTCTGTACAGATAAAAGCCTTTGATGCGTAATAAACAGTGCCAGCATGTGATCCAAATGCATCCTTAAGCGCTTTATCCCAAGCGAGCACGCGTGCACGAAAATCTGCTTCGTCAAGAAAAAATGTTGGAGTTCCAAATTCTTTAGCAAGTGCTTTTGCTGATAATCCTGCAATAGAAAGTTCAGCACCAGTTGTGACAGAAGATGACCACATGAGTTACATCCTCTCCGGTGCACTGACACCAAGTAGATCTAGGCCGTTATGAACAACCTGCTTTGTTGCAGTACATAGTAATAAACGCGCGGTGTGAAGCGCAGACAATTTTTCTTCTCCCATTGGCAAGACACGGCAATCGTTGTAGAAACCGTGATAAGTGCCGGCGAGTTCTTCTAGGTATCGAGCAATACGATGCGGTTCACGGAATTCAGCCGCACTTGCCACGACGCGCGGGAATTCGGCCAACGCACCTAATAATTCATTTTCCCGATCATGTGACAACTGAGCAGGGTCGAAATCTTTCAAATCCAATGAAGCGCCGAGCTCTTGGGCGTTACGCAAGACTGCAGCAATTCGAGCGTGGGCATATTGCACGTAATAAACCGGATTTTCATTTGTATTGCGCTTCAAGATATCGATATCCATGACCATTGGAGTGTCAACCGGATAGCGAATCAAGGTGTAGCGAGCAGCATCTACGCCAACTTTTTCAACTAGTTCTTCAAGAGTAATGATTGTTCCGGCGCGCTTAGACAATTTAACTTCTTCGCCACCTTCCATAATCTTTACTAACTGACCTATCAATACATGAATGTTGTACTCGGGATCATCACCTGCACATGCTGCCGTCGCCTTTAAGCGACCGATATAACCGTGGTGATCAGCGCCTAACATGTAGATGCAGATATCAAAGCCTCTTTCGCGCTTATTGATGTAATAAGCAGTATCTGATGCAAAGTATGTAAGTGAGCCATCACTTTTTGTCATAACTCGATCTTTGTCATCTCCAAAGTCAGTCGTGCGTAACCACACTGCACCATCTACTTCAAAGACATGACCTTGTGAGCGAAGTTTTTCTAAGCCGTGTTCAACTGCGCCTTGCTCGTGCAAAGAACGCTCCGAGAACCAGACATCAAAATGTGTATTGAATGTATCTAAGACACGTTGTTGATCCTTTAGTTGCAATTGATATGCAGCTTCACGAAATGCAATAACACGATCATTTTCAGGCAAACTCTTTATGTTTGCGTTTTCAGCAACAACTTCTTGCGCTAAATCTTTTATGTAATCCCCTTGATAACCATTTTCTGGAACCGCGTTACCTAGTGCAACGGCTTCTACAGATTGTCCAAAAAGATCCATCTGATTACCGCGATCATTAATATAAAACTCGCGTGTGACAGATGCGCCTGCTGCAGTCAGTACGCGACCTAATGCATCGCCAACTGCTGCCCAACGTGTGTGACCTAAGTGCAAAGGTCCAGTTGGATTCGCACTAATAAATTCGAGGTTGATTTTCACTCCGGCGAGCGCCGTTCCTTTTCCGTAATCACTCTTAGCTGCCAGAATTGTTTGAACAAGTGCGGCTTGGCTAGCGCGATTGAGCGTAATGTTGATAAATCCAGGGCCCGCAATTTCAACTTTTGAAATATCTACAACACCATGTAATTGGTCTGCGATTATTTGCGCAATATCTCGTGGATTCTTGCCAGCAGGTTTGGCAATTTGCAGTGCGATGGATGTCGCATAGTCCCCGTGCTCACGATCTTTAGGTCGTTCCAGCTTGATCGCGTCAGGGGTCTGGCCAACAAATGATCCGGCGTCGATAGCTCGACCGATAGCGGCCTTGATCTCGCGCTCTAAAATCTCAATATGTGAAGCCATTGGGCAAGGTTATCGTGAGCGGTGGTGGCCGTTATCAAATCGTTAGGTAAAAAGGGCATTTACCCCATTTTTGATAGTGACCTTTTGGCCAGTCAGGTCTATTTTTACCTCACTACTCATCCACACCAAAGGAATGGAAACAATTTCATTTCCGGATGATTTACCCCGAAAGGTCGTTAATTAGATGACAAAGCGTCGTAACGCGGTCGTAGCTGTAATTTCAGCTGCTGTACTCGCACTAACTGGCTTCGTATCTGTTTCGTCTGCAACAGCAGCGTCAGTACAAGTTGGCGTAATTCTTCCTGATGCAGCTTCTTCAGCTCGCTGGGAAACAGCAGACCGCAAGTTCCTTGCAGCAGCATTCAAGGCTGCAAACGTAACTGCAGATATTCAGAACGCAAACGGAGACAAGGCTAAGTTCGCAACTATTGCTGATCAGATGATGGCAAAGGGCGTAAAGGTTTTGATCATGGCTGGACTTGATTCACCATCAACAGCTGCGATCCAAGCAAAGGCTGCAAAGGCTGGAATTAAGACAATCGATTACGATCGTCTAACACTTGCTGGTTCAGCTTCATACTACGTTTCATTCGACAACGTAGCAGTAGGCAAGCTTCAGGGTCAGGGAATCAAGGCATGTCTTGATGCAGCTGGCAAGAAGAAGGCTTCAATCGTTTACCTAAACGGTTCACCAACAGATAACAACGCAACATTGTTCAAGCAGGGTTATGACTCAGTTCTACGCCCATTGATCACATCAAAGGCGTACACACTTGTTGATGACCAAGCTGTTCCAGATTGGGACAACGCAAAGGGTGGCGTAATTTTCGAGCAGCAGCTAACTAAGGCAGGCGGAAAGCTTGATGCAGTTGTATCAGCTAACGAAGGTCTTGGACTTG
>JBAXPH010000056.1:0-7419 GCA_037132355.1 Actinomycetes bacterium
GAACTTGCGAACAGTCCATTCATCTTCCCTGATGCAAAGACTTCAAAGAACTTGAGCGTTTTCCGATCACTTACTCCAGCTGAAGAAACTTCATGGGGCGAAGCGTTCCAGAAGGCGGCCGGAAACTAGTGCCTGACGTTTCATCTGCTACGCGAGGAGATTTACGTCTTACTCGTATTACAAAATCGTATGGTGATTTTACGGCCGTTAATGATCTTTCATTAACGATTCCTGAGGGATCTTTCTTTGCCTTACTTGGTCCATCAGGATGTGGAAAGACAACAACTCTACGAATGATCGCAGGGTTGGAGGAGCCAACTGTTGGAAGCATTCATTTGGGTGCAACTGACATCACCACAAAGCGACCATACCAACGCCCAATTAATACTGTTTTCCAAAATTATGCACTGTTTCCACATTTAACAATTTTTGAAAACATTGCATTTGGTTTGCGCCGTCGTGGAATTAAAGATGTGACTGCAGATGTAAACAAAGTTCTGGAATTAGTAGAACTGCCTCACCTTGCTGAACGCAAGCCAACCCAGTTATCTGGTGGACAGCAACAGCGCATTGCACTAGCTCGCGCAATTGTTAACCGCCCCGCACTTCTGCTATTGGATGAGCCATTAGGTGCGTTAGATCTAAAACTTCGTCGCCAGATGCAGATCGAACTGAAGTGGATTCAACGTGAAGTTGGCCTTACTTTTGTTCACGTAACACACGATCAGGAAGAAGCTATGACTATGGCTGACACCATTGCTGTTATGAACGAGGGCGAGATTGAGCAGATGGGCTCGCCCGCAGATCTTTATGACAATCCAAATACCGCTTTTGTTGCCAACTTCTTAGGTCAATCAAACCTGATTAAAGGACGCATTGAGGGCACTGATGGAGACAATTTAGTTGTTGATCTATTTGGCCAAAAGATTTCGATGCCTAAGAGCCGTAGCCACGCGGTTGACAGTTCAATTTATGCAGGAATCCGACCAGAAAAATTCCGTATCTCTCTTGTTGGAACACCAACTCGTGGAAACATTCTGACCGGTGGTCGTATCGAAGATGTTTCCTATATCGGCGTATCTACGCAGTATCAAGTGCTTATGCCTTGGGGACAAGAAGTTATGGTCTTTGAACAAAACGACGATGGTGTTCCACCATTTGATAAGGGCGATGAGGTTGTCATTTCTTGGGAACCAAACTTCACTTTTGCATTGCGTGGCGATGAAGATGTTGAAGCCGGACTAGAAGTTAACCCTGAGGAACTAGACGAGGAATGAGCAACGCCTTGTCTAAGGTGAAGATGCCTTACCTGCTGTTGCTTCCAGGTTTTCTATTCTTTTTTACCTTTTTTATTTTACCGATTGTTAATTTGGCTCAAACCTCAACCCAGACACCAATTGCCGGGGGAGACACCGGACAAAATGAGCAGACTTTTCATTTTGCAAATTACGTCAACGCTTTTACCGACAATAAAGAGCAGTTTGCACGCTCCTTTGTTTTTGCATTATTAGCAACAATTTTGGCATTAGCAATCGCTTACCCTTTGGCCTATGCAATTGCATTCAAAGCTGGGAAATTAAAGAACTTGCTGTTGGTTTTAGTTGTTGCTCCATTCTTCGTCTCATTTCTACTTCGTACAGTTGCCTGGAAGCAGATTCTTGGTGAGGAAGGATTTGTAGTTCCGACCCTTCGAAATTTAGGAATTATTAGTCAAAGTACGACCTTGACATCTACCTCTTTTGCAGTGGTCATGGGTATGACATATAACTTTTTGCCCTTTATGACTTTGCCTCTGTATGCATCTTTAGAGCGAATTGATCCGCGCACAATGGAAGCATCAGGGGATTTGTATGCCAACGGAATTACTACTTTCCGCAAAGTAACGTTGCCATTGTCCATGCCTGGCGTTGTCGCAGGAACTTTGCTGACCTTTATTCCGGCAGCAGGTGATTATGTTAATGCGGCAATTTTGGGAAGCCCTAATACAAAGATGATCGGAAATGTCATTGAGTCCCGATATTTCAAGATCGTTGATTACCCAACAGCTGCAGCGTTGTCATTCACGTTGATGGCTGCGATTCTGATTCTTGTCACCATTTATATCCGCAAGGCTGGAACGGAGGAGTTGGTATGAGCAAGCAAAAAGATGCATCAATCCCAACGATCCCAGCTAAGGCACGTCTTTCACGGTGGTTTGGCCGCAATCTCATCCGCATTTATGCTGTTTTTGGTTTCACTTATTTGTTTATCCCAGTTCTTTATACCTTCGCTTTCTCCTTTAATGATTCTGGTAAGTCCAACTTGATTTGGAAAGGTTTTACGTTAAACAATTGGAAAAATCCATGCGGTGCCCCAGAAGTGTGTTCGGCGCTGGGTAATTCGATCAAGATTGGATTATTGGCTACAACATTTGCAACGATTCTTGGCACGATGATTGCCTTTGCAATTGGTCGTTATGCATTCAAGGGTCGTTCAACCTCAAATCTATTGATCTTCTTACCAATGGCAACACCCGAAATTGTTTTGGGTGCTTCGCTTTTGTCCTTGTTCTTGGTGTTTCATATCAACCCAGGCTTCTGGCCAACAGTAATTGCACACGTGATGTTCTGTATTTCATTTGTAGTTGTAACTGTTAAGGCACGTATCGCATCCCTGGATCCACGTTTAGAGCAAGCAGCAATGGATCTCTATGCAAATGAATTAGAAACTTTCCGCCGTGTGACTTTGCCTTTGGTGGCCCCTGGTATTGCAGGTGCTGCGCTTTTGGCCTTTAGCTTGTCATTTGATGACTTCATCATTACCAACTTTAATTCTGGAACCCTGACAACATTTCCAAAGTTTGTCTATGTTTCCGCAGCCCGCGGAATCCCAGCCCAGGCAAATGTCATTGGCTCTGCCATGTTCATGTTGGCATTGATTCTTGTTATCGCAGGACAATTTGTAGGGCGCAAGGTCAAGGTTGCTAAGTGACCAATCACGGCAATATGTATGGCCCTAGTTTTACTTTTTTAGGAATTCCAGCCTGTGATTTAGATGATCCTAAAAGTTATGAAGGCGCAGATGTAATTATTGTTGGAGCGCCAATTGATAGCGGAACTTCGCATAGATCAGGTGCCAAGTTTGGTCCTCAAGCAATTCGCGGCGGGGATTATCTTCCACATGATGGCTCTAGACCTCATCTTGCACTGCGCACAGATGGGTTGAAGGATCTAAAGGTGCTAGATGCCGGTGATCTGATGATGCCTGGCGGAGATTTAATTGCATCTCTAGAGGTACTGCGTACTGCAACAGAAAAGATTTCTCGTGCAGGAATCATTCCTGTTGTACTTGGTGGCGATCACTCGATTGCATCGGCCGATGTTGCAGGAATTGCAAACCATCGTGGTTTAGGAAAGATTTCTATGATCCACTTTGATGCGCATGCAGATACCGGAGAAGGACAGTTTGGTGCGTTAGTTGGCCATGGAACACCCATGCGCAACTTAATTAACAACGGATTTGTTCGTGGCGATCGCTTCTTGCAACTGGGATTACGTGGGTATTGGCCAGAAGATGCAACTCTTAATTGGATGCGTGACCAGGGAATGCGTTCGTATGAGATGACGGAAATTCACCATCGTGGATTAAAAGCAGTCTTAGATGAATCATTTGCAACGTTAGTTGATGGATGCGATGGAGTTTTCTTGTCTGTCGATATTGACGTAGTTGATCCGGGAATGGCGCCAGGAACCGGAACACCAGAACCTGGCGGAATGACTAGCCGCGAATTACTAGAAGCTGTTCGTAGAATCTGCTTAGAACTTCCAATAGTTGGAATTGATGTTGTTGAAGTTGCTCCACCCTTTGATAGTGCAGATATAACCGCTATTTTGGCTAACAGAGTCGTGCTTGAAGCATTGAGCGCAATAGCAAAGCGTAGATCTGGCGAGAAATATTTAGCCACTCAGAATCTTCTAGACCGATAATTCCGAAATTTCCAAGGTGTCAGCGGTATCGTGCATACTCTTAAGCACCAACTCTCGATAGGTATGTAATGCAAATTGTCGGAATCCTTGCCTTTGTAGCGGCGCTTCTCTTTTCAGTTATGGTGCATGAATTCGGCCATTACCTAACAGCACGTCATTATGGAATGAAGGTTTCAGAGTTCTTCCTTGGATTTGGAAAGCGTTTATGGTCAACCCAGCGCGGTGAAACTGAGTTTGGTATCAAAGCGATTCCTGCTGGTGGGTACTGTCGAATTGAAGGCATGGCACCTAATGATCAGATGCCTGAAGGCGAGGAATCAAGAGCTTTCTATAAGGCGAGTTCAGGCAAGAAACTTGTTGTACTCGGTGCGGGTTCGTTGCTTCATTTCGTACTTGGCTACTTACTTCTGTTCACTTTATTTGCAGGAGTGGGAACAAATCAGGTTTTGCCAGTTATTGGCGAAGTCGTCTCGGGCTCTGTTGCACAATCCGTAGGAATTCAAGCAGGAGATGAAGTTGTTTCAATCAATGGAGTAAAAGTCACAAATTGGTACAAAGATGTTGAAGCAATTCGCAATTCAGGTGGGAAAGAATTGACCATTGGATTGACTAGAGCTGGCCAGCAAATTACCGTGAAAGCGAAACCACGATTAACAGATGTTGAAGGTACGAAGCGCTACGTACTTGGAATCGTAAACACAGTTGGCGTGAAGCGGTTTGGATTAATTTCGGCTGCATCAAATTCTTTTAAGTTAACTAAGAATTTCATCACAGAGAGTGTGAAATCACTTGTTAAATTGCCATCAAAGGTTCCAGCACTGTGGGGACAAACTGTTCACGGCGAAAAACGCGATGCGAGTGGCTTAGTTGGTGTCGTTGGGGTAGCTCGAGTTTCAGGTCAGGCAGTAGGAGACTCCCAGTTAACTGTTTCTGAACGGTTAGCAACATTTCTCTTAATCATTGCTAGTTTGAACATCTTTGTTGGAATATTTAATTTATTGCCAATCTTGCCTTTGGATGGCGGACATATGGCAGTTGCAATCGCTGATGAAATTCGCGCATTTTTTGCTCGGTTACGTGGTCGTCCACGACCTGCTGCAATAGATGTGACTGTGCTTACCCCAGTAACGATGGTGGTTTTTGTGATTCTTGCTTGCTTAACCCTGCTTTTGTTGGTTGCAGATGTGATCAATCCTGTAACGCTCAACCTTTAAGCAAGTGCAGGTGGCTTTAATTCGGCAGTTTTTGCCTGAGTAGTGCAGAATAAAGCCATGGTTGATCTAGGAATTCCAAGTGCGCCTCCTCCAACATTGCATCCACGTCGCAAGACGCGTCAGCTGAAAGTTGGTTCCGTCGGGGTAGGCAGCGATTCACCGGTTTCAGTTCAATCGATGTGTACAACTTTGACCGCCGATGTGAACGCAACATTGCAGCAGATTGCAGAGTTAACGGCTTCTGGTTGCCAAATTGTTCGTATCGCTGTGCCAAGTCAAGATGATGCAGATGCGCTGGCTCAAATTGCTAAGAAGTCACAGATTCCAGTTATTGCAGATATTCACTTTCAACCTAAGTACATCTTCGCTGCAATTGATGCAGGTTGTGCGGCAGTTCGAGTTAATCCTGGAAATATCAAGCAGTTTGATGACAAAGTTAAAGAGGTTGCAAAAGCAGCAGGGGATGCCGGTATTCCTATTCGCATTGGCGTTAACGCTGGTTCTTTAGATCCTCGTTTACTTGCAAAGTATGGAAAGGCAACGCCTGAAGCACTTGCAGAGTCTGCATTGTGGGAAGCATCTTTATTTGAAGAGCATGGTTTTTCAGATATCAAAATTTCAGTAAAGCATCATGACCCGGTAACAATGGTCAACGCTTATCGAATTCTTGCTGCAAAGTGTGATTACCCGTTACACCTTGGCGTAACAGAGGCTGGTCCACTGTTTCAAGGCACAATTAAATCTGCAACCGCTTTTGGAATTTTGTTAGCCGAAGGTATTGGCGACACAATTCGCGTTTCTTTATCTGCACCACCTGTTGAAGAGGTGAAGGTAGGAATTTCTATTCTTGAATCCCTCAATTTGCGTCAACGCAAACTTGAAATTGTTTCTTGCCCGTCATGTGGTCGCGCACAAGTTGATGTGTATACATTGGCAGAAAAAGTGCAGGCTGGCTTGGAAGGCATGACTGTTCCACTGCGCGTAGCAGTTATGGGTTGTGTTGTTAATGGTCCTGGCGAAGCACGTGAAGCAGATCTTGGTGTTGCCTCAGGAAATGGCAAGGGTCAGATATTTGTTAAGGGTCAGGTCATCAAGACTGTTCCAGAAGCACAAATTGTTGAAACACTTATCGAAGAAGCTATGCGTTTAGCAGAAGAAATGGAAGCCGCCGGAGTTGCTTCAGGGCAACCTTCAGTTGATGTTCGATAGGGTTTGCCCATGTTGAAAATGTCTACGCTATTTTTGCGTACTCTTCGCGATGATCCAGCAGATGCCGAGGTGGCAAGTCATAAGCTGTTGGTTCGTGCTGGTTATGTGCGCCGAATTGCGGCAGGTATTTATTCATGGCTACCTCTTGGTGTGATCACACTTAGAAATGTGGAACGTGTAATCAGAGAAGAAATGGATAATGCAGGTTTCCAAGAAGTTAATTTTCCCGCACTTCTGCCACGTGAAGCCTATGAGACAACCAACCGTTGGGAAGAGTACGGCCCATCTCTATTTAGATTGCAGGATCGAAAGGGCGGAGATTATTTACTAGGACCTACGCACGAAGAAATGTTCACTCTGATGGTTAAAGGCGAATATTCATCGTATAAAGATTTGCCACTAAGCATTTATCAGATTCAAACAAAGTTTCGTGATGAAGCTCGCCCGCGCAGCGGAATTATCCGCGGCCGTGAATTCGTCATGAAGGACTCTTACTCATTTGATGTTGATGATGCTGGTTTAGAGGTTTCATATCAAAACCATCGTGAAGCCTATGTAAAAACTTTTGACCGCCTAGGGATGAAGTACAACATCGTTAAGGCTGTATCAGGTGCGATGGGTGGATCTAAATCAGAAGAGTTCCTGGCTCCTTGCTCAACAGGTGAAGACACATACGTTTTGTGTCCTCAGTGTGGATTTGCAGCAAATGTGGAAGCGATGGTCACAAAGGTTGATGCTGAGGATTCTTCAAAAGTTCCAGCACTAGAAGATTTTGATTCACCAAATACGCCAACTATTGATTCTTTAGTTGAACTGCTAAATGCCAAGTTTGGTGGGGGATTTACTGGGGCAAACACTTTAAAAAATGTGATGCTGATGGCAGATAACAAAGCTGTATGCGTACTAGTACCTGGAGATCGCGAAGTTGATTTAAAGCGTTTCCAAGAAAACCTTGGTGGAATTCATGAGCTTCGTGTATTTGAAGATGCAGATTTTGCAAAGTTCCCTGGTCTAGTTAAGGGTTACATCGG
>JBAXPH010000057.1:0-7346 GCA_037132355.1 Actinomycetes bacterium
CTGCGCCGAGTGCTGAGAATACTGAGTGAGCTCCCCATGACATTCCGCCGCCTGCAATACATAGACCAGCCTTCAAGCCCTTTGAAGCCTTGAGTGACTTGTAGTTTGTAACCATTTCACCAAATGTCTTTGGTGCTGAAGAAACAAGCTTCGTGTTGTAGATCATTGCAACGTTGTTGATGTCTACAGGTACGCCGTACAGCTTGCCCTTGTATGTAAGGTCAAGGAACTGTGTTGGGTTGAAGCGTGCCTTTACAGCAGCTGTCAAAACGATTGGAGCAAGCTTTCCGCTCTTAGCACCTGTTGGTACCCAGTCATTTCCGCCAACAACAATATCTGGACCTGATGCATCAGTTGCCTTATCGAAGGCATCCTTTAGTGCATCAAAGCTTGAGAATGTAACTACCTTTACTGTGTAACCAGGAACCCAGTCACCTTTTGCAGCAATTACTTTAGTTAGGTTTGGCCCGCGAGATTCATCTGCCCAGACAACGATTTCTGTTGCTGCACCAGCAGTTGGTGCTACGAGAGTTGAAACTGCAAGCGCGAATGCTGCGATTACGCCAGCAATTCCGAAACGCTTTTTGTTCATTTGTATCCTCCATGGATGGAAATCACGCATACGAGGGCATGCGCTGTTGGGGCAATGCAACCCTTTTGTACGCATGGAAGCAAGCCAAGAAACACCTTTTACCGGTATTTAGCGGCTCATTTACTAGATTGTTATAAAGGGGTCGTGTTACATACCAACTTGCAGGGGTGGTTCACAAATCGCGCTTGTGGCCAAAGTTGGGTTGGATAGTCCCATGAGCAATGAACCTGTCACCCGCGATGAGATCAGGGCGATGCGCCGTTCCTATGGTGATGCTGGCTTAGAAAAATTACCTGACAATCCTTTTGAAGCATTTGCGATGTGGTTAAAAGAAGCACACGAGAACACAATCATTGTCGAAGCAAATGCAATGGTGCTTTCAACATTATCGAGTGACGGTCAAATTAATACACGAACTGTTTTATTAAAAGATATTTCAGAAGGTGGATTTACTTTCTTCACAAATTACGAATCACGTAAAGCACATGCGATGGAATTTAATGAGAATGTCTCGCTTCTATTTCCTTGGTATGCAATGGAACGGCAAGTTTCCATTAGTGGAATTGCAGAAAAAGTTTCGCACCAAGAATCAGATGATTACTTTGCAACTCGTCCATGGGGTTCACAAATTGGCGCCTGGGCTAGTCATCAATCATCACCGCTGGAAACGCGAGAAGAGTTAGAGCAACGCTTTGAAGGCGCATCGCAAAAATGGCCAGAGGGAACTGTGGTTCCGCGTCCACCGCATTGGGGCGGATATCGCGTCACGCCATTAAATATTGAGTTCTGGCAAGGTCGATACTCACGTTTGCACGATCGTTTGCGCTATGAGCGGGATAACACAACCGCCAATTGGGAACTCAATAGGTACTACCCGTAGTCTTAGCCCATGAGCGCAGACATTGTTATTCCTTCCAATTTAAAGCCAGTAGATGGTCGTTTTGGTTGCGGACCATCAAAAATTCGTCCAGAAGCACTCGCTGCATTATCGGCAAGTGGACATTCAATTCTTGGAACATCTCACCGACAAAAGCCAGTTAAGAATGTTGTTAAGCGCGTTCGCGAAGGTCTGACATCTTTATTTAATCTGCCAGAAGGTTACGAAGTTGTTCTTGGTAATGGTGGATCTACAGCGTTCTGGGATATCGCAACATTTGGTTTGATTGAAGAGCGCTCACAGCACTTAGTTTTTGGTGAGTTTTCATCAAAGTTTGCAGCTGCTGCAAAGGAAGCACCATTTCTTGGTGAGCCAACTGTTATTAAGGCAGAGCCTGGTTCACATCCAGTCTCTGTAGCAGAAGCTGGTATCGATGTGTATGCATTGACTCATAACGAGACAAGTACCGGTGTTGCCATGCCAATTATTCGCCCAGCAGGTACAGATGGTGCACTTGTTCTAGTTGATGCAACATCTGCAGCTGGTGGCTTAATGGTTGCGGCAAAAGAGTTTGATACCTATTACTTCGCACCTCAGAAATCTTTTGCATCTGACGGTGGACTTTGGATTGCAATCATGTCCCCTGCTGCCATCGCGCGCGCGGAAAAGATCAAGGCATCTGGCCGTTGGGTTCCAGCGTTCTTTGATCTTGGCATCGCAATTGAAAATTCACGCTTGGATCAGACTTATAACACTCCGGCACTTGTGACATTGATGTTGCTTGCAGAACAAATTGAGTGGATGAACTCAAATGGCGGACTTTCATTTGCAGCCGGTCGCAGCACTGCCTCATCAGACATCTTGTATTCATGGGCTGAAAAGACCAGCTACACAACTCCATTTGTGACAGATCCAGCAATGCGTTCAAAAGTTGTTGGAACAATTAACTTTGATGATGCAATTGATGCAACAAAGATTGCTGCAGCACTTCGTGCCAACGGAATCGTTGATACAGAGCCATATCGCAAGCTTGGTAAGAACCAGCTTCGTATCGGTATGTTCCCTGCTGTTGATCCAAGTGATGTTGACGCACTTACTAAGTGCATCGATCACGTTGTAGCAGCGCTTTAATGCCAAAGAGTTTTCATCGCGATCGTTTTTTCTGGGTCGTGGCAGTTCAAACTGCAATCGTTAACTTTTATTTAGGTGGCTTTGGCCCTGCGCAGTCATTGCTACGCGCAGATCAAGGAACTTCGCTCACAATCGCTGGCTTGCACGGCACCGCAATGGGAGTTGCGTCAATTTTTGCTGGATGGGCAAACCCCCGCATCGCACACCGCTTTGGTCGCTCAAAGGCAAGCTGGATTGGTTTATCAATCTTTATTACAGGTTTAACGTTGTTTGTTATTTCACCACCTGTGTACATCACAATCCCCGCCACATTGATCACCGGTTTTGGAACATCAATTGTCATCAACACAATGCTTACAAAGATGTCATCCCATTATGGAAAAGCCGCTGAAGTTGCGATCCCGCAGGCAAATGGAATTGCATCTGTTGGTTTTGTCACTGGCACAGCATTAATTGGAACTATTGCAATTGCATTTCCACACGTATGGCGAATCGGATTGTTACTTGCTCTACCAGTTGCTTTGCTTCTGTTTTTTGTTGGACGCGAAAAAGATGAAGATGAGCATGTTCCAGATGAAGAGGGTCCACAAGGTGGAAAACTTTCACGCAGTTTCTGGATTTCATGGGTTGGATTCGTTGCATGTATATCTAGCGAATTTGCAACATCATTTTGGGCATCTGCATTACTTAAAGATCGTGTTGGATCCACTGCAGCTATTTCTACTGTTGCAATCGTTGCACTTGGCACCGGTATGGGAGTTGGCCGTTGGTACGGCGGATTAGTTCTTGGACATCTAAAGCTAGATACTCAACTTCTTTCAATCATCACATTGCAATTTATTGGCTTCCTTAGTTTTTGGTTGTCCCACAACATGATTCTTTCGCTATTTAGTCTTTTTGCTGTTGGCATAGGAATCTCGATGCAGTTTGCTCTATCTTCAATCCGTTTAATTGGTTTAAGCGATGGGCGTCCTGATCTAGCCATAGGACGTGCTTCATTAGCGGCCGGTGTTGCTATTGCTGGCGCCCCATTTTTGCTTGGGCTATTGGGCGATAACTTTGGTATTTCACGCGCTTACATCATGGTTTTTGTACTAATTACAATTGCATTCGGTATTGTTAAAGCAATTCCTTCAAAGGTTGTAGAGGCGGTTTAATGAGTTACAAAGTTAGGCGAATCATTACCTTGCTTGCGCTCATTGGAATTTTAGTTGTTATAGCAATTAACGGGCTTTAAGAACCGCAGCAACAGAAATATCTGCTGGTAAGGCAACTCGGTTTTTGTATTTGAACCAGATATATAGGGATGCGAATAATGAAATACCACCACACACTGCAATTGTTGGACGAATGCCAATCAAGTCAGTTGTAGCACCAATAAGTGGTGAACCAAATGGCGTTCCACCCATAAAGATAAGCAGATAGAGACCCATAACACGGCCGCGAATTGCAGGGTCGGTGCTGGTCTGAACAATTGAATTCGCCGATACTAAAGTGGTCAAAGCTGTTACGCCACAAATTGGCAACCAGATGACGTAGGTAATGTAGTTAGGCAAAATAGAAAGCATCATGATCGATGCCGAAAATGCAATTCCACCAAGAATCACAAACTTAGTATTTCTAAATCTTTCAAGACGTGCCGAACCAATAGCACCAGATAGTGATCCGATGGCAATAAAAGTTCCCATCAATCCAAAGTTTGCTGGACCCAACCCAAACTCTTGTGTAGCCATAAGAGCGTTGAAGATCTGAAAGTTAAGTCCAAATGTAGCTAAGAAAAAGACCATCAACATCACAACATAGATATCTGGGCGAGCCTTTGCATAAGCAATACCTTCTCGGATATTGCCATCTGATTTTGGTCGATCTAAATGGAAAAATGCTTTCTCATTGAGATTAAGCAGGGCTGCGATGACAAAGAAATATGAAAGCCCGTTAACGATAAATGAAGGTCCAGTACCAAAAGCGGCAATTAATCCACCAGATAGCGCTGGACCAACTAAGCGGCCAGCATTGAAGTTTGCCGAATTTAAGGAAACTGCGTTTGGAAGATCGGCTTGTCCAACAACTTCGGTTGTAAATGATTGGCGCACAGGGGCATCAATTGCAGTTGAAATACCTAAAACCGCTGCAAGTGCAAACACGTGCCACAGCGCAATGTGATGTGTCATCACAAGTGTTCCTAATGTGAGCGAAGCTGCGCCACCAGCAATATTGGTAAGAATCAAGACTTTACGTTTATTAAATCTGTCTGCCAATTTTCCGCCGTGTAATGAGAAGAGAAGAACTGGCGCAAACTGAACAGCTGTGACTAAACCTAGATAGGTTCCGTTGTTATTTGTAAGTTCTAGTACGAGCCAATCTTGAGCAATACGCTGGGCCCAGCTGCCAATATTTGAAACTGTGTTGGCAGGAAAAAGAATTCGGTAATTACGATGGCGAAATGAGCGCCAATTACCATCCTCTTTTACCGAAAATCCCATTACTCTTCTTCCATGACTACTCGACTACGCAATGCGTTAACTCTAGTGGCTATTGGAACTGTGTGCTGGGTGATAGCAGGAGTGATTGCCCTTGCAACCAATGCTGATGCCAAAGTTATTTGGACATGCATAAGCGGAGCAGCACTTGGCTTGATTGGTATTCGTTACACAATTCGTCGCGAGCGACGAAGCGGAATTTAAGCGCCTAGCGCCGTAGCAATACCGCGCAGCACACGACCAAGACGATCAGCTTCTTGTGCATTTGGATGACGTCCATGGCGCAAACCATTTCCGACTTTATCCAGCATCTTGATTGTGTCTTCAATCATTGCTGCAAGATCATCGCTATTAACACGTGAGTTTTCAACTAGTGACGGCGGTGCATCAATGATGTGTACAGATAATGCTTGTGGACCTTTACGGCTGTCAGCAATTGAAAACTCAAGCTTTGTTCCAGGCTTTACTGTTGCAACACCTTCTGGAAGAGAAGTAGCTGCTAAATAAACATCTTCGCCTTCATCATTTGCAATGAAGCCAAAACCTTTTTCTAATGAGAACCATTTAACGCGTCCTGTAGGCATGGGGGGCTCCTTGCTAGTTTTTTTCGTACTGGTGTTAATCGGTATCGCGGGTGCGATAGCAGGTGCTTAGTTTAACACCGGCTCCGTGAAGGTCGCTTCCGAATGTGCTCCGCAGCCATGATCCACGCTCACTACGCGTGCATCCTCGGGTGAAATCGCGTTGGCGCATACGCCAAATGTTGATCGCAATGATCCTGCAATAGGAATAAAGAATCCGCAGCTGTGGCACGGTTTTGGTGCTGACTGGGCAACAGGTGTGTTTGGTCCACGTTCTCCGTCATACCAACGCTTTGCTGCTTGATCGCGACCTTCGATGGACATAACACGCGCGCGACCTAAACCAAGTTCGATTGCCATTGCAGTATCTAAATCTTCATCCTGTGGCAACGCTTGTTCACCTGCAACTAAACGTGTGTCATCTAATGAGCTCGGAACAATATCGCCAACACCAACATCACCCGGCAAAATTCGGTCGCGGTATGGAATCCAATCTGGTGCACGTAATGCATCAGGGCCAGGAAGTACTACAACATCACAAATTGTTGGAGCTGCATCTGCATCAACCTTTGCAATTGTGATGCACCAACGCCAGCCTCGGTACCCTGAAAGTTTTGCTTCAAATAAATATGTTGCAACACGATTGTCATCATCAAAATCAACAGAAACAAATCCGCCAACCTGATCGCGTTGTTCTGCAACTTCTAGTGCAGCGCTTCGGGCAAGATCCTTCGCATCAAAAGCAACAACTGTGCTTGTTGATGTCTTCTCCGTTGTAGAAGCTTTCTCCTTTTTGGAGATAAGGGATTTCTTTGCCATGGTCTAAGGGTAAAGCAGAACGCCGCCTCTGTGTTAATCAGAGACGGCGTTACGCGTAACTATTGGATTGGGTTGGACTTAGAAGTCCATATCTCCGCCACCTTGTGGGGCAGCAGCAGCCTTTTCTGGCTTATCTGCAATAACAGCTTCTGTTGTAATAAACAGCGCAGCAATTGATGCAGCATTTTGTAATGCAGAACGTGTGACCTTAGCTGGATCAATAATTCCAGATTTAATCATGTCTACATATTCACCAGTTGCAGCATTGAGACCTTGTCCTGCTGGAAGGTGACGGACCTTTTCTACAACTACTCCGCCTTCAAGTCCTGCATTAATTGCAATCTGTTTGATTGGAGCTTCGATTGCATATTCAACAATCTTTGCACCAGTTGCTTCATCGCCAGTTAAACCAGTCAGACGCTTGAACACTGCAGCTCCTGCTTGTAGAAGTGCAACGCCACCACCGGCAACGATTCCTTCTTCTACTGCAGCCTTTGCATTGCGAACTGCATCTTCAATGCGGTGCTTGCGCTCTTTGAGTTCAACCTCAGTTGCAGCACCTGCCTTGATAACAGCTACGCCACCAGCAAGCTTTGCCAGACGCTCTTGCAACTTCTCGCGGTCGTAATCTGAATCTGATGACTCGATTTCGTTACGAATCTGCTGAACGCGACCCTTGATCTGTGCGTCATCTCCTGCGCCTTCAACGATTGTTGTCTCTTCCTTGCTAATAACAACCTTGCGGGCCTTACCCAAAAGATCAAGCTCTGCTGCTTCTAGACGTAGTCCAACTTCTTCTGAAATTACAGTTGCACCTGTAAGGATTGCAATGTCTTGCAGCATCGCCTTGCGACGATCTCCAAAAC
>JBAXPH010000058.1:0-7333 GCA_037132355.1 Actinomycetes bacterium
TAACCAGCGATCAGTGGAATCCATCCCCAGTCATCTCGATTGCGTTGTGGTTCTATGTAAAATGAAAATAACAATGCGGTTCCCTTTGGTGCTTCAAATGTACGATCTAGTCGACCTCGACCTGCACTTTGAAATTCTGCAGTGATGACATCACCTACTTGTGCATTTCCATCTCGTACTCGCTGTACTAAATCGCCTTGAGTTGTACTCGTGAGTTCAACCACGCTTACTCGCCAGTAAGGCGTAATTAATCTATTGATCTCTGCTGGATCAAGCGCTGCACTTAACAATTCTTTGCCCACGACTAGTACCGTACGCCCATGAGCCGTGATCTGCATACAACTGCTGGGAAAATTGAAGATCTTCGTGATCGTGTTGAGGAAGCTGTCCATGGTGGCTCAGAGCGCGCCGTTGAGAAGCAACACTCAAAAGGGAAGAAATCTGCTCGCGAAAGAATTGAATTATTAGTTGATGCCGATTCATTCACCGAGATCGATGAGTTCGCTCGCCACCGTTCTACGCAATTTGGAATGGAAAAAAATCGTCCATACGGTGATGGTGTTGTAATCGGAACAGCAACTGTTGATGGTCGACCAATAGCTTTGTATTCTCAAGATTTCACAGTTATGGGCGGTTCACTTGGCGAAGTCCACGCAGACAAAATTGTAAAGATTGCTGAATTTGCACTTAAATCTGGAATTCCACTTATCGGTATAAATGATTCCGGTGGAGCTCGAATTCAAGAAGGTGTCGCATCTCTTAATGGTTACGGAAAGATCTTCCGCCTCAACACTAGATCCTCAGGTGTTATCCCCCAGATCTCATTGATTCTTGGCCCTTGTGCTGGTGGTTCTGCCTACTCACCAGCGCTTACAGATTTCACAGTCATGGTTAATGAAACGTCACACATGTTTATTACTGGCCCAGATGTGATCAAGACTGTTACAGGCGAAGAAGTTGGAATGGAAGAACTTGGTGGTGCGCGCACACATAACACTCGTACTGGTAATTCGCATTACTTGGCAGAAAATGAAGAAGATGCAATTGATTATGTCAAAGCACTACTTTCTTACCTGCCATCAAATAATATGGATGCAACTCCGCATTTGCCTCCAACTGAAACTTTGGAAAAGAAAGCAGCGGACATCGCATTAGACACTTTGATTCCGGATAGCCCTAACCAGCCATACGATATGAAGGTTTTAATTCAAGCGCTGGTAGATGAAGGCGAATTTCTTGAAGTTCATGCACTCTATGCACCAAACATTGTCGTTGGATTTGCACGCATCGAAGGTGAATCAATTGGAATCATTGCTAACCAACCTAATCAATTAGCAGGAACTCTTGATATCAATTCGAGTGAAAAAGCAGCACGATTCTTACGTTTCTGCGATGCCTTTAATATTCCAATTCTTACCCTCGTAGATGTTCCAGGTTTCTTGCCCGGAACAGAACAAGAATGGGACGGAATCATTCGTCGCGGAGCTAAATTGCTCTATGCATACGCTGAGGCTTCTGTGCCACTAGTAACACTTATTACCCGTAAGGCGTACGGCGGGGCATTCATTGTTATGGGTTCTAAGTACCTTGGCAGTGACATTAACTTCGCATGGCCAACTGCTGAAATCGCTGTCATGGGTGCACAAGGTGCGGTAAATATTTTGTATCGCAAAGATTTAGCAGATGCTAAAGACCCTGAAGCAAAACGTGCTGAGTTAGTAAAGGATTACAACGAATCACTTGCTAATCCTTATTTAGCGGCAGAACGAGGAACAATTGATACTGTCATTGAACCTAGCCAATCACGTGCTTACATCACCAAGGCTTTTAGAACCCTAAAGACTAAGCGCGATGTCTTGCCTGCTCGTAAACATGGAAACATTCCGCTGTAATGAAATTTGAAATTACATCCGGGAACCCGACACCTGAAGAATTAGCTGCTATTGAAGCTGTCATGGCTCAACACAAGCGTGAAGAACTAAAGCCTGTGATCCGTCGCAGTGTTTATGGCTTGCCCCAGTTGCGTCAGCCACTTCCACAGCAAATTACATTTGGCGCAAGAAGGTTTGGATAACAATGCCAACAATAGTTTTAGCTTCGCAATCTACTAGCCGTCGACGCTTACTGGAATCTGCTGGCTTGTCACCAAAAATTATTGTAAGCAATGTTGATGAGGAAACTGATTTTTTTAATGCCATGAATCCTGCGGACATGGTTATTGCACTTGCGATTACAAAGGCGCATACGGTTCGCGAGCAGATTGAGTATCCAGCCATAATTATAGGTTGCGATTCAACATTCGAATTTGACGGGGTATCTCTAGGTAAGCCAGGCACGCCTGAAATTGCAACAGAGCGGGCAAAGCAAGTTCGTGGTAACTCAGGCTTGCTACACACCGGTCACTGCATTATCGATACAGCTAAAGATATTGAAATTTCAGATCGCGTAACAACCCGCGTCACTTTTGACCACATGAGTGATGAGGAAATCGCAGATTACGTTGCAACAGAAGAACCGCTACATGTTGCAGGTGGTTTTACCCTTGATGGGTTTAGTTCTCCTTTTATTCCATCCATTGAAGGTGATTACACAAACGTTGTCGGTATATCTATGCCGTTTGTGCGCAAGACCTTTACTCAACTTGGTTATACCTGGCCACAGGCAAAGGCTATGAAATGAAGCGCGTTTTAATCGCTAATCGTGGTGAAATTGCCGTCCGAGTAATTCGAGCTTGCAAAGATCATGGCATCGAAAGCGTTGCTGTGTATTCAGATGAAGATCGCACATCATTGCATGCACAAATGGCAGATACTGCGTATTCATTACATGGGACAACAGCCACACAAACATATTTAGATATTGAAAAATTAATTGCTGTTGCAAAAGAATCTGGCGCAGATGCAGTTCACCCTGGATATGGATTCCTATCAGAGAATGCAAACTTTGCCCAAGCGGTAATAGATGCAGGTCTTATCTGGATTGGACCACCGCCTGATGCAATTCGTGCACTAGGTGACAAGGTTTCTGCTCGAAAAATCGCTGCAAAAGCTGGCGCACCATTAGTTGCTGGTACGAAAGATCCAGTAGCTGGCCACGAAGAAGTTACAGCTTTTGCTAAAGAGCATGGCTTACCAGTTGCCATTAAGGCCGCACACGGTGGTGGTGGGCGTGGCCTAAAGGTTGCGCGCACTATGGAAGAGATTCCAGAGCTTTTTGCATCTGCCGTTCGTGAAGCCATTTCAGGTTTTGGTCGCGGTGAATGCTTTGTAGAACGCTATTTAGATAAGCCTCGACATGTTGAAACGCAGGTATTAGTTGATAAGCACGGTCATGCCGTTGTAGTTAGTACGCGCGATTGTTCTTTGCAACGTCGTCACCAAAAACTAGTCGAAGAAGCACCCGCACCATTTTTGACCGAAGCACAAAACGATGAGCTCTACCGTTCGAGTAAAGCAATCATGAAGGAAGCCGGCTATGTAGGTGCAGGAACCTGCGAGTTCTTAGTTGGCGTCGATGGAACTATCTCATTTCTAGAAGTAAATACCCGCTTACAGGTAGAACACCCTGTCAGTGAGGAAGTAACTGGACTTGACCTTGTACGCGAACAGTTCCGAATCGCAGATGGTGAAGCGCTTGGCTTCGATGATCCTGTAATCCGCGGACATTCAATTGAATTTAGAATCAACGGCGAAGATCCTGGGCGTTCTTTCTTACCAGCACCTGGGCGCATTACGGAATGGGAAATTCCAACCGGCCCTGGTGTTCGCGTTGATGCAGGCTTTCAAGGTGGAGACACAATCGGTGGCAACTTTGACTCTTTACTAGCGAAATTAATTGTTACTGGTGCAACTCGCGAACAAGCAATTGAACGTGCTCGCCGCGCACTCTCTGAATTTAAGATAGGCGGACTAGCAACTGCCATTCCTTTCCATCGTGCGATACTTGAAGATCCCGCATATACAAAGAATTTCAAGGTGTACACAAGCTACATTGAAAATGAATTTGATAATCAAATTCCGGCATTTACTTTTACTGAGCCACCTCTTGAAACTCATATGGCTCCTGAATATCTTGTAACCGAAGTTAATGGCAAGAGATTCGAAATTCTTGTTCACGCACCTAAACCAGTTATTAAACGTCACCGTGCAAAGCAAACTATGGCAGGCGGATCAAGTGGGTCTGGGCTTACAAGTCCAATGCAGGGCACCGTTGTAAAGATCGCAGTTCAAGAAGGTGCAATGGTCGAAGTTGGAGATCTAATTATTGTTCTAGAAGCAATGAAAATGGAGCAGCCATTGACTGCTCATAAGGCGGGCATAATTTCTAATCTCACGGCTGTTATTGGAACCACTGTTTCAAGTGGAACTAATCTCTGTGACATTATCGATAAATAATCTGACTTCTCAAAGGGTTGTCTCGAAGTTACTCTAGGCACATGGATCAATCATTAGTAGGCGAAGTTCAAGCCTGGATTGCCGATGATCCAGATCCGATTACAGCTTCTCAATTACAACAATGGCTAGATTCGAATAACGAAGCAGAACTCCGTGCATCCTTTAATGGATTTTTGCAATTCGGAACTGCAGGACTGCGTGGCCCAATTCGACCTGGCCCATCTGGAATGAATCGCGCAGTTGTTGGTCGCACAGCGGCAGGAATTGTTGCCTACATGAAGGAACGCAATTTAACCTCTGTCGTTATCGGCCGCGATGCACGTTATGGATCTGAAGATTACACATTTGAGACCGCAGAAATAATGAGCGGTGCCGGTATGAAGGTCTTTGTACTGCCACGACCTTTACCGACCCCAGTATTAGCTTTTGCTACTAATGAATTAGCGTGTGATGTCGGCATCATGGTTACGGCAAGCCATAACCCACCTCAAGATAATGGATACAAGGTTTATTTAGGCGGAACTGTCGATGGCATCGAATACCGGGGATCTCAGATTGTGTCACCCACCGATACATCAATCGCACAAAAAATTTCTGCGGTTACATCTCTTAAAGAACAAGCTAGGGCAAAAGTTTGGACAGTTCTAGGTGAAGAGATAATTGAGAAATACATCGATCGAACAGCATCACTTGCAACAAAGCCTGGTTCATTACGAATTGTTTACACAGCAATGCACGGTGTCGGAACCGAAACGCTGCAGCGCGTCTTCCACACAGCTGGATTTGCTTCCCCAATTTTGGTTGATGCCCAAGCTGCGCCTGACCCAGATTTTCCTACAGTTGCTTTTCCTAATCCCGAAGAACCCGGTGCAATCGACTTAGCACTGGAAACAGCAAAAAACTTTGATGCAGATCTAGTAATCGCAAATGATCCGGATGCAGATAGATGTGCTGCCGCGGTAAAAGATCCCGCAACCGGCTGGCGCATGCTCAGAGGTGATGAATTAGGTGCGATTCTGGGTGAATCTATTGCTCGACAGACAACTAGCGGGGTATTTGCTAACTCAATCGTTTCATCATCAATTCTGAAGAAAATAGCTAAGCATTACAATTGTGAATTCAAAGAAACATTAACTGGCTTTAAGTGGTTAGCAAAAATAAAAGGCCTGACCTTTGGTTATGAAGAGGCACTTGGATATGCAGTTGATGCAAAAACCGTCAATGATAAAGATGGAATTTCTGCAGCTATTACTTTGGTGCAGATTGCAACAGATCTTGCAGTTGATGGAAAAACTCTTCTTGATTTATTAGATGAAATTTGGGCACGTCATGGTTTTCATGCAACAGAACAGATTTCGATTCGCCTCAGTGATTTATCTAAGGTGGGAATAATTCTAGGTGGACTTCGTAATAATCCTCCCCAAAATATTGCAGGTTTTGCAGTTACATCAATAGATGATCTGGCTAGACCAACTGATGGATTACCACCAACAGATGGTTTAAGAATCTGGCTAGCTGGTGGAATTCGAATCATCATTCGCCCTAGTGGCACTGAGGCAAAGATGAAGTGTTACATTGAGGTTATTGAAAAGGATTCAAAATCTGCTCAAGTAGTATTAGATCAACTGCGACCACCGCTAAAGGAATTGTTATCGTGAGTTTTTATGGTTTAGTTGACGGCACTGATGCCTCGCTAAAGAGCTACCTCGGCAATCTTTCCGGTGTTGATCAGGGAGGTGCAGAAGCACGAGCTGCAATGCTTGCCACCAGAAGTATTAAAACAACATCAAAACGTTGGGCTATTGATACCGCAATAACGATGGTGGATTTAACAACACTTGAAGGTGCAGATACACCAGGCAAAGTAAAAGCGCTGTGCACAAAAGCTGTTAGACCAGATCCAACTGACTCATCAGTTCCGAGCGTTGGCGCTGTGTGTGTTTACAACGACATGGTTTCAGTAGCTCGCAAACACCTTGATTCAATTGGTGGCCACCATGTGCCAGTAGCAGCGGTTTCAACTGCTTTCCCATCAGGGCGAGCTTCAATGCCAGTCAAGATTCAAGATACACAAGATGCAATAGATGCAGGTGCAGCAGAGATCGATATGGTGATTGATCGTGGCGCATTTCTTGCTGGTCGATACATTGATGTTTTCAATGAGATTGTACAAATCCGTGAAGTCTGTGGCGATAAAGCACACTTGAAAGTTATCTTTGAAACCGGCGAATTAGTTACTTATGACAATGTTCGTAGAGCATCATTTTTGGCAATGGCAGCAGGAGCAGACTTTATTAAGACTTCAACTGGCAAAGTTGCACCAGCTGCAACTCCCCCAGTTGTGTTGGTAATGCTGGAAGCGGTTCGCGACTTCTATGAAATGACACAAGTTCGTATTGGAGTTAAGCCAGCAGGTGGAATCCGAAATACCAAAGATGCAATCAAGCAATTAGTTTTGGTCAATGAAACTGTTGGACCAGATTGGCTCAATCCGAAACTCTTTCGTATTGGAGCCAGTGCATTGCTCAATGATCTATTGATGCAGCGCATGAAGATGGATGATGGTTATTACACTAGCCCTCAGTATGTGACGATGGATTAATGGAGACGACTATGACCTTCGAATACGCCCCAGCCCCAGAATCTCGCGCAATTGTCACGATCAAGCCAAAGTATGGACACTTCATCGGCGGCAAATTTGTTGCGGGCGGCAAGCATTTTCCAACAATTAATCCAGCTACTGAAGAAGTATTAAGCCAGATAGCTCTGGCTGGTAAGGCAGATGTTGATGCTGCAGTTAAAGCAGCGCGCAAGGCGTACACAAACACATGGTCAAAGATGTCGGGCAAAGAACGTGGGAAATATTTGTATCGCATCGCTCGCATCATGCAAGAGCGCGCACGTGAATTTGCAGTGCTAGAGACTCTCGATAACGGTAA
>JBAXPH010000059.1:0-7302 GCA_037132355.1 Actinomycetes bacterium
GATTTAAGTGGCCGTAAGGAACTTTTTGATAAATTCGGAGAAATAGTTGAAAAGTTCTGGGAATCCCCAGTTACTTCACTGAAATCATTTAAGGCTTAAAACCCACAACACTTAGGAGAGAACATGGCACGTGCAATAGAAGTAGCAGTTGTAGAAGCAGTTGAAGGCAAGACACGTGCGCAGCAGATTGCACGTTTGAAAGAGTGGAAGAAGTTCTGGCTAGGACTAGGCGCAGAAAAAGTTGTTGTCCAAGAAGTTGCAGTAGGTAATCTCAATGGAGGTTGGATTTTTTCCGTGCACCACAAGAGTGGAGCTGCATACGGTGTGGGATTTGACGACTACTACAAGAACGCCAAGGGCTTTGATTCAGTAGTTGATAAGTGGCAAAAGGCTCCAACACTTAAAATAAGTAGCTTCTCGCTAACCTTTGAGGTTGACGAGATTTAAGCAATAAGAAGTAGTAACAAAGGCCCCGCACTGATGTCCGGGGCCTTTGTGCTGCGCAAACCCTTTTTGACCTATACGATTTCGCCAACCTTAATTAAGAAAAGAGAGAAATCATGGGCGCTTGTACTTGCACGTACACCAGAGATGAAGAGAAGAACTGCGACGGAACACATAAGGTCGTAAAGGCTGTGAAGGCAGATTTAGCCGAGAAGCTAGAAGCAAATGGCTTTCCTCATGCAGCTGAGTATGTGAGAAACAACTAATTACTTTTTCTAATGAATAAAGTTCTGGCAAGGCTTCCTCAGATGGTCTTGGGGTTCGCACTTGTCTTTGCGGGTAAGGGGCATTTAACAACTAGCCGGCTTACTTTTCAGGCCCAGGTTCCAACACTGTTAAAAGAATATGCAGACTTTGTGGTGTTGGCATCTGGGGTGGTTGAGATCGCAATGGGACTTGGGCTAATTGCGTTATGGAAATACAGAGTGCAATTGGGTTGGATAGTTGCAGCGTTTTTTGTGGCAGTGTTTTGGGGAAATATCTCTCAGTATGTAAATCACATCGATGCCTTTGGTTTAAATAGCGATAGAGCACGATTTATTAGGTTGTTGTTTCAGCCGTTGTTGGTGATGTGGGCGTTGGGTAGTACTGGTGCATGGAGTGCCTTGAGATCTAGGGTTAAGTCATGACCCAGCGTCAAGAGTTCACAGTTATTCAAAGCTATAACGGCTTTGAGCTTCGTGAGTATCTACCGTGCTCAATTGCAGAGGTTAAAGTCTCAGCTGATTACTCATCTGCAGGAAGCGTGGCCTTTAGATCTTTATTTGGATACATCTCGCAAGGTAATAAGCGGTCAGAAAAGATTGCGATGACTGCACCAGTTATTAGTGCGCAGAAGGCAGATAAGTCTGCCGATGATGAGTGGTTTGTTTCATTTGTGATGCCGGCAGGTAGCACTAAGGCGGATATGCCTGATCCCAATGATCCGCGGGTTGTGTTGCGCCAGCTAGAGGCTGAGAGCTGTATTGCAGCTTCCTTTAGAGGGAGAGCAAATGAAGATGTAATGAAGAGGAAAGTAGCAGAGCTACGTGCCTTGGCTGCTAAAGAAAATATTGCCTTGTCTGATGAGACAAGGATCTGTCGCTTTGATCCACCCTTTAAGCCAGGGTTTTTGCAGTACAACGAAATAGTTATTCCTACTCTCTAGATCTTTCCTTTTTGTAACCCTTCAATTACTTCTTTCGCTCTCTCCTTTAACTCAGGTAGATCACTCAACCGCTTAAGTCCAAAGATCTGTTGGCTCATGCGGTGGTTTTTCGCAAATGTTTCTTTGTGCCGATCTAAGAAATCCCAATACAAAGTTGTAAACGGGCAAGCGGTTTCGCCAACTCGCAGCTTTGGGTCATAGACACAGGGCTTGCAGTAGTTAGACATCCGTGAAATATAAGCACCACCTGCTGCATAAGGCTTTGTCATCATGGCTCCACCATCTGCGTGCACACCCATGCCAATTACGTTAGGAACCATTACCCATTCAGATGCATCGATAAATACTTCGCGCATCCAATCAAGAAATTCTTGTGGGTTGGTGCCGGTGATAAGTGCAAGGTTTGAAAGCAACATCAGTCGCGGGATGTGGTGGACCCAAGCGCGATTGTTAATGTCTGTGACTGTTTGCTTCATGCAGTTCATCTGGGTTTTGTCAGGATCACTAAACAAGGGCAACAGTTTTGTTGTTGCCTTCAACTGATTGTTGTTGCGGTAATCAGGACCTAAAAACCAGTACATACCGTTTACATATTCGCGCCAACCAATTACTTGGCGGATAAATCCTTCGGCAGATTCAATCGGGACTTTTCCGGTGTTAAACGCTTTAACCGCTGCGTGGATTACTTCAGATGGGTGCAGCAAGCCGTTGTTGATGTAGGGCGATAACAATGAATGATGCAACGCCCAGTTATCAGTTGTCATGGCATCTTCTAGTGGGCCAAAGTCCGCAAAGTGGTTGTCCATAAAGTTTTTCAGTTGTGCAAGTGCGCCCTTGCGAGTTGTAGCCCAGGTGGTTGTTGGGGTGTGGCCTAACTCTTTAGCAACTGCTAGATCAATCTCATCACGTTTGTGTTCTAAATATGCCGGGCCCTCATACTTTTTTGGTGGTGGCAGGCGATTGTCCTTGTCAAAGTTCCAGGCTCCGCCAACAGGGTCTTTGCCTTCCATCAAAATATTTAAGCGTGCTCGTTGTTTTCTGTAAAAATTTTCCATCAAGTATGACTTTTGTGCTGATGCCCATTGGTGGAAAAGCGGACGCGGGGTCAAGAAGAAATCGTTATCTATAAAGCTGACACCGTATTTTTCTAACGCTTCAAACTGTCTAAATGAGGATGGTTCGGCACATGTTATGGGCAAGCCCTTGTGCTTTTTTGTAATGATATTTAAGCCATCAATAGTGGTTGCCGCTTTTACGTATTCAACGGTAAAGCCTTCAGTTTCTAGGGATTGCGCAAAGTGTCTGGCACTGGAAATCAAAAAGAACAATCTTTCTTTGTGCCAGTTACGCCCAGTGGTCATACGGGCACTTTCTACAAAAGCGATTACGACGTGCTTGGGGTCAGCAGCTTTTAATGCGCCGTAGTTTCGGTGCAGGTGATCAAAGGGGATATAGATGATTCGTTTCATTTGTTGTCTCGGCATCGCTCGCTGCAGTACTTCACTTCATCCCAGTTTTTGGCCCACTTCTTGCGCCATTCAAAGGGGAGATTGCAGCGCTGGCAGGTCTTAGGGGCAAACCCATTTTTGACCTTGGCTACGCGTGACATTGCGCAATCGTAAGTGAGTCTTAATAGATTGGCCATGCAGAGTTCAGATGCGTGGCTTACCCTTTACACAAGTCCTATAAGGGACTTCCCGGTTAAGGAGAGAACCACATGGATGAAAAAGGCTTATTAGAGCTCTGGAATACAAAGCGCTCACAAATTATCAGCGCGCAAATGGCGCCAAGTTTGATGTTGATTGGAGTTTTTGCATTGGCGGCATTGGGTAAGTTTGAAATGGCATCAGATGCAACTAAGTACCTAGTCCTTGGTGTTGCAGCAACAACTGGAATCTTGGCAATTATTTCGCAGTACGCAGCTATCCGCGAAGCTGAGTCACTAATTCTTGATCTTAAGCGTCTTGAAAAGTCATCAGAGCTTTCAAAGAAGATCGCAGGATCACGTCATCTGCTTTCACTATCTGCAATTGCAGTAGTTGGCTTAGGAATTGCAGTATTCGCACTAGTTACATGGGCAGTGCTGGGATAAAACCTTGGATAAATTAGTAATTATTGGCGCTTTTGTGGTTGTAGTTGCAATCTTTTTAGTTGCATACGAGCGGCCTGTAAAGAACAAGAAGAAGTTAACCGGTAGAGGCGGGGACTTCGAGTCCTAACTCGAAGTTTCCTACTTTAAATTCGCCAGGCTGGCTTTAATAAGGGCCTGGATCAACTTCGCATCAACTTCCCAGTCGATGGGCAACTGAATAGTTTTCTTTAGAGCATTGCCTTCTGTGAACTTTCGAGCAAACTCCTTCAATACCTTTTGATCCCACGGCGCAATCAATACATGTTTTGTTGATGCTGAAGCGCCAAAGATGTAGTGCTTATCTAGTTTGACCATAGGTTGGTTCCAGGCGATGACAAGTTCTAGCTCTGGATACTTAGTGGTGATCGCTTTAAAGATCGCCTTCATGGTCTTTGCTTGCTGGGGCGTAACCGATCTATAAAACTCAGTTGGGGTGCTAAATCGTTGTGAGGATTCAGAGCCTCGGGAAAACATGACTAGTGCGTTGGCGTGGGCTTGTGAAAAGCCGTAGTTCTCTTTTAGGTGCGCTACTTGTTCTGGGTATTTCTTGCCCTCAAGTTTTGCCATGACCTTGAACCAGTAGGCCATCTTTTCGCCGTACTTCTTTTCAATGGCGGGGAAGTGAGCTTCGCGAGATGGATCTTTGGGCATGTCTAAAGTTTACCTAGCGTTAGGCAAATAGATGTGCTTAGTTGGCTGTGTGATTGCTTAAAAACCTAAGGATGCGCACATGACAAATCCATTCACACCTCAGGCAGTAAAGCGCATTTTCGCAAGCGTTGTTGTTGTATCTCTCGCTGTTGCAGTAGCAGGAGCGGTAAATACACAAGCAAACGCTGGTCAAGCATTCAAATACAGCATCGCCCTAATCGGTGACATGCCATATGACGCTAAGGGCGTCACACAAACACCTAACGTTATTAACGCAATCAATGCAGCTAAGGTCGACCTAGTTTCATTTGATGGCGACACCATGAGCGGTAAAGGTGACAAGTGCACCGATGCGGCATACCCAGCGTTGAAGACAAACTTCTTTGACAAGTTCAATAAGCCAGTGTTTTACACAGTTGGCGACAATGAATGGGTCGACTGCGATCGCGCAGTAAAGGGTGGATATGACGTAATGACACGTCTTGCACTCGTTCGTTCAAACTTCTTCCAGAAGGCAGATGGTTCATACATCTCATTGGGTAATGCAAATTCTCGTATTTCAGTATCACACGATGCTGTTTACCCAGAAATGCAGATGTTTAGCTACAAGGGAATTACATATATCTACCCACACGTTCCAGGATCTGCAAATAACTCAGCAGTTGCCCAACCTGCGTTTAAGACATACAACGACGCTGCTAAAGATGGCGATGACGTTGAATACAAGGCTCGCGATGCAGCAAACGTTGCCTGGATCAACAAGGGCTTTGCAAAGGCTGCAACTGATGGATCAATCGGTGTAATCGTTGTTGTTCAGGCAAACATGGACTGGGAAGGCTATGCACGTGATGCAGCTGCACCAAACAATGAGAACACAGCAGCATTTGCCGCTGTTAAGCAAGCATTGCTTACAAATACATTGAAGTTCAAGAAGCCAGTATTGCTTCAGAACGGTGATGAGCACTGGTACCAAGTTGATATGCCAATGAATGAAACAGCCGGAAAGCTTGTTGAAAAGGACAAGGGTTCAATGGTTGAAAACTTCACACGCGTTCAGACATTTGGTTCAGGCTTCAACCACTGGGTTGAGCTAATCATCGATCCGCGCGCTGAGAACCTATGGACATTCAAGGTTCACATCGTTAAGGAAAACTTGGACGTTCACACTCCATAATTAAATAACAAAGAAATAACCCCCATGGTCGCTGACCGTGGGGGTTATTTTGTTTTCCCATTCCCTCAAATGGAGAAACCATGGAGATTTAAATCGAGAAGGTACTTTCGGTAATGCGTGCTTGGAGCTCTAGATCATGGCGTTCGATACTGCGACGAGAAAGTGAAAAGCGGCCCCGCTCTTCATTTTCAAGTTGGGTGAAATGGTCGACGGAGTGTTGATTTGTAATCATTAAGCTAAGGAGGTTGTTGTCCATGGGCGCAATAGTGCGGTGCGAAGGTGTCGCAGATGCATGGGCTAGGTGAATGTTGAGTGAGCGTTGGGTTAACTACTTGTTTTAAGAGGAAATAAATGGTGGCCTGCATTACTTTTTGCAGATGAGTTCATGGATCCAAAAGGTTGTGCGCCGCCGCGAAGTCGTCGGTGGCCTGGGGTTATCGACCTTGTTCTTGCTATTTCCATCATTGGCGATCGCTGCTGGGCCAACGCTAAAGGCCGCCAAGGTGGGGCAAAAGATTGTGTGGCGCGGGTATGTGTACACAGTTGTTTCCTCAAAGGGAAAGTTAGTGTGGAAGCAAGGAGCCAAGGTTGCTGCAGCAACTGCTAGCGCTAGCGCTACGCCAAGTGCAACGCCAACACCAACACCTTCGACGACACCGAGCGCAACAGCAACGCCTTCTGCAACGCCAACACCAACGCCGACCCCAACACCAACTCCATCCGCAACAAAGAGTGCTGAACCAGTTGCCTCCGCACGTCCTGATTTAGGCGTTTTCATTGCATTTTCTAACAAGTTAAAAGAAGGCGATATTGCGATCTTCCCGGCTCGAAATTCAAAGGGGCAATTATTAAATTACGCACTGAGCCGTAAAAGTGGCGTTGTTAAAGCGTTTAGCACCGTGTGTACTCACGCTGGATGCGTCGTGCAGGTAAACCAAGTTGATCTATTTTGCGCATGCCACAGTAGTAACTTCGATGCATTTAGTGGAAAGGCAACAGGTGGACCTGCTAACGATCCTCTTGAGAGTTACAAAGCCAGCGAAGCTGATGGAGCGATCTACATCAAGATTTAACCCGTTGTTTGACTGTTTATGGTGAAGTCGCAACCGCGTTTTTGCAGTGGTGGAATTTACAATTAAGGCACCCATCAAAGGAGTCCCCATGAAGCTTCGCCTGATAGCCATCATCTCTTTAATTGCCTCACTAATTGGCTTTGCACCAGCACATGCAGCAGAGACCCGTGTTGTTACCGGCGTCAGTGCATTTGTGCGCGTTGATCTTGGGTACATGGTGGGCTGGACAGTGCCGGCAGATACAAGTGGAATTACTGGATACACAGTTACCGCATCTGGTAATCAAGTGAAGTGCATAGCTCGCGGAGCATCCGCTGTTCGATGTGTTTACCCAGTTTCTCAATTGGGCTATGTGAATCCTTATACATTTACTGTGGTTGCAAATACTTCAACCGGAGATGGTCCCGCATCTGCGCCATCAAATCAGATTAAGTACGCATCGATTCCTTGGGCGCCACAGCCTCCTTTAGCAAAAATAACAAGCGATACATCAATGGATATTGCATGGGTTCCAGATCCCAATGATGGTGGGGCACCTATGTATGGGTATCGGTTAACTGTTTGGGAAATGTTGCCATCAACTGATCCCGGCGCAGTTGCTTATAACGGAATCGAATTAAAA
>JBAXPH010000060.1:0-7217 GCA_037132355.1 Actinomycetes bacterium
TATCGGGTGGTGTTCGTTCAGGTGTCCATGCAACTGATGTCACAAATGCAAGCCGCACATTGTTAATGAACCTTGAAACTTTAGATTGGGATGACGAACTACTATCAATCTTTGGTGTTTCACGCTCTGCGCTGCCTGTTATCAAATCATCATCTGAAACATACGCTCTAACAGATCCTCATGGTCCATTTGGTACAGCGATTCCAATTGCTGGCATATTAGGTGATCAACAAGCAGCAATGGTCGGTCAGGTGTGCTTTGAGCGCGGCGAATCAAAGACAACATATGGGACTGGAAACTTTGCACTTCTAAATACAGGAACTGAGATTGTGCGTTCCAAGAATGGATTACTGACAACTGTTTGTTTCAAACTAGGTGATGCACCAGCGCATTACGCACTCGAAGGTTCAGTAGCAGTTACTGGTTCTGCTATTCAATGGCTGCGGGATCAACTAGGAATTATTTCGAATGCGGCAGAAACCGAAAGCTTGGCATCTTCGGTTACAGATACTGCAGGTGTTTATTTTGTACCTGCATTTTCAGGATTATTTGCTCCGTATTGGCGCACTGATGCACGTGGCGTAATCGTTGGATTAACTCGCGCCGCAACTAAAGCGCACTTAGCACGCGCAGCACTTGAAGCAATTTGCTATCAAACCCGCGATGTCATGGATGCAATGGTTGCCGATAGCGGCGTTCCAATGAAGGAAATGCGTGTTGATGGAGGAATTACTGCAAACTCTTTATGTATGCAGATGCAGGCAGATGTAATGGGAATTGATATAACTCGTCCATTAATCGGTGAAACAACAGCGCTAGGTGCTGCATATGCTGCTGGCTTAGCAGTTGGTTTTTGGTCATCAACCGATGAGGTTCGAAAGCAGTGGCAACAATCTCGTCGTTGGAACTCTGCAAGTACTGCCGAACAACGCGCAGCTGGATACGCAGGATGGAAGAAAGCTGTAGAACGAACCTTGAATTGGGTTGATTAAGCTTTAGTAATTTCAATCAAGAATGCATTTGCAGGAGCCAGAATTGGCGCAGTAACACCAATGGCACCAAGTGCTGAACCAGACATTGATATTCCAGACATCCATTCAGGTGGTGTAATCAACATATAACGTGGATTACCGGCGGGAAACACAGCTTTGATTACATAGTTTGCTGACTCATCTAATCCAGGAAACTTAAGCGGTGATGGGTGAACTGACATTGTTGGGGTTATTTGAACGTAGGCAAAAATTGCGCGAGAAGCATCATGCGCAGTCACGCCATGCAGAAATGCATGTGCTTCTGGATAATCAACGCGAACCATTTTTCCAGAATGAAGCAGTCCACGGTTGTTTTTGTAGTACTGGGCCCATGTTGCTAAATGTTTGCGCTCTTCAGCAGTGGCTTCGGTAATGTTCCATTCGATCCCCGCATGACCAAACAAAGCTGTTATCGCACGCATAGAAAGTTCAAGTGTTCGACCTGTTTGGTGTCCATGAGTTGGCCCGATATGTGTGCCAAGAAGTTCAGGTGCAATAACTTGTGATGTCCATCGTTGAATTGATTGGCGCTCTAACGCATCATTGTTATCACTTGTCCAGAAACGATCCACTAGGTCTATTACACCTAAATCTATTCGTGCTCCACCTGATGCACAGGATTCAATTTCAAGTCCTGGGTGGCGCTTTTTTAACTCTGCAAACAAACGATAAATGGCTTGTGTTTGGCGGTGAACGCCGGCTGCACCAAGGTGTCCGGCATCAACTAATACACGGTTGTGATCCCATTTGATGTAAGCAATGTTATGCGCAGCAAGTACGGCAGAGGTTTGTTCAAGCACATGATTAAAGGCACCTTCATGACCAATGTCTAATACCAACTGATGACGCCATAGTGGTGGAACGCGATCTGCTTCATGCAAAATCCATTCTGGATGTGCGCGATATAAATCTGAATCCGGGTTAACCATTTCGCCTTCAAACCACAGCCCAAATTCAATTCCCTTGTCATTGATGTACTTAATAACTGGAGACAAGCCATTAGGCCAAACTGTTGGATCGATGACCCAGTCGCCAAGTCCAGCACCATCATTGCGACGAGAATGGAACCATCCATCATCTAAAACAACTCGTTCAACACCAATTTCTGCAGCAACATCGACTAATGCCTTAATTTGTTCTTCGTTGTGCTCAAAGTAGACCGCTTCCCACATGTTTAATGTCAAAGGTCGCGGACGTTTTGGATGCACATCACGTGCTCGAAGATATGAATGATAAGCAGCGCTTACGCCATCTAATCCTTCTGCAGAAAATACTGAAACTAAAGCAGGTGCCTCATATGTTTGGCCTGCTGACAAAATCAATTCACCTGGTAGTAAAAGTTCACCAGCACCTATTGATTGTGAACCATCAAAAAGTTTTTCTACTAAGTAATGAGAATTTCCACTCCAGGCAATGCTGGTCGCCCATGCATTTCCTGATTGGAATGATGTCTGCGCCGTTAAGGCGATATCTGCGATAGAAAAGTTGTGGCCACTTCGACCTTCGCGCGATTCTCGAACCCAAGTTCCGGTTGCGATCTCTTTTCGCTGCGGATTGCGTTCATTAGACCAACGACCAGCAAAATCTAACGTTTGTGTGGCTTCTTTTGGAAGCGGCAGCCAATGAATAAATTCATTAAGGCAATAATCGGATTCGCCCAAATTCTTAACTGTTGCTCGTTGAAACAAAACACCATACTTATCAAGATCAAAAGTGATAACAACTTCAAGCTCTGCATGAAGATCTCTAAAAGTTACGTCAACATGGTTTTTTTGATGATGAAAATCTGTCACCTCAAACTTTGTTGACCATGCTTTTCCATTACGGTGTCCAGATAATGTTGGACGACCCAAGAATCCGCGCGAACTTTCACGCATTATTCCGGGAAACTGTGGCTGATCCCAAGAGCTATTTGCAATCGATGGGCGAATCGCAGTTTGCACAGATGCGAGTTCTCCATGAATAGGTGCACCCCAGTGTTGGATAACAAGGGCCCCATCGACAACTTTGAGCAACAGCGAAGACGATGCCGCGCTCAATAGTGCCGATTGCTTACTCACAAAGGTAGAGTAACGACACTATGGGCGAGAGTAAAAAACTAAATGCAGGCGTCATCAGAAATGATCGCCACATGGCCGACGGGCGAACTATTCGTTTCTACGACACCGCTGGCCAAGCACGAAATGTTGAAGATGCCCGACCTCAAGAAGAGCAACCAAAAATTGGTGAACTCCGCCTAGATCCCTTGGTCAATGAATGGGTTGCGATGGCAGCACATCGCCAAGGTCGAATTTTCTTGCCTCCAAAAGAGCTGTGCCCTTTGTGCCCAACAACTGGTGAACTTTTAACTGAGATTCCTGAATCTGATTTTGAAGTAGTTGTGTTTGATAATCGTTCACCATCATTGCGCCCACCTATTGGTGATTGGGCGCTTCCTGATGTTGTTGGACCAGATACTGATTTAGGAACGGCTGCAGGTAAGTGTGAAGTTATTTGCTTTACAGCAGAACATGGCAAATCATTCAAGGATCTAACCCCACAGCGTGTTCGCATTTTGCTCGAAGCATGGGTTGATCGGACGAGCGAACTTTCCCAAGAAAGTTTCATTCAACACATTGCGCCATTTGAAAATCGTGGCGAAGAAATTGGCGTGACTCTGACCCATCCACATGGTCAGATTTATGCTTACTCTTATATTCCGCCTCGTGTTGAAAAGATGTTGACAGCAGCCAATAAATACAAAGAACAGACTGGCAAAGTTCTATTTGATGAAGTTGTAGCTCGTGAAATTAGAGATAAAGAGCGCATCATTGCTAGAAATGATCGCTGGATTGCTTATGTACCATACGCTGCTAGATATCCATTTGAAATTCATGTCACTCCCCTTAATCCTGTTGCAGACCTGACTGGATTAACTGATGCCGATCGTGATGCCTTCCCTGAAATCGCACTAGAAGTTACACGCAGATTAGATGGCGTCTTCGGAATTGAAATGGCGTATATCGCTGCCTGGCATCAAGCACCGGTCCGAGTAGGCCGAGATGTGCTGCGTCTGCATTGGCAAATTACAAGTGTTCGACGTGCACCTGGAAAATTAAAGTATCTAGCTGGTTCTGAATCTGCGATGGGAGCATTCATCATGGATGTGCAGCCCGAACAATCTGCTGCGCAATTACGTGAGGTCGCTCTGTAATGCGCGTTTTAGTAACTGGCGGTACTGGCTATATTGGATCAACTGCAGTTGAGATTTTGCGCGCTCAAGGCTTTGAAATTTCGATACTTGATGATTGCAGTATGGGTCATGCCGATACCGTGCCTGCCGGAGTGCGTTTCATCAATGGATCACTGTTAAACCCAACCGAAGTTGCTGATGCGCTAACAGGCTGTGATGCGGTAATGCATTTTGCTGGCAAGTCTCTTGTTGGAGAATCTGTTGAAAAGCCTGATCTCTATCACTCAGTTAACGTTGATGGAACGAGAATCTTGTTAGATGAAATGCGCAAACAATCAATAACCAAAATTGTCTTTTCCTCATCTGCAGCTACGTATGGCGAACCAAAGGTTGTGCCGATTCTTGAAACCTCCGAGACTGTACCGACTAATCCATATGGTGCAACGAAACTTGCAATCGATCAGATGATCACGGCAGAGGCAAAGGCTCATGGATTATCTGCAGCTTCACTTCGCTACTTCAATGTGGCAGGTGCCTTAAAAGCCGAGCGTGGCTGGTTAGCCGAGCGTCATAACCCTGAAACGCATTTAATTCCTAATGTTTTGCGAAGCACAATAGACAATCCGGTGAAGATCTTTGGTACAGATTGGCCAACAAGTGATGGGACATGCATACGCGATTATGTTCATGTAATCGACTTGATTGATGCTCATCTAAAAGCTCTTAATTCATTAGGAAAGCCTGGGCATGAGATTTATAACCTAGGAAGCGGATCTGGCTATTCGGTACGCGAAGTAGTAGCAGCAGCAAGTTCTGCTACCGGAAATCAGATTCCTTTTATTGATTCCCCGCGCCGCGCAGGTGATCCTGCAGTTTTGATCGCAGATATTTCAAAGGCCAAGTCACATCTTGGATGGGAACCAACGCGAGATATGAACACAATGGTTTCAGATACCTTGAAATCAATGGCATAACAATGAGTTCAATTGAAAGAAAGTTTCTTGAAACATTTGGCGAAGAGCCAGATTTAATTGCCGCAGCTCCGGGGCGCGTTAATTTGATCGGTGAACATATTGATTACAGCGAAGGTTTTGTCCTTCCATTTGCGATTAAAGATAGAACTTTGGCTGCGGCAAGAAAACGTGATGATTCAACTGTTCGTATTGCATCAGTTCAGCGCCGCAACAAGATTGTCACGGTAGATATCAACACTGTTAAGCCTGGTCTAAAAGGTGAATGGGAGCGTTACGCACTTGGCGTCCTGTGGTCGATGGGCGTCAAAAGTGGAGTTGACCTAATGATTGATGGGCATGTGCCACTTGGTGCAGGGCTTTCTTCTTCTGCAGCTTTGGAATGTTCTGTGGCAACTGCCATGAATCATTTGTTTGATATGGGATTTAATCTTGAAGAGCTTGCTCGTTTAACGCAAAAGGCTGAAAATCAATATGTCGGAGTCCCCTGCGGCATTATGGATCAATCTGTTTCCCTTATGGCAACAACTGGATCGGCGTTATTGCTGGACTGTAGAGATCTTTCAACCCGAAATATTCCATTTGATGTTGCATCCCATGGCTTAGAACTACTGATCATAGATACGCAAGCACACCATGCACTAACTGATGGCGGCTATGCCGAGCGCCGAGCATCATGTGAGTCGGTTGCAGCAAAGTTATCTGTTAAATCTATGCGTGAATTAACTATGGACCAGTTAGATCAATCTCGAGGCCAATTAACCGAGACTGAATACATCCGTGCCCGACATGCAGTTAGTGAAATGAAGCGAGTCCTAGATTGTGTTGAAGCGCTAAGTAATGGTGATTTTGTAAAGGTTGGACAGTTGATAAACGCATCGCATATTTCATTGCGCGATGATTACACCGTTTCTTGCCCTGAATTAGATACTGCAGTTGATGCTTCATTGGCTGCAGGCGCTCTGGGATCTCGCATGGTTGGCGGTGGGTTTGGTGGTAGTGCGATTGCCCTCATTCAAGCTTCAAAGACCACAGAAACAATTCGCGCAGTTGAAAAAGCTTTTGCAGATAAGAAATTTAAAGCTCCGAGATTTTTTACATCGCTTCCAAGTCAGGGTGCAGAGCTCGTTTCAAGACACTAACTATGTGTGCTTCTGCTTTAAAGCGGGATAATTGACAGTACTTCTACCCCACCGATTGCACCTAAAACATTTAACAAATCTGTGGGATCACTTCCTGGGATCGCAACGGTAATGTCATCGAAGCCCTTGCCATCTTCAGCTTTCACAACTGCGAGCGCACGGATATCTCCACCGGCTGCGCCGATTGCAGATGCAAGTAGACCTAATGAACCTGGACGATCTGGAATCGCTACATTTAATTGGAAGAGTGCCATGACAAAACCTTATCCCTTTATTGTTACGCGAGGATTACCCAGTCGCCTTTAATAGCAACCTTTACTGTCGGCAGTGGATTGACCGCAGGGCCTGATACAACTGCGCCTGACTTGAATGGATTAAAGCTGGCGTTATGAACTGGGCAGACGATCAATTTACGAGTTGGAAAATACTGAGTTACGCCACCTTGGTGTGTACAGATTGTTTGATAGGCAAATACGCCGGTCTTGGTACGAAACAGCAGCGCTGGGGCGCCATTGCTTAGTTGAAATGGAAAGGTAGCGCCAACCTTGATCTTGGCTAACTTAACAATCTGATTGTTGGCAGCAATAGCGCGAGTGCCAAACAAGGATGTACTCGCCCCAATGAGGGCGATGCGAAGTGCGGATCTACGTGTGATTTTCATATGCTCCCTGACTTGGATTCGAACCAAGAACCTGTCGATTAACAGTCGACTGCTCTGCCGTTGAGCTATCAGGGATTAACTGTGCAAGCGCAAACTCTAGCGCACACACGGGTTTGGGCAAAAACTAGAGGCTGCCGAGCGCCAAATCATGCAGAGATCTACGGGCACTTTCTAGGGCTACTAATTGGGCAAAAGCAGCCGTGTATTCGATCTCGTTTTCCACTGGATTTAACCGCTGCA
>JBAXPH010000061.1:0-7197 GCA_037132355.1 Actinomycetes bacterium
TGGCGGCTGTAATCGAGCCATTCTGCGCGCTTATTGCGCAGTACATACTCGAAAACATGCTCGCCTAAGGTTTCGCGAACTAGCTCACTTTTTTCCATTGCAGTAATTGCTTCATTGAGATTTGAAGGCAGTGCAACAGGATCCTTTGAATCACTTAACACATACTTTTCTTCAACACCTTTTAGGCCGGCAGCCAACATGACTGCGTAGGCAAGATATGGATTGCATGCAGTATCTGGTGATCTAAATTCAATTCGCGTTGAGTTTTCTTTCTTTGGCTTATACATAGGAACTCGCACTAATGCACCACGATCACTTTGACCCCAATTTGCAAAAGCAGGTGCTTCTCCCCCACCATGCAAACGCTTATAAGAATTAACCCACTGATTTGTAACTGCAGTAATTTCTGGTGCGTGCTTAATTAGACCTGCAATAAATGAACGCCCCACAGCCGATAAATTAAATTCTGCCGTTGAATCATAGAAAGCGTTGTCTTCACCTTTAAATAGTGAAACGTGTGTATGCATTCCGCTACCGGGATGATCAGTAAATGGCTTTGGCATAAATGAGGCATGGAATCCTTGATCCATGGCAACTTCCTTTATAACGTGACGGAAAGTCATGATGTTATCGGCAGTTGTTAACGCATCTGCATACCGCAAATCGATTTCTTGTTGTCCGGGTGCGCCTTCATGATGTGAAAACTCAACACTGATTCCCATTGCTTCCAGCAAGGTAATTGCTTGACGACGGAAGTCATGTCCAACAACAGCTGGCGTGTGATCAAAGTATCCGCCTTGATCGACCGGAACTGGTGCTACACCTGTTTGAGGAATGTTCTTAAACAAGAAGAATTCAATTTCAGGATGCGTGTAACAGGTGTAACCCATCTGTGCGGCTTTATCTAATGTTCGACGCAATACATTGCGGGGATCAGAAGGTGAAGCAGAACCATCTGGCATTGTGATGTCGCAGAACATACGTGCAGCCCCTGGTGCTTCGGTACGCCACGGCAAAATAGAAAAAGTTGCAGGATCTGGTTTTGCCAACATGTCAGACTCAGTTATGCGAGCAAAACCTTCGATCGCAGAACCATCAAAGCCAATACCTTCATCAAACGCGTTCTCTAATTCAGCTGGTGCAATTGCTACAGATTTTAGGAATCCCAAAACATCGGTAAACCACAAGCGCACAAAACGAATATTGCGCTCTTCTAGGGTGCGAAGAACGAACTCTTGCTGCTTATTAAGATCTGTAGACATAAGCGGCATTGTTACAAATGCAGGTTACGGCTGTGTTAACTACCCCTAGATGACAAAGAAATCAGCGTGATCCAAGTCTGTTTTGGGGGCTAGATCCTTAGTAATCACTGCGTTAGCGCTGATGCGAGAGCCTTCACCAATATTCACATTTCCAAGTACCCGTGCACCTGCTCCGATAATTACATTGTTCCCGATGGTCGGATGTCGCTTTCCTTGTTGGATACCGCGAGCCCCAAGAGTTACATCGTGATACAACATCACATCATCACCAATTATTGATGTTGCACCAATGACAACTCCCATGCCGTGGTCAATAAAGAATCTACGCCCAATAGTTGCAGCTGGATGTATCTCAATTCCAGTTGCAGAACGCACCAAATTTGAATGAATGCGCGCAATTAACTTGAGTCGATGATTCCATAGGAAATGTGAAATTCGATGTCCCCAAATCGCGTGCACACCTGGATATGCCAATGCGACCTCTAGACGATTGCGTGCAGCCGGATCATGGCTTAGCGCATTATCAAGGTCTTCAATGATGCGATTTAGAATTGGCATTAATTATTCGCCTAAGTCTTCGTACAACACTGTCGATAGGTAACGCTCACCATTTGAAGCACAGATAACAACAATGTTCTTACCGGCAAACTCTGGACGCTGTGCTACTTGCGATGCTGCCCACAGTGTTGCACCAGATGAAATTCCAGCCAGGAATCCTTCTTCTGCTCCGGCACGACGTGCATATTTAATTGCATCAGCTGCAGTTGCATCCAAAATCTCATCGTAAACAGAACGATCCAAAACGTTAGGAATAAAGTTTGGTCCAATTCCCTGGATTGGGTGAGGCCCTGGCTCTCCACCATTTAAAATTGGTGATGCCGCTGGTTCAACGCCAAATATCTTGATCGCAGGGTTTTTTTCTTTTAGATAACGACCAGTTCCGGTGATAGTTCCACCGGTGCCAATTCCTGAGACAAATGCATCAACCTTGCCATCTAAGTCACGCCAAATTTCTGGGCCGGTTGTTGCGTAGTGAATTGCTGGGCCTGCTTCGTTTTCAAACTGACGAACTAACACGGCACCAGATTCTGCAAGCTTTTCGGCAGCAGCAACTGCGCCCTTCATGCCTTCGGCAGCAGGTGTTAACACAAGTTCTGCGCCGTATGCGCGAATTAGCTTGCGACGCTCTTTTGACACTGATTCAGGCATTGTCATAATCGCTTTGTATCCGCGAGCAGCAGCAACCATTGCCACTGCAATTCCTGTGTTACCAGATGTTGCTTCAACAATTGTTCCGCCGGGCTTTAGTTCACCACGTGCTTCGGCCGCATCAATCATTGCTACACCAAGGCGATCCTTTACAGATGATGTTGGGTTATAGAACTCCAACTTTGCATAAACATTTCCTGCCGCGCCATCTGTAATCTTGTTGATGCGCAGCAATGGTGTGTTTCCAAAAATTTCTGTGATGCTGTTATAAATTGTCATAATTCTCCCTGTAAAAGTAGGTTGGTTAAAAAAAATTAAATTGGCTGCGGAAAAGAAAAAGTATTAGCAGCTGCAAGAAGTAGACAGGCAGAAATCAACAACACGGTTTCGTGTAAATAACCAGGTGATGATTGAACGCATGAGCCAATTCTATTCAAATGCTTTATTAAAGCGAGTTGCAAGTAATTTGCAGGTTACTGCTCATTCCAGCGTGAAGTCATTGGAAGGCGGCGATCTTTTCCAAATGCGCGCACCGATACCTTGGTACCAGGTGGATATTGACGACGTTTGTATTCAGCCTTATCGACTAAAGAAATGACTCGGCGCACTAATTCAGGATCAAAACCATCGGCCAATAGGGCTTCATAACCGTGATCTTCATCAACGTATGCGCGCAGCACCTGATCTAGTAACGGATAGTCCGGCAAAGAATCAGAATCCTTTTGATCTGGGCGCAATTCGGCGCTTGGCTCTTTTGTAATTGAGCGTTCTGGAATAGGTGGAGTTTCACCACGCTCTAACGCCAATTCGTTTCGATATCTAGACAGCGCCCACACATCTGTTTTGTAAATATCTTTTATCGGGGCAAAGCCGCCAACGGCATCGCCATACAAAGTTGAGTACCCAACAGCTAACTCGCTTTTGTTTCCTGTGGCCAAAACAAGGTGGCCTTCTTGATTAGAAATACCCATAAGCGTTGTTCCGCGCACGCGGGCTTGCAAATTTTCTTCTGCCAAACCCTTTAAAACCACATTGGCCATATAGGCATCAACCATGGGCGCAATTGGAGTAATTCTGAAATGAATGCCAGTTGCATCTGCCAATGCTTGAGCATCTTCGACTGAATGGCCGGAAGAGTATTTACTTGGCATTGCAACACCATTTACGCACTTGGCACCAAGTGCATCAATTGCAATTGCTGCAACTAACGCTGAATCAATTCCACCTGAAAGTCCAAGGACTACGGATCTAAATCCGTTTTTGCGAACATAATCACGAAGCCCCATAACAAGGCCCTGCCACATCTCTGCCTCATCTGAAAGTCGTGTGGCAATTGGTGAATTCATTGGGGTCGAATGTGACGTTGGTTCTTCAGAAATCACAACATCTGGTCGTGAACTTCCTTCAGCGCAATCGATATCAACAACAATTAATTGATCATCAAACTGAGCTGTTCGTGCAAGGAGGCTGCCATCTTTGCCAACAACAATGCTGTCGCCATCAAAGACCAAATCATCTTGGCCACCTGTCATGTTGACATAGGCAAGGGGCGCACCAATTTCCTTGGCCCGCTTTTGGACCAGCCCTAAGCGCACGTCATCTTTGTTACGTTCAAAAGGTGATCCATTAGGAACAACTAATAAACCTGGGGTGCGATCTTTGATTGAATCAAGTGAGTGCCAAATGTCTTCACAAATTGCCACGGCAACATCAACGCCGTGAATTCGAACAACCAGGGTTTCATCCCCTGCCACAAAGTTTCTAAATTCATCAAAAACGCCGTAATTAGGCAGATGACGCTTTACATACCTGGCCTTTATTTTTCGATCATGAATTACTGCAACGGCGTTTTTCGGGCCTTGGTCTAAGTAACCAATAACGGCCACCAAGTCACCAGTAATCGTGGCGGCGATTTCTTGGACAGAGCGAATGCTCGCTGCTTGAAATGATGGTCTCAAAGCTAAATCTTCAACGGGATATCCGGTCACGATCATCTCGGGGAAAACAATCAGATTGGCACCTTGTGCTTGTGCGCTTTTAACAGCCGTGGCAATTAGCCCAGCATTGCCCGCAAGGTCACCAACAGTTGGGTTGATTTGGGCTAGCGCCACGCGCAACTTCATTTTTCAAGTGTAACGGGGGTAGCATTTAGCTATTAACCGGCGAGTCTACGAGCCGGTCAATATGAATTGCCCGGGGACTGCTTCAGGCGGCTTCGAGGAGAGGAAACTATGGAGACTTTATATGGCGGTGCGCTGCACCGACGCATAACAATTTTGGATTTAGCTGCCGCCAAAGAGCGGGGCGAAAAGTGGGCGATGCTTACTTCCTACGAATCTATGACCGCCGAAATTTTTGATGAGGCACAAATCCCGGTGCTGCTTGTTGGCGATAGCGCCGGAAACAATTTTCTAGGTGAAGAGAACACAATCCCCGTAACAGTCGATGAGTTAATTCCACTTGCTCGCGCAGTAGTCCGCGGTTCACAACGGGCAATGGTTGTGGCAGACCTGCCCTTTGGATCCTATGAAGCATCCCCCGAATTGGCTCTTGCTACATCAGTCCGCTTTTTTAAAGAGGCTGGGGTTATGGCTGTAAAGCTGGAAGGTGCACATACCGAGGCCGTAAAGAAACTAACCGCTAGCGGAATTCCAGTGATGGGTCACTTGGGATTAACTCCTCAATCAATGCATCAATTAGGTGGCTACAAAGTTCAGGGCCGCACAGATGGCGATGTCATTGTCGAAGCTGCACAAGCACTACAAGCAGCGGGGGCTTTTGCGATTGTTCTAGAACTTGTTCCCGCCGAATTAGCTGCCCGAATCACCGCTGAATTAACCATCCCAACTATCGGCATTGGTGCCGGAGTTAATTGCGATGCTCAGGTACTTGTATGGACTGACTTAATGGGTATCACCAAAAAGGCCCCGAAATTAGCGAAGGCATATCGCAATTTGCGGGCTGAAATGTTGGCTGCGACCAATGAATTTGCCGACGATGTTCGTTCGGGCAACTTCCCCACCGAGGCTCAAACCTTCAACTAGGGTAGGCCGGTGCCCAAATACGCCATTGATATCGCACCATTAAAAAAGTCCAAGGATTTTTCCTTGTTATGGGCTGCTGGACTTATCTCGTATTTCGGTTCGATGATCACCTACGTCGCCGTCCCATTTCAGGTCAAGGAATTAACAAATTCATATGTAGCAGTTGCCGTAAGTGGCCTTGTTGAAATCCTGCCGTTAGTCATCTTTGGACTCTATGGCGGGGTCTTGGCCGATGCCTTAGATCGCAAGAAATTAATCTGGGTGACCGAAGCCCTGTCCTTGATTTTTACTGGCGCACTTTTGGTCAACTCATTGATGGATTCCCCGAGTCTGATTTTGATTTATGTAATCTCTGGATTATTTGCAGCTACTAGCGGCCTGCGCCAACCTGCAATGCAAGCAGCTTTGCCTCGGTTGGTCGATCATGAAGACATGCCAGCGGCGGCGGCATTAATGAGTCTTCGCTGGCAAACCGGAGTCATCATTGGCCCAGCACTTGGCGGAGTATTGATTGCAACATATTCGGTAGCGGCTGGATATGCCGCCGACATCGCAACATTTGTCATCTCGTTAGTTTTAATTGCAATGATGAAGAAAATCCCGCCATCGCACGAGGCCCAAAAGCCATCTCTGGCAGGGTTAATTGATGGCATCAAATATGCCTTTGGCCGAAAAGATTTACTTGGAACATATGTCATTGATTTAGCTGCAATGTTTTTTGCTATGCCCACCGCGTTGATTCCGTTTTGGGCAGATCAGTTAAATGCGCCGTGGGCACTGGGGCTGCTGTATGCATCCATGACGGTTGGTTCGATCATCGTGACCTTAACCAGTGGCTGGATTAAAAATGTTCACTTCTATGGCAAGGCAATTATGTGGGCGGCGATTGGGTGGGGCGCCGCCATCGCAATGTCTGGGCTAACGAATTCGCTGTGGCTGGTTCTGCTTTTTCTGACTTTGGCTGGGGCATCGGACATGGTCAGTGCGCTGTTTAGATCTGCAATGTGGAACCAAACAATCCCCGATAATTTCCGAGGACGTCTTGCTGGTATCGAATTATTGTCATATTCATTGGGACCACTGGCCGGACAAATGCGTGCAGCTTCAATGGCTGCAGTTACTACATTGTCGATTTCAGTAACAAGTGGCGGAATTATTTGTATTGTTACTGTCGGGTTTTTCGCCTTTTTGCTCCCTGAATTTAGAAAATTCGACATCAGAACGAGCAATTTTGCCCTCGAAAATCAGAAAATGGCGGAAAAATTACGCGTAAACCCTCAATCCGGGGACGAGAATTCGTAACTTGACAGATTTTTGCGGGATTTTTACAAATTTCGCTGAAATTATTAATTAGCAAAATAAAAAAGTGATGGAATTTTCGCAAATGCATAAAAAAATAAAAATATAAATTTGCGACACGCGCTAAATTATTTATCACAAAATGTTGGCATTTTTGCCCAAATGATGTCACGCTTATCCACGAACAGGTTTGGGTGACGGATCCGAACCATTCCGATAGGAGAAGTACGTGGCCGCAGCAAAGAAAGCAGCACCAAAGAAGCGCAAGAAGGCAGCAGCTCCAGCAGCTGCACCAAAGAAGCGCAAGAAGGCTGCTGCAGTAGCAGCACCAAAGAAGCGCAAGAAGGCAGCAGCTAAGAAGGCTGCTCCAAAGAAGCGCAAGA
>JBAXPH010000062.1:0-7123 GCA_037132355.1 Actinomycetes bacterium
CTGCAGGGTCAATTACATTTAACGCAAAGGTTCGTATCGATACACCCGGCGAAGCAGATTACTATCGCCACGGTGGAATCATGCAGTATGTATTGCGATCCTTGTTGGCTGAGTAAATTCACACATAACCATTATGGATCTGAATACTTTATCGCCAGGGGCACTTCATGCCATGAATCCTGGGCAGTTAAAGGAGCTTGCCGCCGATATTCGAGAATTTCTAATCGATAAGGTCTCAAAAACTGGAGGACATCTAGGACCCAATCTCGGTGTCGTTGAACTTAGCATTGCTGTTCACAGAGTTTATGAATCACCTAAAGATATTGTACTTTTTGATACCGGGCACCAGTCATATGTTCATAAGATTCTCACTGGTCGGGCTAATCAATTTGATCTCTTGAGACAGCGAAACGGAATTTCGGGATACCCAAATCGGCGCGAGAGCGAACATGATGTCATTGAAAACTCCCACGCATCGACTGCGCTTTCATGGGCAGATGGAATTTCTCGTGGATTTTCATTGTCAGGACAATCTAATCGACATGTGGTTGCGGTCGTAGGTGATGGTGCGCTTACGGGTGGAATGTCATGGGAAGCGCTTAACAACTTGTCTCCCGAGTCAGAGCGAAATTTGGTAATTGTTGTCAATGATAATGAACGCTCTTATTCGCCAACAATTGGTGGGTTAGCCACCTATTTAACAACTTTACGTGCAAGCAGAGAGTACGAGCGAATTTTAGGTCGAGGCAAGAGAATGCTTCACAACACCCCTGTCGTTGGTAAATATATTTACGGAACTTTGCACGGATTGAAAAAGGGAATCAAGGACATGGTTGCCCCGCAAGGCATGTTCGAGGATCTGGGATTTAAATATCTAGGTCCAATAGATGGCCACGATATCGCAGCGATGGAAAAGACCTTGCAGATGGCAAAAGAGTTTGGTGCGCCAGTTATTGTTCATGCGATTACAGAAAAAGGTCGAGGTTACACCCCAGCGATAGAAGATATGGCCGAAAAGTTCCATGCAGTTGGAATTGTTGATCCCGTTACTGGAAAACCACTTAAGGAATCAGCTCTCTCATGGACAAATGTCTTTTCAGATGAGATAAATGCGATTGGCCTCGAGAATTCAAAGGTCGTTGCAATAACAGCTGCAATGCTAGGCCCAACAGGGTTAGACAAGTTTGCTCAGAATTTCCCCGACAGAACAATCGATGTCGGAATTGCAGAGCAGCACGCAGTTACGAGTGCAGCTGGTTTGGCATATGCAGGAATGCACCCGGTTATCGCGATTTACTCAACTTTTTTAAATCGAGCATTTGATCAATTGTTGTTAGATGTTGCTCTTCATAATGCGGGAGTTACATTTGTCTTAGACCGTGCCGGCATCACCGGAGATGACGGTCCTTCGCACCATGGAATTTGGGATCTAGCCCTTACCGGAATCGTTCCAAACATACATGTGGGTGCCCCACGTGATGGAGCTCGATTAAAGGAAATTCTGCGCGAATGCATGTCAATTGAAAACGCACCTTCGATGCTCAGATTTCCTAAAGGCGCGGTCCCAGCTGATATCCCTGCACTTGAACGCCTTGATGGCTTAGATATTTTGCACAAAGGTGCAACCCAGCAAGTATTGATTATTAGCATTGGCTCAATGGCTGGAATGGCTATCGAAGTTGCTCAATTAGCAAAAACACAATCAATCGAAGTTACTGTTGTTGACCCACTATGGGTTAAGCCACTCCCACAGGCATTGCTTCAAATGTGCGCAAAGTATGCAACTGTGATTGTCATGGAAGATGGAATTAAGCACGCAGGCATAGCCAGCACGATTTCCGAGGCGTTGCGCAGTTCCGGAACCAATTGCGCATTGCATTCCATAGGTGTTCCACTCGAATTCATCGAGCACTCAAAGCGTGCCGAAATTCTTGAAGACATTGCGATTACACCTGATGCCATTGTGAAACAGATCTCTGGGTGGGTAACAAGGGCTTAAGGAAGAGAAGCAACACCCTTTTCGTGGAAGCGCTTTCCGGTAACTGATTCGCTAATTCCTTCGCGATCCAAGTACGGCAAAATTCCTCCAAGATGCATTGGCCAGCCAGCACCCATCAACATGCATAGATCAATCTCTGCTGGTGTTGAAACAACGCCTTCATCCAACATTGAGCGGGCTTCTTCAGCCAGCGCCTTTAGTGCGCGCGAGCGAACTTGTTCGACTGTCGATGGCGTCGTCCCTTTTTCAATCAGTGCTAATGCTGCAGGGTTTGCACCGACTGATCCATCCTCATTTTTAATGTAGAAGTTACGGACTCCTTCTTTGACCATACGTTGCATCGTTGGGGAGATTCGGTAACGAGGACCAAGGTTGTTGTGCAGAGTTTCTGAAACGTGCAAAGCGACACCGGGACCAACTAGATCTAGCAGTTGGAAAGGCGACATTGGGAATCCAATTTCCATCATTGCTGAATCGGCTACAGCAGGTGGAGTTCCTTCATCAACCGCGTCCGTTACTTCTCCCATGAAACGTGTAAGCAAACGATTTACAACAAAACCGGGTGCATCCTTACAGATAATCATGGTCTTCTTAAGTTCCTTGCCAACAGCAATTGCAGTTGCCGTGGTTGCATCATCTGTATTTGATGTACGAGCAACTTCAAGCAATGGCATTACTGCTACTGGATTGAAGAAGTGGAAGCCAACAACGCGCTCGGGATTCTTCAAACCTTCAGTCATGCGTTCAACCGAGAGCGAAGAAGTATTTGTTGCCAAGACACATTCAGGAGAAACAATTGTTTCAAGTTTCTTGAACAACTCTTGCTTTAAGGCAAGCTCTTCAAAGATTGCTTCAATAACAAAGTCACACCCTGCAAAAACGGACTGATCCGCAGAGCCCGACACAAGCAGAGCAAGGCGACCAGCAGATTCTGGACTCATGCGCTTCTTTTCAACCAGTTTTGCTAATTCATTTTTGACCCAGGCAACACCTTTATCTGCACGTGCCTGATCTATATCCGTCATGACTACTGGACACTTCAAGTTGCGCACCATGAGCAGTGCCAACTGCGATGCCATCAAGCCTGCACCGACAACGCCAACCTTTGTTACCTTGCGTGCCAATGCTGGCTTTGGAGCACCTTCTACCTTCTTGCGTTTCTTCTGAATTAAGTTGAAGGCGTACAAAGAAGCTCGAAGTGGATCCGACATTGTTAGATCTGAAAGAACTTGATCTTCAGCATCAAAACCCTCGCCTAATGTGTTGGTTTTCGCAGCAGCGATAAGTTCAAGAGCCTTCATGGGCGATGTGATCGTTGCGCCACCGTACTTCTTTAATGCCGCAGCTTTACCAGTTGCTAAAGCCGTTTCCCATGCAGGATTGTTGCTGTAATCAGCACGCTCAATCTTTGTTGTACCGTTTAGAACTCCAACTGCAAAACCAATAGATCGTTCTAAGAAATCTGCTGGATCAAACATCGCATCAACCACGCCAAGTTTTACAGCATCTTTAGCCTTCATCATTGTGTTGTTATTGAGCGCATTGAGCATGATGACCTGAACAGCACGTTCTGGCCCAATCAACTTAGGCAGAATTGTGGCTCCACCCCATCCTGGAACTAATCCAAGGAAGACTTCTGGAAGTGCAGTAAATGCAGTTGAAGCAACTGTGCGGTAATGGCAATGCAAGCCAACTTCTAAGCCACCACCAAGTGCAAGCCCATTTATAAATGCAAAAGTTGGGATCTTTGATTCACCTAGTCGGCGAAATACATCATGTCCAAGCTTTCCAATAGCAAGTGCTTGGCTGCGATCATTTAAAAATGAGAGCGCAGAGAGGTCAGCGCCAGCTGCAAAAATAAAGGGCTTACCAGTGATTGCGATAGCGGCAGGGTTACGACTTGTTGCATCTGTAATTGCGAGATCTAAAGCCTTTAGTGATTGAGCTCCAAATGTATTTGGTCGGTTGTGATCGAGGCCGTTATCTAAAGTAATAAGAGCTAGTGATCCTTTGCCGCCAAAAGCAGAGAGGTCGATATCGCGAACAAATGCATTAGTAACTACCTCTTCAGGTGCGCCAGCTGGAAGTGTGATCTCTGCGCTCATAATTACTTTGCTCCCTTAAAATTTGGGTTTTCCCAGATGACAGTGCCACCCATACCTAGACCGATACACATGGTCGTAATTCCATAACGAACATCAGGTTGTGTTTCAAAGGTGCGAGCTAAATTAAGCATTAAACGCACGCCGGATGAAGCCAATGGATGGCCAACTGCGATCGCGCCTCCGTAGGGATTTACTCGAGGATCATCGTCTGCGATTCCAAAGTGATCTAAGAAGGCAATAACTTGCACTGCAAATGCTTCATTGATTTCAAAGGCACCAATATCTTCAATCTTTAGCCCAGCCTGCTTAAGTGCCTTAAGTGTTGACGGCACTGGTCCGTATCCCATGATCTCTGGTTCAACTCCAGCGAAGGCATAAGTAATCATTTTCGCTTTAATTGTTAAGCCAAGCTCTAGCGCTTTTTCTTCACTAGCAAGTATTGCTGCAGTGGCTCCATCATTTAATCCAGATGAGTTGCCCGGTGTTACACGACCTGCTGGACGGAAAGGAGTCTTTAATCCTGCAAGTCCTTCCATGGTTGTTTGTGGACGTGGTGCTTCATCAACAGTTGCAACCGTCCAGCCTAATTCTGCGCTGCGTGCAGCTGTCGGAATTAAATCTCGTTGAATTTTTCCATCTGCATAGGCTTTAGCAGTTTTAAGTTGCGAATTCATTGCGTAGCGATCGGCACGTTCTTTAGTTAATTGTGGAAAGCGATCATGTAAGCGTTCTGCAGTTGCGCCCATTGCAAGTGCATCTTGTTCAACAATACGTTCTGCTAAATAACGTGGATTTGGATCCATGCCTTCACCCATTGGATGGTTACCCATATGTTCAACACCGCCAGCGATAGCAATTTCATTTGTTCCCATTGCAATTGCACCTGCAATTGTTGTAACAGCTGTTAATGCACCCGCGCACCAACGATCAATTGAATAACCGGGGACAGTGTTTGGTAATCCAGAGAGCAAAGCAGCGCTGCGGCCAATATTCATTCCCTGATCGCCAGTTTGTGTTGCAGCTGCGATCGCAACATCTTCAATTGATGCCGGATCAACTTTTGGGTTTCGCTCAAGTAATCCGCGAATTGCACGAACCATCAAATCATCGGCGCGAGTACCGGCGTACATTCCTCCGGCTTTTCCAAATGGCGTGCGGACGGCATCTACAAGGACAACTGTGCGGGACATGAAACTTCCTTTACCTAGGGCGTAGCCCAAATGTTACTCGTCAGTAAGGATTTAGAACAGTAGCGAATTAAGCGTTGACCAGCATCTTTGCGCGAGGCTTCGACAGGTAAGGCACCAGTACTGAGCCCAGATACAGAACATACACAGCCAATTGAAGCCATGAAGTCGTTGTATCAAAGCCGATAGTGCCAGATAGCGATGCACCCAGGATTGAATCCTTGGCGATAAATGAAGTTACATCCCATGCGAAGGCATCTGGCCCAGGTAGATACCCCAGCTCTTGGAACTCATGCACGCCATAGGACAAGACTCCGGCAGCAACAATAATCAATGCGACGCCTGAGTAGGTGAAAAACTTTGAGAGATTTAATTTGATTGCACTCTTGTAGATCAAATATCCAAGAGTTATAGAAACAGCAAACCCAGAAATCAAACCGACTGCAGAGCTTGTTACATCTGCAACTGTTTGGAAATTTGTGTAGACAAATAATGATGTTTCTAGACCTTCTCGAATAACAGCGAAAAACGCTGCCCCAGCAAGGGCTAGCGGCCCCGCAGTTGCTGCGATATCTAACTTGCCCTGCAATTCATTGCGCAAGTTTCGTGCAGTTCTCTTCATCCAGAAAACCATCCAGGTAACTAGAGCAACTGCAATAAATGATGTAACTCCAGCAAATAATTCATGTCCGCGATCGCTTAGCTTTACAGATGTGAATGTCAGAAAAGCGCCAAGTCCAATACTTGCGATGACTGCGGAAATCACGCCTGCCCACAAAGGGATTAAATAACCCTTGCGATTGGTTTTCACGATGTAGGCAATCAAAATACCTACGATCAGTGAGGCTTCTAAGCCTTCTCGTAGGGCGATGATGAATGTGCTGAGCATGTTCCAAAATCTAAGGGAAAAGGGGTATTTACGCAACTCTTATGTTGCGTAAATCAGGCCTCCTCAGGCGTGGTTTCCGTCACTTCAGCCGCTGGAGCCTCAGGTACGGGAAGGGGTTCCTTTTCCAGCAGGGCCGAAGCCAGCGCTGGGGCCACAAGGGCTATTTGCCACTGACGGGCACCGAGATCAGTTAAGGCTTGTTCGACTGCAGCTACCGACAATGTTTCCGTTGCGCCAGTTGGCGGCTTCCAACAAACCCTACGAACATGTTCGGGTGTGATCAAATTTTCTACTGGAATTTCATTCTCGTCTGCGATCAACTCAATTGCTGCACGAGCATGTGACAGAGGTGCAAACTTTTCGGGAAATTTATCCCGCCACAATTTGATGGGGGGCAAAGTATCTGCATTAGTTCGCATCGCTGGCCATTGGTCTTCTGGCAATGCCATCGCGGTGGAGATACTGCTTAGCCACAACGGTAAATTTTCTAACCAGCGAGCACGCAGACCAAGTGGACGTAAAGTTTTTTCGAACTCTTTCTTTGTGACAGCTGCCGCCATCGCAAGTTCTACGATCGCATTGTCGTTAAGCAATTTTCCAGGGGCAATATCTTGTTCAGCAGCCACCCGGTCACGTGTAACCCATAATTCTTTAATAATTGCCAATTGATCACGACGTTTAATCTTATGCATTCCTGATGTACGTCTCCAGGGATCAACACGTGGGGGAGCAGGTGGTGCTTTAAGAATCGATGCAAACTCTTCTAGTGCCCAACTGAGTTTGTTTGAGCTCTCTAAAATCTCGTACATGCGATCGCGAAGTTCTACTAGCAGCTCTACATCCAATGCTGCATATGTAAGCCATTCTTGAGGCAGCGGGCGAGCAGACCAATCAGCAGCACTATGTTCTTTTGCTAAGGAAACTCCCATGAGAGTTTCTAAAA
>JBAXPH010000063.1:0-7082 GCA_037132355.1 Actinomycetes bacterium
ATTTCTTTCCTTTAACAGTTGATGTTGAAGAGAAGATGTATGCAGTTGGTCGTATTCCAGGATCATTCTTCCGTCGTGAAGGTCGTCCATCAGAAGATGCGATTCTTACTTGTCGTTTGATCGACCGTCCATTGCGTCCATCATTTGTTAAGGGACTTCGTAACGAAGTTCAGATCGTTGTGACTGTAATGGCACTTGATCCAGATCATATGTATGACGTTATTGCGATTAATGCTGCATCAATGTCAACACAGCTTGCAGGTCTTCCATTCTCTGGTCCAATCGGTGGCGTTCGCGTTGCTTTGATTGATGGTCAGTGGGTTGCATTCCCCAACCACTCACAAGTTGCTAACGCAGTTTTTGACATGGTTGTTGCCGGTCGCGTGAACAATGATGATGTTGCAATCATGATGGTTGAAGCAGAAGCAACAGAGCGCACAATTGAATTAATCAAGGGTGGAGCACCAACTCCTACTGAAGAAGTTGTTGCTCAAGGCCTAGATGCCGCAAAGCCGTTCATCAAGATTCTCTGTGACGCACAGGCAAAGCTTGCAAAGGTTGCCGCAAAGCCAACTGCAGAATTCCCAGTCTTCTTGGATTACCAAGATGATGTGTTTGCCGCTGTTGAAAAGGCTGCAAAGGATGATCTTGCAAAGGCGCTAACAATTGTTGGTAAGCAAGAGCGCGAAACAAAGATCGATGAGATCAGTGCAGCGACAAAGGAATCTGTAAGCGCGCAGTTTGAAGGCCGCGAGAAGGAAGTTCCTGCAGCATTCCGTTCATTGACAAAGAAGCTTGTGCGTCTGCGCGTATTGCGCGACAAGATTCGTATTGATGGTCGCGGACTTCGCGATATCCGTGCGCTATCTGCAGAGGTAGAAGTTATTCCTCGTGTACACGGTTCAGCAATCTTCGAACGTGGAGAGACACAGATTCTTGGAATCACGACTCTTAACATGCTAAAGATGGAACAACAGCTAGATACGTTGAATCCTGAAAATCACAAGCGTTACATGCACAACTACAACTTCCCACCATATTCAACTGGTGAAACAGGTCGTGTTGGTACACCAAAGCGTCGCGAAATCGGTCACGGTGCACTTGCTGAGCGTGCATTGATTCCAGTACTTCCATCACGTGAAGAGTTCCCTTACGCAATCCGTCAGGTTTCTGAGGCACTTGGTTCAAATGGTTCAACATCTATGGGTTCAGTATGTGCATCAACACTTGCACTATTTAACGCAGGCGTTCCACTACGCGCACCAGTTGCAGGTATTGCAATGGGTCTAATCTCAGATGATGTTGATGGCAAGGTTGAATACGTTGCTTTGACAGACATCTTGGGTGCAGAAGATGCATTCGGAGATATGGACTTTAAGGTTGCTGGAACAAAGGACTTTGTTACAGCGCTACAGCTAGATACAAAGCTTGATGGAATTCCAGCATCTGTTCTTGCAGGTGCGCTATTGCAGGCTAAGGAAGCGCGTCTTGCGATTCTAGATGTGATGAATGAAGCAATAGATGCTCCAGATGAGATGAGCCCATTTGCTCCTCGCATTATTTCTGTGAAGATTCCAGTTGATCAGATCGGTGCAGTAATCGGGCCTAAGGGCAAGATTATTAACCAGATCCAAGATGAAACTGGCGCAGATATCTCAATTGAAGATGATGGAACTATCTACATCGGTGCAACCGATGGGCCTTCAGCTGAAGCTGCTCGCGCACAGATCAATGCAATTGCAAACCCACAGATGCCAGAGGTTGGCGAGCGCTACTTAGGTACCGTTGTGAAGCTTGCTGCATTCGGTGCATTCATTTCATTGATGCCAGGTAAAGATGGCTTGCTTCACGTATCTCAGATTCGCAAGATGCATGGTGGAAAGCGCATTGAAAACCTCGAAGAGGTTATGAAGGTTGGCGACAAGATCCAGGTTGAAATCGGCGAGATCGATCCAAAGGGCAAGTTGTCTTTGGTTCCTGTACTTGAAGATGGAACAACTGGTTCAGCTGAATAAATGAGCGTTCGTCGTTCAGTTTTACCTAGCGGTCTGCGTATCGTTACTGAAGAAGTTCCTTCGGTACGCAGCGCCGCGATCGGTATTTGGGTAAATGTTGGATCGCGTGATGAAACCCCGGCTGTTGCTGGGGCTTCTCACTTTCTAGAGCATTTACTGTTTAAAGGAACAAGACGACGTAATGCTCTAGAAATTTCTTCATCAATTGAATCAGTTGGTGGCGAGATGAACGCCTTCACCAGCAAGGAGTACACCTGCTTCTATGCACGTGTCATTGATACAGATTTACCTATGGCAATTGATGTGGTTTCAGATTTGATTACATCATCGATCGTTACAGCACTAGATGTTGATGCTGAACGCAAAGTTGTTTTGGAAGAAATTGCAATGCGAGATGACGATCCCAGTGATTTGGTGCATGACTTATATGCCGAGACCTACTACGGGGATACACCGCTCGGTCGTCCAATTTTGGGAACAATCGATTCAATCAAATCTATGTCTCGAAACGCTGTCTTTAATTACTACAAGAAGCGTTATTTGCCTCAGGATTTAGTTGTCGCGGTTGCCGGAAATATTAAGCATAAAAAAGTTGTGGCAATGGTTGAAGCCGCACTTTCAAAGGATGGCTTCTTAGATGTAAGGGGTGCACCAGTTATTCGCGCAAGCACACCTGTTAAGAAAAGTGTGCAGCAATCAGTTGGCTTGATTACACGTCCTACTGAACAAGCTCATATGTTTTACGGAATGGAAGGCGTTGCCCGCCACGATGATCGACGCTTTGCAATGGGAATCTTGGCATCTGCCCTCGGTGGTGGAATGTCATCTCGTTTATTCCAAGAGATTCGGGAAAAGCGTGGACTCGCATACTCTGTGTATGCATACGCCCAGCAGTTTGCAGGCAGTGGTCAAATAGGATTTTATGCAGGTTGTAATCCAGCAAAAGCGATAGAAGTTGTTGAAATCATTCGTGAAGTCTTGGCAGATGTTGCTAATAATGGAATGACTCATGAAGAAATCGAGCGAGCTAAGGGCGCCGTCCGAGGATCACTTGTTTTGAGCCAAGAAGATTCAGGCTCACGCATGAGCCGCATCGGTAAGAACGAGATTGTCTATGGCCACATCATGGGCTTTGATGAAATTTTGAAGTCAATTTCAGTGGTCAATTCGACAGACATCAAGGAAATTGCCAGCGACTTCTTAACAAAAACGCCTACGCTTGCACTTGTAGGTCCATTTAAGTCTGAGTCCAAATTTGAGAAGGTGTTAAGCGCATGATCAATGTTGCAGTATTAGGTGCTCGTGGACGGATGGGTTCTGAAGTTGTTAAAGCTGTTGAAGCTGCCGAAGGTCTTGCACTCGTTGCATCCCTTGATCTAGGAGATTCACTTGATCAACTTAAGGACTCTGGTGCACACGTCGTTGTTGATTTCACTACTCCGGATAGCGTGATGAAGAACTTAGAATTTTTGGTAAACAACGGAATCAATGTTGTTGTTGGTACAACAGGCTTTGATGACGCCAAGCTTGCAACTGTAAAGAGCTGGCTAGCAAAAAATCCAAGCGTTGGAGTGTTAATTGCTCCTAACTTTGCTATTGGCGCAGTATTGATGATGGAATTTGCTGCAAAGGCCGCAAAGTACTTTGAATCAGCTGAAATTATCGAACTTCATCACCCGGCAAAGGTAGATGCGCCTTCAGGAACCGCAGCGCGCACCGCAGAGTTAATGACTGCGGCACGCAAAGAGGCTGGACTTGGCGCAATGCCAGATGCCACTACAACATCTCTAGCTGGCGCTCGTGGCTCATTAGTAGGAGATGTCCCTGTGCATTCAGTACGTGCCCGCGGATTAGTTGCTCATCAAGAAGTTTTGTTTGGCGGATTAGGGGAGACCTTGACGATTCGTCACGATTCAATTGATCGTGCAGGATTTATGCCAGGAGTTATTCTTGGAGTACGAAAGATTATTAGTCATCCAGGTCTAATCCATGGCCTAGACAAGTTCATGTAAGGAGTAACTCATGCCAAAAGATCAAATCACAATGTACGGCGCCGATTGGTGCGGAGATTGCCGTCGCTCAAAGCGATTATTTGAAGAACTTAATGTCGAGTACACATTGATTGATACAGATTCAGATTTAACCGCTGCTGACAAGGTCATCGAAATTAATGGTGGCGCTAAGTCAATTCCAGTAATTGTTTTCGCTGACGGTACTCACTTAACTGAGCCATCTGATAATGACCTGAAGGCAAAGCTTGTTTCGCTAGGAATTATCTAAAACCAGCGATACACGGCGGCAGATGAAACTGCAGCTGAAAGAACAACGACTGGAAATGGCGCTTTGAGAAAGAGCGCGATTATTGCAACTGATAAACCAACTAGGCGTTGGTCAATCATTAACTTTGATTTTTCAGAAAACGATTGAACTGCAACCAACGCGCTCAATAATGCAATTGGAATAAGTGCATTGATGCGTTGAATCTTTGGGTGTGAAAGCCAGCGTTCTGGAACGGAGTGACCCGAATACTTAAGGGCAAATGCAATGACACTAGTTCCGATTGTCGCAATCCATAGCGTATTCATGGTCTGGCTATTCATCGCTTCAGTCCGATCGCTATTGCAATAAATGCCGTTGCAATAATGGGAAGACCTGCAGGCAATATTGGCGTCATGGCGATTGCAAAGATTGCGCAGCTAACAGCCAATATGCGCTCAAACTTTCCAGTTAATCGTGGCCACACTAATCCCAAGAAAGCCGCGGGAACTGCTGAATCAAGTCCAAATGCTCGGACGTCACCCATCGCTTGCGCGCCTAGCGCACCGGCCAATGTAAAGAGATTCCAGAATACAAAGACCCCAATGCCGGTGTACCAAAAACCTTTGCGCATGGCATTAGTGCCACGAGGTTCTTGGCCGAGCGCGACCGCTGTTGATTCATCAATAGTTATTTGCGCAGCAACGACGCGTGTAATTCCAGAGACTTGAAGTCGTGGAGCCATGATGACTCCATACAGTGCATTTCTAATACCTAGTAAAGAGGCAGTTGCGATTCCACTAATTGCAGACCCACCGGCACCTACTACACCAATGACAGCAAATTGTGATGCCCCTGAAAAAGTAAGCAATGAAAGCAAGCAGCTTTGTAAAACAGTAAAACCATTAGCCACGGCTGCGGCTCCAAATGCCACTCCATATGCACCTACGGTGATTGAAACACTGAGCGAATCGCGCAATGTGGTGGAGGAAACCTTGGACACGCGGTCATTGTGCCGTATAAATCCATGGGCTGCTAGGGGCTACTAGATAGGGTGCGACCATGAGTGAAGAAATTATTTACCGCGATGATGTGACTGTTGAATTGGTCAAGGCAAGTGCAAGCGATGCAGATGTAATTTGGGCTGCTCGCGTGTCAACCGCTGGCGAACAATCGATGGATGAAATTGGCGAAGACCCAGCACGTTCTGCAGGTTTGATTAATTACCTTGCACGCGAGCGTCATGGATCTCCATTCGAACATACATCGATGACCTTTTTTGTTTCAGCGCCAATATTTGTTTTTCGTGAATTCATGCGTCACCGTATTGCTTCATACAATGAAGAAAGTGGTCGCTATCGTGAACTAAAACCTGTTTTCTACATTCCATCAGCTGAACGCAAACTTATCCAGGTCGGCAAAACTGGTGCCTACACATTTGTGGATGGAACCAAGGAGCAGTTTGATGTGACAGTTGCAGCGATGAAAGATGCGTACGTTGTTGCTTACGCAAGTTATCAAAAGATGTTAGAGGCAGGGGTTGCCCGGGAAGTTGCTCGCGTAGTTTTGCCGGTTGCAACATATTCATCAATGTACGTATCCATGAACGCTCGCGCATTAATGAATTTCTTATCCTTGCGCACCGCCCGCGAGGGTTCACATTTTCCAAGCTATCCGCAACGTGAAATTGAGATGGTTGCCGAGAAAATGGAAGCGGAATTTGCGAAATTGATGCCACTTACATACGCGGCCTTTGAAAAGTCTGGACGAGTCGCCCCTTAAAACGGGTAGAGTTCACCGCATGACAATCGCACCTCCATTTGGACGGCTTCTGACCGCAATGGTCACGCCCTTCAAAAAAGATGGCGCAATCGATTGGGCAGGCATCGAAACTCTTGCAGCTCACCTAGTTGCAAACGGCCATGATGGAATTGTGGTTAACGGTACAACTGGTGAAGCCCCAACAACTAAGTCCTCTGAAAAAGAAGAGATCATCCGCGTAGTAAGAAACACTGTGGGATCTTCGATCAAAGTTTTATCTGGTGCTGGAGACAACGAAACTGAGTACTCCATTAATCAAGCCAAGCGCACAGAAAAAGCAGGAGCAGATGGTTTGCTTGTAGTTACTCCTTACTACAACAAGCCACCACAAGCTGGAATTGAAGCTCACTTCCGCGCAGTTGCAGATGCGACCGATCTTCCAATGATGATGTATGACATTCCTGGTCGCACAGGAGTTCCTATCGAGCCAGACACAATTGTTCGACTATCAGAACACCCTCGCATTGTTGCCCTAAAGGATGCAAAGGGAGATGTTGCATCGACTTCATGGGTTATTAAGCGTTGCGGAATTCCTGTTTATTCAGGTGATGACATTCTTAATTTGCCACTGCTTTCAGTTGGAGCAGTTGGATTTGTATCAGTTTGTGGTCACACAGTCGGAAAAGATTTGCGTGAATTATTGGATTCTTGGTTTGCTGGAAACTCGGCTCGTGCATTAGAGATTCACCAAAAGTTATTACCTGTTTACACGGGTACTTTCCGTACACAAGGTGCGATTCTGACAAAGGCCGCACTTACATTAATGGGCCTACCTGGTGGCCACACTCGTCTTCCTCTAGTCGATGCTACTGATGCACAGATCGCACAACTGCGTGAAGATCTACGTGCCGGTGGCGTTGCAATTAACTAATGAATCATCCACATCCAAATCTAAGCACTCCGCCAAAATTAGTTGATGGTGGTTTGCGCATAGTCGCACTTGGTGGCTTGACTGAAATCGGCCGCAATATGACTGTCTTTGAATATAAA
>JBAXPH010000064.1:0-6851 GCA_037132355.1 Actinomycetes bacterium
CACCGCAACAGCGCCACCACCAAGCATGGTTTCTGCTCGGGTTGTTGCAATCACAATGCTTTGTTCGCCATCGCCATAACGTATCTGAACAAATTCACCGGCATCATCTTGGTGTTCAACTTCAATATCTGACAATGCGGTTAAACATCGTGGACACCAGTTAATAATTCGCTCGGCACGATAAATAAGCCCTGCGTCATACATCCGCTTAAAAATAGTTACAACGGCTTTGGACATGCCTTCATCCATAGTAAAACGTTCGCGCGACCAATCAACTGAGGATCCCAAACGTTTCATCTGTTCAAGAATTGCTCCGCCTGATTCCTCTTTCCATTCCCACACTTTTTTAACAAACGCATCGCGACCAAGATCGTGGCGGGATTTTCCATCTGCTGCTAATTGTTTTTCAACAACGTTTTGAGTTGCAATACCTGCATGGTCCATGCCGGGTAACCACAAGACTTCAAAGCCTTGCATGCGCTTCATACGTGTTAAGCAATCCTGTAAAGTTTGATCTAGCGCGTGACCAATGTGTAAAACGCCGGTGACATTGGGTGGTGGTAAAACAATTGAAAATGGTGGCTTGCTAGAAGTTGCATCAGCTGTGAAATATCCGGCCTTTACCCACTTTTGATACAGCGGGGATTCAATCTCGTTTGGCGAGAAGGATGAGGCTAATTCACGGCTTGAAGACATAGTGCGCAGTCTAGATTATGCGCTCTTCTCCTCTGCACCTTTTGGTGCTCGTGAGCGCTTTGGACCTGTGTGATTTATCAATGTTGGCGTTCCACCAGATGTGATGCACTCCTTGGTGATGATCACCTTTTCAACATCTGTGCGGCTTGGCACGTCATACATCACTGAAAGAAGTACGGATTCCATGATTGCCCGAAGTCCACGGGCACCTGTGCCACGCTCTTGTGCAAGATCTGCAATCGCAAGTAATGCTTCTTCATCAAAATCCAACTCAACATGATCTAAATCAAATAGACGCTGATACTGCTTAACGAGAGCGTTCTTTGGCTCGGTAAGGATTTGCATCAATGCAGGCTTATCAAGGTTTTCAACACTTGTTAAAACCGGCAGGCGACCAATGAACTCTGGAATCATTCCAAACTTTAATAGATCCTCTGGCATTACATCAGCAAAGATGTCCTTGCGGTTTTTATCTGTTGCATCTTGCAATGTTGCATTAAAGCCAACACCTGATTTTCCAATGCGACTTTCGATAATCTTTTCAAGACCAGAAAATGCACCGCCAACAATGAACAAGACATTGGTTGTGTCAATCTGAATAAATTCTTGGTGTGGGTGCTTGCGACCGCCTTGTGGTGGCACAGATGCAACTGTTCCTTCAAGGATCTTCAATAGTGCTTGCTGAACACCTTCACCTGACACATCGCGTGTGATTGATGGGTTTTCAGACTTGCGTGCAACCTTATCGATCTCATCGATGTAGATGATGCCTGTTTCAGCCTTCTTCACATCGTAATCTGCAGCTTGCAAAAGCTTAAGCAAAATGTTTTCAACATCTTCACCAACATAGCCTGCTTCAGTTAACGCAGTTGCATCTGCGATCGCAAACGGCACGTTAAGCATGCGAGCCAAAGTTTGCGCCATGAGAGTCTTGCCGCAACCAGTTGGTCCCAGCATCAAAATATTAGATTTTGCTAATTCAATTCCGCCTTCACCCTTTGACTCACCGCTTTGCACACGCTTGTAGTGGTTATAAACGGCAACAGATAAAGACTTCTTGGCACGATCTTGTCCGATTACATATTGATCTAGAAACTCAAAGATTGCCTGTGGCTTCGGAAGCTCTGCTAAACCAAGGGCGGCTGCCTCGCTGAGTTCTTCAACGATGATCTCGTTACACAGCTCAATACATTCATCACAGATATAAACGCCAGGACCAGCAATGAGTTTCTTAACTTGCTTCTGGGTTTTGCCGCAGAAGGAGCACTTCAGCAGATCGCTTGTTTCGCCGATTCTTGTCATGGCACTCCTTATAAGCCCTGGCAGGGGAAGGCAGGGTCTTCTAAGAGAGAACTGTACTTTTGGCTTCGCATGCTTGCATTCTTTTTAAGCGCCAAAAGTGTTCGCTCTTAGAATAATTACTTCTTGGCTTTGCGAGATGCCAGAACTTGATCAATGATTCCGTACTCAACAGCCTCTGTTGCCGTAAGAATCTTGTCACGCTCTATGTCTTTGCGAATTTCTTCAGCTGACTTCACAACGTGGCGTGATAGCAAGTCTTCCTGCAAGCGAGTGATGCGATCGATTTCGCGAGCTTGAATTTCGATATCAGATGCCTGACCGCCACCTTCTGATGATGGTTGGTGGATCAAAATACGTGAATGTTCTAGTGCGTAACGCTTGCCCTTTGCGCCACCGGCAAGAATTACCGCTGCTGCTGATGCTGCTTGACCCAAGCAAATTGTGCTGATGTCTGGGCGTACAAACTGCATGGTGTCATAGATAGCGGTTAGCGCTGTGAATGATCCGCCAGGTGAGTTGATGTAAATCATGATGTCGCGATCTGGATCCATTGATTCCAACGTCAACAACTGCGCCATTACATCGTTTGCAACTGTGTCATCAATTGGCTGACCCATGAAAATGATGCGCTCTTCAAATAACTTTGTATAAGGATCCTGACGCTTGTACCCGTAGGCTGTCTTTTCTTCAACGGTTGGAAGAACATAGCGTGCGTTAATTTCTTGGAATGTCATTACGCTTTCCCTCCAGTGATTTGTCCCAGTGAAGTAACCACATGATCAACAAATCCATAGTCCTTTGCATCTTTAGCATTAAACCAGTTGTCGCGATCTGAATCAGCAAGAATCTTTTCTAGAGTCTGGCCAGTGTGTAATGCATTGAGTTCAGAAAGTGTTTGCTTTGTAATAGCCATTTGCTCAGCCTGAATACGAATATCAATTGCATTTCCACCAATTCCACCAAGTGGTTGGTGCATCAAAATACGAGAGCTTTGAGTTGAATATCGCTTGCCCTTTGTACCTGAGGTTAGAAGGAACTGACCCATCGATGCGGCCATTCCGAAAGTTACTGTTGCAACATCATTTGGAATCAACTGCATGGTGTCGTAGATCGCCATACCTGCAGTGACAGAGCCACCAGGTGAGTTGATGTACAAGAAAATATCTTTCTTCGCATCAAGTGATGAAAGTAGGAGCAACTGTGCGCACACCATGTTTGCCATGTCGTCGCGGACTTCACCTGACAAGAAAACAATCCGCTCTTCAAGCAGGCGGTTGTAAATCTGGTCCTTCATCTTGCTATCTGTGTCCACGTCAATTGCCTCCCGTATTTTTACCTGTAGTGACCCTAACAATTAAGCAGCCCAAATGCTTCCCGATTATGAGAAATACATGCGTGAACTGTGTCGTGTTCGCTGTAGGCAGAGCGGACTAGATCCCTCGAGTGAGAGAAAAGTGGGAATTAAGCCTCTTCGACTAGATCTGCTGGGTTTGGCTGCGGAGCAAGGGCTTCTAGGTCAATGACATTGCCTGAAGCATCCTTAACTGTGATGCGACCCAACACAGATGCAAGTGCCTTCGCGCGAGTTACCTCGGCAACCAACTGCTGAATCTGTCCGGCTTTTTGTAGCTCTTCTGCAAACTGCTGTGGCGCCATTCCGTAACGCTGCGATGTGCGAACTAAATACTCAGTTAATTCAATTTCAGTAATCTGAACATCTTCGGCAGCCACAATTGCATCTAGCAAGAAATCTGATTTCAGAGATGAACGAACCTGGCCATCAACTTCGGCGCGGTGCTCTGCATCTTCCATGCGACCTTCGCCCTCAAGGTGATCATTTACTTCTAGTTCAACAAGATTATCTGGAACTGGAATTTCATTGTCTGCAAGTAGTTTTTCAACTAGACGGTCGCGAGCTTGTGCGCCTTGTTCCATCTTCTTAACGCGCTCTAGACGTGTAACAAAATCTGCCTTCAATTCAGCAAGTGTGTCGAACTCAGATGCAAGCTTTGCGAACGCATCATCAACTGGTGGCAACTCGCGCTCTTTAACAGCCTTAACTGTCGCCTTTACCTCGCCCTTTTCGCCCTCTTGCTGACCAACTAGTTGTGTTTCAAAAGTCTTAACATCGCCAGCCTTCATGCCGACCAACTTCTCATCAAGACCGTCGATCATCTTGTCTGAACCAACTTCGTATGAGATGTCGTTAGCTTGTCCGCCATCAACCTCTTTGCCATCAATATATGCAGTCATATCAAGTGTTGTGAAGTCACCAGTCTTAACTTCGCGTTCTACGGTTGTGAGTGTTCCAAAACGTGTGCGCAATGATTCGATCTGCTCATCAACATCTGCATCTGCAACAACCACGTCATCAACTTCGATGATGATCTTTGAGAAATCAGGAAGTACAACCTCTGGGCGAACATCAACTTCTACGGTGAAAACAAGCTTGTCGTTATCTACAAACTCTTTAACATCTACTTCTGGACGACCAATAACAGCTACTGAGTGCTCACGAGCGGCTTGGCCATAGAACAAAGGAAGAGCGGTGTTGATTGCCTCATCGATTACAGCTCCGCGACCTACGCGCTGATCAATCATTGATGCAGGAATTTTTCCCTTTCGGAAACCAGGAATGTTTACCTGTGTAGCAACCTTTTTGTAAGCGTTAGCTACATGTGATTCAAGCTCAGCGTAAGGAACTTCAACATCAAGACGTACACGAGTTGGAGAAAGAACTTCAACTGTACTTTTCACTAATTGCTCCTAATGGGATTGAGGAAGACCGAAACAAACTGGTCGGGGCGGGGAGATTCGAACTCCCGATCTCCTGCTCCCAAAGCAGGCGCGCTAGCCACTACGCTACGCCCCGAGGCGCAAAGCGAGAGTCTAAACCAGATTTCGTACTCTGATTACCGACCCAGTACCTTTAGCCCCTAAGCACCCGCGGGTGTAGCTCAATGGTAGAGCCCCAGCCTTCCAAGCTGGCCATGCCGGTTCGATCCCGGTCACCCGCTCCAGTTTGTTTATCCGATAGATCCGACCTTGTTAATGAGGGCTCGGCCACTGAAGTAGATAGTAAATCCCGAAATTGCCGCAGTATCTAATGTAATTCGAACACCGAAAATTGATCCCGGCGCTACGCTCAAAACTGCTCCAGTCGCGACAATGCTGTATCTCCGTCCAAGTGTTCCGCTAGTACTTATAACTGCTGCAGATGAAACTGCAAACTGATTATCAATAACAACTCCTCCAGAAATAATTTCCGCATTGAAATTAAGATCTTCAGTTTTTGAAACTGTTCCCGAAATCAATACTTCAAAGGTGTAATTGCCCGATTCGACAACCGTGAAGAAATTCGAAAAACCATTAGCTCCAGCGGTTGCAGTATTAATTGCAATATTTGGAAGGCTATTAAATTTTGCGTTTGAGATCCCAGCTGCACCAGGAGAGCCATTTGTTCCATTAGTTCCTGCGCCGCCAACTGTTCCAGCATCACCTTTTAAGCCAGTTAACCCTGTGTCACCTTTCGCACCAGCAGCTCCAGCTGAACCCGCTGCTCCCGCAGGACCCGTTAAACCTGTGTCACCTTTTAATCCTGTGTCACCTTTTAATCCAGTGTCACCTTTTAATCCTGTGGCTCCAGTTGGTCCAGTTGCACCAATCGATCCTGTCAAACCTGTTGCGCCACTAAAACCAGTTGCACCTGTTGCTCCTTCGCTCCCCTTAGCTCCGGTTGCACCAGATGCACCTGTTAAACCAATAGAACCGGTTGCTCCAGTGTTTCCTGTTGCGCCCTTATCACCCTTATCTCCTTGCGCACCCGTTGCACCCATGCCACCTTGCTCACCAATTACTGTTGCAACTGATTTTATTTCTGCTTGTCTTAGCGACGTCGCAATTTTCCATACGCCTTTAGTTTTTGGCCCATACAGATTTGCATTCTTTGTATCAATATAGAAATCGCCATCAATTCCAATTGCTTTGGTCGGAATTGCTGCGCCACTTAAAATGGTGTTTACAACTGTTGTTGCATCGCGGCCCGCTGCCTTCAACGTTGTTTTCTGTGCAGCAATAGCTGACGGAGTTATCGCCATAGATACTGCGATAGTTATTGCTATGAGGGATTTGCTGCCTTTCATGGGACACCTTTTCTATTGGGGAAATAAAGTCTGAACCTGTGGAAAAGTGGGGCGAATAAGGAATTCCCTTGGGCATTTACGCGTGGACGGCAGGGATCCCCTATGTGTCGGGTTGATTTCTTTAAGGGTGTTTTAAGGATGATTTGCTATCTTCCTCAGCATGAACCTGTTAGTTACAGGTAGTGGTTGACGAGGGGTCAATGACAAGCACGACAAACGAGAGGACATGAAAATGTCATCAAAGAAGAAACTGGCAGCGGTTGCACTAACTATTGCAGCGCTATCACTTGGTTCTATCGCAGGTGCATCAGCTGATGTCGCTAGTCCTGCAAAGGGCGGCGCAAAATCAGCAGCACATGATGCAAATCGTGCCGCTAACAAAGCTGCACATGATGCAGAACATGCAGCCAACAAGGCAGCGCGTGATGCAAACCATGCTGCTAAGGAAGCACTTGTTGCAACAACAATTGGTGTGGATGTAGCAACAATTAAGTCACGTTTGGCAGCTGGTGAAACACTGGGCGCAATTGCAGGTGCGAAGAAAGATGCATTGATCGCAGCACTTGTTGCATTCAAAACTAAGAACATTGATGCCGCTGTTGCAGCAGGGAAATTGACTGCAGCTCAGGCAACAACTCTTAAGGCTGACCTAACTGCGCACGTGACAGAGCGAGTAAATGCTGTTCGTGGCGAAGGTAAGGGTCCAAAAGA
>JBAXPH010000065.1:0-6286 GCA_037132355.1 Actinomycetes bacterium
AGGGCTTCATCCATCATGGTTACTCTGCAGCCGCTTCTTCAGCTGACGTTTCAACCACAGCATCTGTAGTTGCTTCTACTGCTGGTGTTTCAACCACTACATCTGCAGTCGCTTCTACAGCTGGAACCTCGGACACCTCGGGGCTTGCTTCTACTTCGGACACAACAACTGGATTTGCCTTAGCTGCAAGCTTCTCCTGTGCCTTCTTCTTCATTGTTGTTGCACCTTCTGCAGGTTCGTTAGCAGCAGCCTTCATCGCTGCTTCATAAGCAACAACCTTTGATGGCTTGGGCGCTGCAACGCGAAGTGTTCCTTCTGTTCCTGGAAGACCCTTGAACTTCTGCCAATCGCCAGTCACCTTAAGCAAAGCCTCTACAGCTTCAGATGGTTGTGCACCAACGCCGAGCCAGTACAGAGCGCGCTCTGAGTTGATCTCGATTAGTGATGGCTCTTGTCCTGGAACGTAGCGACCAATTTCTTCAATTGATAGACCGTTACGTGCCTTACGTGCGTCTGTAACAACAACACGGAAAAACGGTGTGCGGATTTTGCCCATGCGCATTAAACGAATTTTTGTAGCCAAGAAAGTTGTACTCCTGTAAATGTGTGCCATGCGGATCAATCGCAGCGGGGTGCGCGATCAATTCAAATGACTATCGAATTGTGGATGTTGCTGGGGGTAGAGGGCCCCTTCAACAGGTTCCCAATTCTGCCATTTAAGGCTTCAGATGCGAAATCGGGCTTTATTGACCCTGTTCTAGCGCTCGCTTAGCTGGGTTGCCTGATTTGGACTTCTTCTTGTTAATTGGCTTGTTCGCCTTTGGCATTGCCGGCATGCCCATGCCCATGCCCATGCCCATGTTTGGTGGCATTCCAGCTGGCATGCCTCCATTTCGAACCTGCTTCATCATCTTTTGTGCAGCAGAGAATCTGTCCACCAGATTGTTTACATCTGAAACCTTTCGGCCAGAACCAAGTGCGATCCGTGCTCGGCGCGAACCATTTAATACCTTTGGATCTCTTCGTTCGGTAGGAGTCATCGATTGAACGATTGCCTTTGTGCGAACTATCTCGCCTTCATCAAAGTTTTCAATCTGTTTTTTCATCGCACCCGCACCAGGCAACATTCCAAGTAGCTTGGACATATTTCCCATCTTAGACATTGCCTGCAATTGCTCTAGAAAATCCTCTAATGTGAAATCTTCACCGCTTGCAAACTTTGCTTCTAACTTTGCCGACGTATCTGTATCAAAAGCTTTCTTAGCCTGCTCTGCCAGCGTTGCAACATCGCCCAGTCCCAAGATTCTAGAGGCCATGCGCTCTGGATAAAAAATATCAAACTCATGGAGTTTTTCACCAGTTGAAGCAAACATGATCGGACGCTTTGTCATTGAAGCGATAGAAAGTGCTGCACCGCCTCTGGCATCACCATCAAGTTTTGTCAGTACAACGCCATCAAAACCAACACCATCTAAGAATGCTTGTGATGTTTTAACGGCATCTTGACCCATCATGGCATCGACAACAAATAAAATTTCATCAGGATTAACTGCATCTCGAATATTAGATGCTTGCTTCATTAAATCTGCATCAACACCTAAACGACCTGCTGTATCAACGATGACCATGTTGTACTGCTTAGATTTAGCAAACTCAATACCAGCCTTTGCAACCTTTACGGGATCGCCTTGGCCATTTCCTGCTTCAGGTGCAAAGACCGGGACATTGACTGATTCACCAACAACTTGTAGCTGTGTAACAGCGTTAGGGCGCTGTAAATCTGATGCAACCAAAAGTGGAGTGTTTCCTTGATCTGCGTAAAACTTTGCCAGCTTTCCGGCCAAAGTAGTTTTACCGGCACCTTGCAAACCAGCAAGCATGATGACAGTTGGTGGATTTTTTGCAAAGCGAACTCTTCGAGCTTGTCCCCCAAGGATTTCAATCAAACTTGAATTAACAATTTCAAAAATTGCATTTGCTTGATTGGTGCCTGACTGTAATGTTGGCAGAGCATCAAGCGACTTCTGTCTAATATCTGCAATAAAATCTTCAACTACTGACAGCGCGACATCTGATTCCAGAAGCGCTTGGCGGATTTCCTCGCAGGTAGTTTCGATATCCGACGAAGAAATCTTTCCGCGGGAACGCAAAGACGAGAACGCTCCGTTAAAGCGGGAAGTTAAGGACTCAAACATAAGACGGTAAGACTACTTCAAGGCCTGCTTTAGATGCGAAGCGACCTCAATTGCTCGCTCAGGAGTTAGTGGCCCACCTGTTAACTCGGTTACATACAAGGTATCAATCGCTTCTGCGCCAAGGGTTGTGACAATTGCGGATCGGATGTCGATTTTTGATTGGGTAATTGCAGCACCAATTCTAAATAGCAGACCTGGTCTGTCATGGCTTCGTACTTCAATAACCGTTGCATCTGTTGCAGCATCGGTAAAAATTTCTACTACTGGATCTGGAACCGGAATTGTCGGAATAGATGCGTATGCCTTCGCTCTGGCTATCAATTTCTCCTCAACATCTGCCGAGTCCTTAAGCGCTTCAGCAATTAGCTGGTGCAAGCCAGCATCGGTAATTACTGGTGCATGAGGTTCGGGGGTCACAATCCAATACATCACCGCAGAATTTCCTAATGTTTTCGTGCGTGCAGATTTAACATCTAGCCGTGAAATATTGAAAACACCTGCAACAATAGATAAAAGTCCGGGCTTATCTGGTGAAATAACTTCAACTGCATATCCGCTTGAATGGGGGTCGAGAGTAATTCTTAACTCACCCTTTGCTGCCAGCGCAATTTGCTCATCGCTAACCATTGGTTGTTGTGCAAATTCAATTCCAGACATTGCTTGTCTGACTCTGCTCACTAGTTCTGACACTAGAGTGGCTTTCCAATCGCTCCAGCCAGCACTTCCGGTTGCTTCGCCATCAGCGATACTTAATGCATGCAATAGTTCCAATGTGTTGGCATCAGGAATTAGTGCCACCACAGACTGAATTGTTGCCGGATCATCTAAATCTCGACGAGTTGCAGTCGATGACAACAGTAAGTGGTGTTGAACAAGAACCTTTAAAGTTTCAACGTCATCATTATCAAATCCTACGCGACGAGCAATTGGTTCGATCAAGCGAACGCCGCGCTCAGAATGATCTTCGTCAGTGCCTTTACCGATGTCATGGAATAACGCTGCGAAAAGAAGCAGGTCGGGCCGATGAACTTTTCGAGTCAATTTTCCAGCATGGACTGCGGTTTCGACCATATGCCGATCAACGGTATGTCTGTGCAGTGCATTTCTTTGTGGAAGCGAACGAACACTTCGCCACTCTGGAATCCAATGGAAAATGATTTCCTCTTGATCCAAAGTCTCAAAGATTCCAACCATAGTTTCACCCGCACCAATAAGGGTTATTAATAATTCTCGAGCCTCGCGCGGCCAAGGATTAGGCAATACACCTTGTCCACTATTTAATGCCAACGATAATTCGGTACAGGTATCCAGAGACAACGGTAAGCCAAGCTGAGCTGCGGTTGCAGCAGCTCTTAAACCCACGACTGGATCTTCATCAAAGGATTTTAACGAGTCAATAATTATTTCGCGCTCTACTGCGCTAACATTTTTTGCAACGCTAACCAAACGAGGTCTGCGCATGATTCGACCAAGACCATCTTTACCTTTATGTTCGAAGGCGTGCCATGTGTAATCCAATAAATAGTCAACTGAACGAGCCGCTCGGGCGACATCACCCATCATTGCATCGGCATCTTTGTAATCCAGAAGTTTCGCAACTTTGTCTTGTTCCTGGAACAGCAGCCGATCTTTACCTCGACCACTTGCAGTGTGTAGAGCTTCACGAACGTTATTGAGAGTTGATTCTGCCCAGCTAATTTTTTCAAGTGGTACATGCACCGCGCCCGAAAGTGAAATAGCACGTAATGCTTGTATGTCGCGCAATCCCCCTCTAGCCTCTTTCAAATCTGGCTCAAGTAAATACGCCAACTCACCTGCTCGATCATGTCTTTCTGACAATGATTTTTCTAACTCTGTAAGGTTTCGCTTTGCATCTTTGCGCCAGTATTCAAGCGCATCTACTTTAATAGCTGCGACTAATTCCTGATTACCAGAAATATGGCGGATATCTAATAAGCCAGTGGCCACCCGTAAATCACTTGCGGCGGCCTCTCTAGTTTCACTTCTAGTTCTCACTGAGTGGTCAACGCTGGTCTTATCCCACAGTGGGTATAGCAAATCGTTAACTATTACTTTTAACTTCTCTTGAGAAACTTTTCCATTATGGATAATTAAAATATCTAAATCTGATCCCGGAGATAGCTCACCGCGGCCGTAACCACCGACCGCGGCGAGTGCTAACTCCTTACCCGTATCTGAATCGCAATGCGCATTGATTGCATCCTGAAACAGTTGTGAAAGAAATCGATCGCTCTCGTTCGATCGATCTCGTCTCTCACGGGTACTCATAGCGACAAGTCTAGATTGCTTCGCTACCGCGCTCTCCCGTACGCACGCGAATTACCTGATCAACTGGTGTGGTCCAAACCTTTCCGTCACCAATTGACCCTGTTGAAGCAGCCTTAACAATCACATCGACTACAGAATCTGCATCTTTGTCGTCGACAAGTACTTCCAGCCGAACCTTAGGAACTAGGTCCACCGTGTATTCGGCACCGCGATATACCTCGGTGTGACCGCGCTGTCGCCCAAAGCCACTAGCTTCAGAAACAGTCATACCTGTTACACCAGCAGCTTGCAGAGCATTTTTAACATCTTCTAACTTAAATGGTTTCAAGATAGCTGTAATCAGTTTCATTAGAAGGAACCTCCACGTGATGAGCTAGACATTTCATAAGCCGTTTCAGCATGTTCGCTGAGATCAATACCTTCAACTTCTGCATCCTTTGAAATACGGAAGCCGATGGTCTTCTCGATTACAAAACCAAGAATTAAAGTCACGATGAATGAATAGCCAGCTACGAGGCCAACACCCAAAGCTTGCTTTGCTAGCAACGCTGTTCCGCCGCCATACAACAAGCCATCTAGTCCGATGCTATTGACTACATGTGTTCCGAATAGTCCGATTGCAAGTGATCCCCAGATTCCGCCAACAAGGTGAACTCCGACAACATCTAGCGAATCATCAAATCCGAACTTGTACTTGAGGCCAACTGCTAGTGCACAGAAGATTCCAGCAAATAATCCAATTACAACCGCAGCCCACGGTGCAACGAAAGCACAAGCAGGGGTGATTGCTACAAGACCTGCTACTGCACCAGATGCAGCGCCAAGTGATGTTGGGTGACCGTTGCGAACTTTCTCAACTAACAACCATCCGCAAACCGCACCCGCTGTTGCAACTTGTGTGTTCATAAAAGCTAAGCCAGCAATTCCGTTTGCAGCAAGAGCCGATCCAGCATTGAAACCAAACCAACCAAACCACAAAAGTCCAGAACCAAGTAAAACTAACGGCAAAGAGTGGGGACGCATTGCTTCTTTGCGCCAACCAACACGCTTTCCAAGAACAATTGCTACGGCAAGTCCGGCAGCGCCAGCGTTAATGTGAACTGCTGTTCCACCTGCAAAATCTTCAAGGCCTTTACCAGCTAGGAAGCCAGTGCCAGTAACGGTGTCACCAACTTTGTTTCCGAACGCGAACACCCAGTGCGCGACTGGGAAGTAAACAATTGTTGACCAGATGGCAACAAAGACAGCCCATGCTGAGAACTTTGCACGATCTGCGATTGCGCCTGAAATAAGTGCCGGTGTAATTATCGCGAACATTAATTGGAACGCCGCAAATACCAACACTGGAATTGGATAAATACCTCCATTATTAGTGAATTCATTAACTACTCCACCAAGGCCCGACAACGAAATATTGCCATACCAAGCTGATTCGCCTTTGTATCCAAATGCCAATTCAAATCCATAAATAACCCACAACACGCTGACTATTCCGATTGAAATAAATGACATCATCATCATATTTAGAACACTCTTGGTGCGAACCATGCCGCCATAAAAAAATGCGAGTCCAGGCGTCATAAGAAGAACGAGAGCGGTGCTTGCTAACATCCAGGCTGTATCGCCAGAATTTAGAACAATCTCTTCCATAGTTGTTTTCTGCTTTCATAAAGGTAACAAGTTCTCGCCTTTGAGATTGCCATACCTTCTAGCAGCGCAGTTACGAAAGAACGCTCATAGGGTTTCAGGGGCGTGACAAAACCCCCTTTATTGTTACATTTGCGTTAAAAGGGCTGGCGTTA
>JBAXPH010000066.1:0-6061 GCA_037132355.1 Actinomycetes bacterium
AAAGAGAGCATGATCTTGAGATTGTTCACTTTAACGTTGCTGCCGAATTAGAGGACCTGGCACTATCTGGAGTTTTATATCCTGGTATGGACCCAGTGCGCGCAGCTGAAGCAGTGATTCGTCGATATCGCAGGTTATGGGCGGCATTAAAAGAGCCACAGTTGTTGGATCCCAAAGATCGCCATGCGGTGGAAAGTGCAATGCGTCAGCTTCATGATCTTGGCTTTGCCGTGGAAGAAGTTTCGGTAACAATTGATGGCAGTACGCAAATGCTTTCCTTCCAACCGAAACTAGTAGCAGCCGGATATCACACGCAACGTTTGCGCGAACTTATGGGTCTTGAAACTGAAGAGCTACAAGCAAAACGATTACTTGCCTCATTTGATCGCTATCGAGCTCGCGAAAATGCTGAAGGTTTACCAGCTCAAGTAATGGCACAGCGCTGGCTTGCTGATGTGTTTGAAAAGGTAATCTCTCGAGTTCCTGATCACATGCGTGGACGTGTAGAGCGTGCCCAGATGTTCCATGAAATCCTTGAAAATCGCTGGTATTTAAGTGAAAAAGCAGGCCATGACGTGGGTCTTGAAGTTGCAACAGATAATTACTGCGCCGAAATTCTGCCATCGCGTCGTGACTCAGGCGTCGACATAGTTCTTGGATAGATAGGATGGCATCATGAGTTTGCCACCTAATTTTGGGCAAGCCTTTGATTTAAGTTCACTTACTAAACCAAAGGTAGATCCTTCAGTTCCGATGCCAGGTCTTGAAGTAACTGTCGAGAATTTAAGCAATGAAATTTTGCCGCTTTCTTTGGTTCGTCCTGTCATTGTCTTGATGTGGACATCTCGAAGTCCTGAATCTGTTGACATGATTAAAACTCTTGGCAAACTTGAAGTTGATTACAAAGCAGCGTTCGCACTTGCGCGAGTTGATATTGATGCCAATCCCGAAGTGGCCAAAGCATTCCAAACGAAATCTGTGCCATATGCGGTAGCAATCATTGCTGAACAAATGGTTCCGCTATTTGAACAGGCATATCCAGAAGCACAAGTAAAAATGGTAATAGATAAGGTCCTAACCCTTGCAGCTGATCAAGGCGTCGGTGAAGCACCTGTCGAGCAGATAGAAGCTGAAGAAATTGAAGCGATGAATGCACTTGAATCTGGTGACTATGTAGCTGCCGAAATTGCGTATAAGAAATGGTTAGCCAGAAAACCTGCTGAAAATTTAGCGAAACTAGGACTTGCCCAAACTCAGTTATTGATGCGTACAGAGGGCTTGGATCTCAACACGGTCATAGCGCAATCAACCGCTGCTCCAACTGATATTGACCTTCAATTAAAAGCTGCCGATGTAGAAATAGTTAATGGGGGAGTTGAGGCGGCTTTTACTCGGTTGCTCCATGCGGTTAAAGCCACAATTGGAGATGATCGAACAAAGATTAAAAATCATCTACTTCAACTATTTTCATTAGTAGATCCATCTGACCCCCGTTTAGCAGCAGCCCGGAAAGAGTTAGCGAGTGCACTATTTTGAGCTCTAGTATTGATGTTAAGCATGAACTCAACCTCATCAAAGGGCTTTTCTTTCTCTTCGGTCTTTTAATTATGTCGTGGGTTCCTAGATTCCCCGAGGTAAAAGCTCATTTGCAGTTAACTAATGGTGAATTTGGTTCAATCGTCAGTATGGGAGCGATTGGAAACATCGTGGCATTACTTTCGGTAGGCCATCTGGTTCACAAATATGGGGCACGTTGGATGCTTCACATCAGTTCATTTTTCTTATCAGTCAGTCTCATTTTTCTAACACACAGTACCTCCAGCTTAGTTTTTTTAATTTTTATTATTGTTCAAGGTGCGGCCATCTCGGCTTTTCATATTTCAATTAATGCCCAAGGTTTCTTTTACCAAGATCGGACTAAGAAACAGATCATCACATTGCTCAGTGGCTTTTGGAGCAGTGGCGCGCTTATTACATCGATTATTGCGGGCCTATTAGTAGACCGAGTCGATTTGGGTACATATTCCAATATCTTGTCAATGAGTTGTTTTGTTGTGATGACACTAATTATTATTGGAATTTCACCAAACTTGGTAAAAGCCGATTTAAATCCTGACTCCAAGCACAAGGTTTGGGACATGTTCAAAGGTTTTAAGATTGATACCCAAGTGTCGGCGACCATGCTTCTAGTGCTAATGCTCGAATATGCGGTAAGTGATTGGTCAGCTATTTTTGTTAAGGAAGACATGAAAGTAGTGAGCGGAATTCACACTCTGCCATACATTCTTTTTACTCTTGCCATGATTACTGGACGATTGAACCTGCATAATCTCTTACCGCGTTACAGCATTGATTTCTTAGTATCGCGGGCATCATTGCTCTCTGGTCTCGCATTTTTTGCCGGCCTAATTGCAGTAAGCCTGACTGGCACTTCAAATAAGACTTTAGTCCTGATTATTCTTTCAATTAGCTTTACAGTTGCCGGACTTGGTTCTTCATTTTTAGCACCATCTGTTATGAACGCTGCAAATGCCCGCTCAAATTTTCCATCTAGCGTGGTTATCGGTCAAATGGGTGTCATCAATATGTGCTTGGTCTTTGTAATGAGATGGGTCATTGCATGGACTGCTCAAGCAACGTCATTGACGATTGCCTTGTGCATACCAGCTGTGATGCTATTAATCGCTTCTAGATTTTCTACAATCTTTAAAAGCGCTTAAATCAACCTGAGCCTTCGGTGTTGCCAGCATCTGCTGCTGAAACATCATGGATGCGATATTTTTCCATCGCCTTTGTAACAATACTTTGCTTGATATCTCCTTGGCTACACAACTGCTGAAGGACAGCAACAGCGATGGATTCTGCGTCAACTTTGAAGTGACGACGAAGAGCTCCACGAGTATCTGATAGACCAAAGCCATCTGTTCCAAGTGAGTAGAAAGGTTGTTCAACCCATGGTGAAATCTGATCTTGAACAGCTCGCATGTAATCGCTCACTGCCACAACTGGACCGCGTGCTCCACTGAGTTTCTTAGTGACAAATGCGGTTTGCTTGTCTTGCGGATTGAGAAGATTGTGGCGATCTGTTGCTAGACCATCACGACGCAATTCATTCCAAGAAGTTACTGACCAGACTGAAGCATTGACGCCCCAATCATCTGCAAGCAGTTGCTGAGCTTTAAGAGCCCAATTAACACCAACACCTGATGCCAAAATCTGTGCGCTCTTCTTGCGAGAATTTGCTGCAGGCGAATACAAATACATTCCCTTGAGCAAACCATCTACATCTAGGTTTTCAGGCTCTGCCGGGTGTACATATGGCTCGTTGTACACGGTGAGGTAGTAATAAATATTTTCGCTGTTTTCACCGTACATACGACGCAGACCATCTTTGACAATGTGCCCGAGTTCAAATGCAAATGCTGGATCGTAAGCAACAACTGCTGGGTTTGTGGCTGCAAGAAGAAGTGAATGGCCATCTTCGTGTTGCAAACCTTCACCGTTAAGAGTCGTGCGTCCTGCTGTTGCACCAACGACGAATCCTCGGACCAATTGATCGGAAGCAGCCCAGAATGCATCTCCTGTGCGTTGGAAACCAAACATTGAATAGAAGATGTAGATAGGAATCATTGGTTCATCATGTGTTGAATAAGAAGAACCAACTGCGGTAAATGAAGCAACAGATCCAGCTTCATTAATACCTTCATGCAAGATCACACCTGAAGTTGATTCCTTGTATGACAACATCAATTCGCGGTCAACAGCTGTGTATTTCTGACCATGAGGTGAATAGATCTTCATCGATGGGAACAATGAGTCCATTCCAAATGTCCGCGCTTCGTCAGGAATGATCGGAACGATTCGTGCGCCAAGTCCTGGATCCTTAACAAGATCCTTCAACATGCGAACAAAAGCCATTGTTGTTGCAATTTCTTGATGGCCTGAGCCACGCTTTACAGATTCGTAGACAGAATCATCGGGCATTGTTAGTGGTCGCGACTGTGTGCGACGACGTGGAATTGATCCACCTAATTCGGCACGACGTTCTGCAACATATTTAGCCTCAGGTGAATCTGGTGCAGGCATGTAATACGGAGGTAAGTACTTATCCAACTTAGAATCAGGAATATCCAGATGCAATGTGTCGCGGAATTGTTGAATATCTTCCAATGTCATCTTCTTCATCTGGTGCGTTGAGTTACGACCTTCAAAGTGCGAACCAAGAGTCCAACCCTTAACAGTCTTAGCCAAAATAACTGTTGGGCGACCATTCTTTTGAGTCGCAGCTGTGTAGGCAGCAAAGAGCTTCTTATAGTCATGTCCGCCACGCTTTAGGTTCCAAATTTGATCATCAGACCAGTTGGCAACCATTGCAGCGGTTCGGGGATCGCGACCAAAGAAGTTATCGCGCACATACTTTCCAGATTCAGCCTTAAATGTTTGGTAATCGCCATCAAGGGTTTCATTCATTAACTTAACAAGTGCGCCTTCGCGATCTTGGGCCAACAATGGATCCCAACCGCGACCCCACACAACTTTAATTACGTTCCAACCGGCTCCACCAAAGATTGATTCAAGTTCTTGAATAATTTTTCCGTTACCGCGAACTGGGCCATCTAAACGTTGCAAGTTACAGTTAATTACAAAAGTTAAGTTATCTAGTTTTTCTCGGGTAGCAAGACCAATCGCACCTAATGCATCAACCTCATCAACTTCACCATCTCCAAGAAATGCCCAGACGTTTTGATCACTTGTGTCTTTGATTCCACGGTTGTGTAAGTAACGGTTGTAACGTGCTTGATAAATTGCATTTAGCGGTCCGATACCCATAGACACAGTTGGGAACTGCCAAAAATCTGGCATCAAACGTGGATGAGGATAAGAAGAAAGTCCACCACCTGGATGTGAAAGTTCTTGGCGGAAGCCATCTAATTGATTTTCAGTTAAACGTCCTTCAAGAAAAGCACGTGCATACATTCCGGGACTTGCATGCCCTTGGAAGAAAATTTGATCTCCTCCGCCGGCATGATCTTGTCCGCGGAAGAAGTGGTTGAAACCAACTTCATACAGCGCAGCTGAGGATGCATATGTTGAAATGTGTCCACCTACGCCAACACCTGGACGTTGTGCACGGTGGACCAACATCGCTGCATTCCAACGGTTAATACGACGGATCTTGCGTTCTAAATCTTCATCTCCTGGAAATGGAGCTTCATGTTCTGGACCAATGGTGTTGATGTAATCAGTTGTTCGTAGCGCCGAAATTCCTACATTTTTTTCGCGTGCATGGTTTAAAAGATTGAGCATTAAATAGCGAGCGCGCACTGGACCGGCTGCCTTTAAAGCAGCATCAAAGGAGGCTCTCCATTCGGCGGACTCAGAAGGGTCGGTATCGACTAACTGTTCAATATTGAGATCTGGCGCCTCGAAGTTTTCGCTCATGTGCCTATTCTTGTCGGTACTGCCCCGTAAGTCGAAATTGAAATGGTGTGAAATTGAGCCAATTTCCTCTTGCGCTCAGGCCCAGCATTGTGTGGACTTAGCCCGTGCCTACACGGATGGGATTTGCCAAGGATGACCTGGTTCTAGAGGTCGGCCTCGATAGCGATTGTGATTCCACAATACGAGACCAGATCATGGCAATTACCGGAACCACTTTTCTTGAGGATGCTGCATCTGAAGTCGTCGATGCTGTTGTGTTGTGGTGGCGAGATGGTGATGGTGATTTGGTCGATGAATTAATGGATGCGCTTACTTATTTATCCGAGACGGGTCCGATCTGGGTCCTAACACCAAAGGCAGGTCGCGAACTACATGTTGAACCAAGTGATATTCAAGATGCCGCACCAATTGCAGGGTTAAGTCAGACATCAACAATTGCGCTCGCAGGGGATTGGTCTGCAACTCGCTTAGTGGCACGCAAAGCGGGCAAGAGGTAAGTTTTGCTCATGACAACAATTGGCCAAGCAGCACCAGATTTCACAATCCCAAATCAGCATGGAGAAGCGGTTTCGCTCTCTTCCTTCAAGGGAAGCAAAAATGTATTGCTGATGTTTTATCC
>JBAXPH010000067.1:0-6056 GCA_037132355.1 Actinomycetes bacterium
ATTTACAGTCCCCTCCCATTGGCCGCTCGGGCAACCCGCCAAGGTCGAACAAGTACTGCGGCAATTATGGATAGTGCGAAGGGCAAGGTTACAGGAGGTGGGTATTGGTGCGCCAATTAGCCCTTGATAGCAAAACCCCCTTTAATTAACGCATGCCTGGCCGTTTTGGTAAGAAATCGATCGTTTCTTCCCTTGTTATCGCTGTTGTTGTCCTAGCAAGCACACTGGGCGCAGTTTCATACAAGTACATCCAGTCGCAAAATGATTTGCCTCAAGTTAAATCTCACTCAGATATTGCGAAGCAACCGATGCAGAGTTTTGCTGATTCGCTTGAAACAAAGGCCCCAAAAGACTTAGCGCCATATCCATCTGCTTCATGTCCTGCCCTTACGCCAAATTGGATTTCGACAGAAAATGCGCAGCCCGGAATTGCGATGACACCTAAGGATTGGAGATCGCTTAATTTACAGAGCGCACAAGGAAGTGCCCTGTGGCTCAATAAAAGTTCTGGTAGCTGTGGCGACTCTGTTGATATTCATGCCTCTTTATACGGTTCAAGTTCAGATACTTTTCGAAGTGGAGCACGCAGCATTGAGGCGCTTCGCATTGGTTGGTATCAGGGTTCTGGAGCCAGACAAGTCTGGAGCTCGGGTCCAATTGAATTAAAAGAACAAAAAATTCAATATCCAAAGTCGGCTACGCGCATGATTGATACAAAATGGCCAACCACAATAAAGTTAACTTTGGGAGCACAGTGGGTTCCTGGTTTTTATCTCTTCATCACCCGTTCATTTGATGGAACTATTGAAAATTCTGCGCCATTTGTTCTGCATAGTCCGCTAGGTAGCTCCAAATTAATGTTGATGCATTCCTTTATTACGTGGAACGTCTACAACACTTTTGGTGGCAGGTCGGGATATTTCGGAGCTGGCTCAACAAAGGTTGAGCAACGACTCAATCGCAGCCGAGTTGTGTCAATGGATCGGCCAATTGTTGGCAGTGGTGGCTTCAGTATTCATCGCGACGGAATATCAATCGTTCAGTTTATGGAAAAACAAGGAATTAATTACGATCAATTTACAGATCTTGATATTGATTCTTGGCCATCAGTAACTAAAAAATACAATGGCTTAATTTTGGGTGGGCACCCTGAATATTTCACGCGCCGAATTTTTGAAAGCCTATTATCTGCTCGAAATTCTGGGGTAAACATCGCAATTCTAGGTGGAAATACTGCTATCTGGCAGATGCGATTGGGTCCATCTAAAACTGGCCCTAATCGCCAAATATCTATCTACAGAAAAGCGATCCAAGATCCGGTTGTGGACTTACGACTAGTCTCCATCAAATTTGCAGATAAGAGATTGAATATTCCGCCCACATTACTAACTGGAGCGGTTGCAGATGGTGTGCATGTTTATGGTGATTTAAAGTCGGTGCAAATTCCACGTTGGTTAAACCTTCCTATGAACTCTCAAATAAATGGAATCTCACCAGATAGCGAAGTTGAACACGTTGTAGAAAGTGTCGCGACTCCACCAAATATTCATGTCTTATTTTCTGGAACGATGCACTACCGAGATGCCGCCACGGTTGGTCAACCTGCTCGACCTGTTCCTCAATTGCAATCAATTTGGTTTACAACCCCTTCTGGTGCAGCAATCTTTAATGCCGGAGTAACGACATGGAGCTGTGATCTGATCGAAACCTGCGCATATTCAACTGTTGATGCAGCATCACGCGCGACGATGGTCTCAGTAACTGCGCAAATTTTAAATTTGTGGCAAACCAAGGCTGTTGGAAAAACTTTGAGTAAATAGGTGTTTGAATATGTTTGAATTAGGAAGTCTGAGCACATTAATTCTATCTATTATTCTGACATTTCTCGTTTTTTTCATAACCATAGTTTCTTGGAAAAGATTAAGTAAAGCACGGTGGGGCTCAGTTCTTGGGCGAATACTCCTACTTCTTCTCATTCAAACTCTGACTTTAAGTTCCGTAGGAATCGCGCTGAATCGATCAGGTGAATATTATTCAAACTGGAACGACTTACTTGGTAAAAGTACAAACTTAGAAAAAATAGCCACCCCAACAAAATTTCTCTCTCGGATTTCGGCAGCAGATATCAATGCTTCGAAGCGCACACCTGGTGGCAGCTTGATAATTAAAAAGATAATTACAGGTGCTGATTCAAAAATTTCGAACACCGTGTATGTGGTTTTGCCCCCAAAAATCGCTTCACAATTAGATGCAAACCCCTCTAAGGCGAATTTGGAAAGCAACTATCAAATCGTAGAATTATTTTCTGGGTATCCAGGTGTCCCCCAAACTTGGATTGAAAGTATGCAAGGAATTAAAACCCTTGAAGAACTTCAATTAAGTGGCAAAATTGGAAATACGATTGCAATCATTCCTACAATGAACGTAAATCCCCGAAAAGATACTGAGTGCCTCAACTTTAAGAATGGTTTACAAGTAGAGACATGGCTCTCCAGTGATATGAAGAGTTTTGCCCAAAAGTATCTAGGAATTGATAATCGGCCGTGGGCAACTTTTGGTTACTCTACTGGGGGATGGTGTGCGGTATCAATCGCAGTAAGACATCCCGACCAGTACTCTCGCGCCGTGTCATTAGCTGGATACTTCGAACCCTTATTTGAAACTTCAGTTAAATCCTCCGAAAAAAGCGCTTTGCTGAAAAAATATGACCTGGTGCACTTGCTAAACACGCAACTAATAAATGTGAAGATTCTTGTCATCGCCGGTAAACAGGATCATTTTGCTTGGGACTCTGCCCAAAAATTTATTGCGAGATTGAAGTCAAACTCAAATGTTGAATTCATCCCGATCGCCAATGGCGGCCACAATAGAAAGTCATGGATTCCTCTCGAAGCTCCTGCTTTTGAGTGGATCGATCGCATTAATAAATAGTGTGCTCGCATCTAGCGTTGAAAAAATCAGCCTAGGTCGAACTTGTGCCGTGGTGATTATGGATTGTGCTCAGAGACCAGATACCTTAAGCACCTGCGCATAAACCGCGCTTTTATCCAGTGAAAGGGCCCTCACCATGGCAGCAGATAGCAGTTTTGACGTAACCTCCAAGATCGACCGTATGGAGCTGGATAACGCCATTAATCAGGCGGTCCGCGAGATTGAAACCCGCTTTGATTTCAAAAATACTGGTTCAAAGATTGAACTTGAAGGCGAAAAGGTCTTAATCGAAGCAGACACAGAAGAGCGTGCAAAAGCAGCGCTAGACGTTGTTAAAGACAAGATGATCAAGCGCGGTGTTTCATTGAAACATCTTGATGCAGGCGAGCCTCAGTTGTCTGGAAAGATTTACAAGATTGCTGCTCCGTTAAAGGAAGGCATCTCAACAGAAAATGCCAAGAAGATCGCAAAGATGATTCGTGACGAGGGTCCAAAATCTGTTAAGACTCAGATCCAAGGCGATGAACTTCGTGTTACATCAAAGAGCCGTGATGATCTGCAAGTGACAATGGCTATGGTCAAAGATGGTGGCTGGGACTTTGCCGTTCAGTTTACGAACTTTAGATAATTGAGTAAAAATAAAACTGGGCTTCTCTTCGGAGTTGGTGCTTACACAATTTGGGGATTACTCCCCTTGTATTGGCCATTACTTGTACCAGCCGCACCACTTGAAATAGTTTCACATAGAGCTGTCTGGACCTTGGTTTTTTGTTTCTTGGTTTTAGCTCTAACCAAGGCTCTAAAGTCTACTTTAGCGACTTTGAGGCGACCTATGATGGCCGTTAAATTATTCTTAACATCAATTCTGGTCTCGATAAATTGGCTAGTTTATATTTGGGCGACTAATAATGGCCATGTAGTTGAGGCATCACTCGGGTATTACATCAATCCATTGATCATAATTGGCTTTGGCGTAATTTTATTGAAAGAAAAGATGCGGCCATTGCAATGGATTGCAGTAGCAATCGCATCTATTGGCGTTTTAGTTTTAACTATCGATTACGGTCGTTTGCCATGGGTTGCTTTCGCTTTAGCGATTTCTTGGGGTAGTTACGGCTTAGTGAAAAAGCAGCTTGGACTAGGAGCACTCGAAGGTCTCGCTATTGAAACTTTCATTTCGAGCTTTTTCTACTTGGGGTACCTGATTTATATAGGTAATCAGGGCTCGGGACAATTTGGGCATCATCTTGGATTGACCCTATTGCTGGTCAGTGCTGGCGCAATTACCGCAATTCCATTGCTCTTATTCAACGGTTCAACTACACGCTTACCTTTTACAACCATTGGCTTACTGCAATACATAACCCCAACTCTGCAATTTTCAGTTGGGGTATGGATTCGTCATGAAGATATGCCAACCGCGCGCTGGATCGGTTTCTTCATTATCTGGCTTGCACTTACAACCTTGGCACTTGACCTAATTAAATCAAGCAGAGCGGTCGATAACAGCGTCGCATAGCGACATTAACGCGCCAGTTGCATCATTGATTGGCAATGGTCCAAGTGCCGCGCGAGCTTGCTTTGCAATCTGATGTAGCTGCTCACGAGATTCATCTAACGCTTTGTGATTGCGTAAAGCAACTAAAACCTGGGCAACAGTTGGTTCATCCTCAATTGGCGCACTCAGCAACCGCTTTAGATCTGCGTCTTGAGGATCACTTGATTTCATGACATTCAAAGTAACAAGTGTTGGAACGCCTTCACGAAGATCAGTGCCTGGAGTCTTTCCTGATTGATTCGATTCGCTAGCAATATCAATAACATCATCTGCTAACTGGAACGCAACACCAATTTTTTCACCAAAGACTGTGACGGTGTCGGTGATGTCTGCAGGTGCACCAGAAATCATTCCACCATATCTAGCCGATGCAGCTATCAATGAACCAGTCTTGTCTGCAACAACCTTTAAATAATGTTCTAATGGATCTTGGCCAGGATTTGGACCCTGTGTTTCCATGATCTGACCAATAACCAAACGTTCAAATGTTCGGGCTTGTAATCGAACTGCTGCTGGGCCCAAATCTGCCAACAAATCTGACGACTTAGCAAACAAAAAATCGCCGGTAAGAATTGCAATGGTGTTTCCCCATCGCATATTGGCACTTTCAACTCCGCGACGAAGTGGTGCTTCATCCATAACATCATCGTGATACAAAGTTGCAAGGTGGGTAATCTCGCAGGCAACTGCCGCGGCGATGATGCCATCGCGATTTGAATCCCCATATTGCGCTGTTAAAAGGGTTAAAAGTGGGCGTAGACGCTTGCCACCAGCGGCAACAAGGTGATGAGCGGTCTCATCAACAAATGGGTACTCGCTTCGAGTGTGACTTCTTAGCAAAGCTTCAACATCAGCCATCTGGCTAATTAATTGCGCCTCTAAAACAGGTGCAACGTTTGGAATGCCAAATGTGGACATTAGCGAATGAAGGTTGCGAGATTAGTTATGAAGTTCAATAGCGGTGCTGGATAGACGCCCAACGCCACTGTTATAACCGCAGCAATAACAACCGTTGCACGAGTCAGGATTGAAGGAATCTCAACACCTGTTCCATCCTCAGTTGCATCTGTAAAGAACATCAAAACGATAACTCGAACATAGAAAAATGCTGCAATCGCACTTGAAAGTACGCCGACAATTACAACACCTTTTGCGCCACTTTCGTAGGCAGCGGAGAAAATAGAAAACTTTCCGATGAATCCGCTTGTTAGTGGAATGCCAGCAAAGGTCAACAAGAACAAGGCAAATGAAACCGCCGCAAATGGAGAACGCTTTCCGAGGCCCTTCCAACGGTTTAGATCTGTTACTTCACCAGCTGAGTCGCGGACAAGTGTAACAACTCCGAAAGCACCAACAGTTGCTACACCGTAAGCGAATAAGTAGAAAATTGTCGCATCAAGACCAGCCTTGTTAAGGGCAATAACACCTGACAACAAGAATCCTGCATGAGCAATTGATGAGTAAGCCAGCATGCGCTTTACATCTCGTTGCGCAATTGCAACAAGTGAACCTAAAAGCATGGTCACGATTGCAATACCTGACAAGACTGGTGTCCATGACCACTGTG
>JBAXPH010000068.1:0-5979 GCA_037132355.1 Actinomycetes bacterium
CCACACTTCATGAGAGAATTAAGAAAGTAGAACGCGGTCTCATTGTTGCGACCATTGCCTTGATCACGCCGACACTGGAGACTATTTCACGATGAGAAAACCTATTCGCCGTGCACTGGTAAGCGTCTATGACAAAGATCGATTGCTTGAAATTGGTAAGGCGTTAAGTTCTGCCGGTGTAGAGATCTTGTCTACTGGTTCAACTGCAAAGAATTTAGCGGATGCAGGAATTGCAGTAACTGAAGTCAGTGCCTACACAGGCTTTCCAGAAATTATGGGCGGGCGAGTTAAGACGCTGCACCCACGTGTGCATGGTGGAATTTTGGCGGATCAAAACAATCCTGACCACTTAGCTGCAATTTCCGAATTAGATATCAAACCTTTTGATTTGGTGATCATTAACTTGTATCCATTTGCAGCCACTATTGCATCTGGTGCAAATTTTGATGAATGCATCGAGCAGATAGATATTGGTGGCCCATCAATGCTTCGCGGGGCTGCTAAAAACCATGGATCTGTAGCTGTTATTTGTCAGACTTCTCAATATGACCAGCTGCTAGATGCAATCAAGACTGGTGGATTCACAGAGGCAGAGCGTCGTCAATTAGCACTAGAAGTTTTCCGAACAACTGCTGAATACGATTTAACTATCGCAACTTGGTTGGGTAATTCAGAAGGAAATGATTTACCTGACTGGTTTGGACATATCTGGCATCGCGAAAACTCATTGCGATATGGCGAGAACCCACACCAAGCTGCTGCCATCTATTCAGGGGGTTCTGTTGGGATTGTTGGCGCACAGCAATTGCACGGCAAGGAAATGTCATTTAATAATTACACAGATGCAGAAGCAGCATGGCGAGCAGTGCTTGATCATCGTGACCCTGCTGTTGCAATCATGAAGCATGCAAACCCTTGTGGCGTTGCCGTATGTGAATTAGGCGTAGCTGTTGCGTATCAGCACGCCCATGAGTGTGACCCAGTATCTGCTTTTGGCGGAGTAGTTGCAGCTAACCGAAAAGTTGATCTGGCAATGGCCGAGCCGTTATCAAAGATTTTTACCGAGGTATTAATTGCACCGGATTTCGATAAGGATGCCCTAGAACTTCTTATGAAAAAACCTTCAATTCGGATTTTAAAGTGTGATGTAACAACGATCAATCCACTTGAACTTCGCCCAGTTTCTGGGGGAGTGCTGTTGCAAGCTACAGACTTAATCAATGCTGATGGTGATTTGCCCATCAACTGGAAACAAGTCAGCGGTGAACCAGTGGATATCCAGACGATGAAGGATCTTGAATTTGCCTGGAGAAGTGTTCGTTCAGTAAAGAGCAATGCGATTTTGTTGGCAAAGGGAACTGCTTCAGTTGGAATTGGTATGGGACAAGTCAATCGAGTTGATTCTGCTCGTCTTGCTGTCTCGCGTGCAGGTGATCGTGTTAAGGGATCAGTTGCTGCTAGTGATGCATTTTTCCCATTTGCAGATGGGTTACAGATCTTGATTGATGCAGGAGTCACCGCCGTTGTCCAACCTGGCGGAAGTGTGCGCGATGACGAGGTTATTGCAGCAGCACAGCTGAGCGGAATCGCAATGTTCTTTACCGGCACCCGACATTTCTCTCACGCGTAATTGAATAGATAGGCTTGGCTCATGAGCGCACAAATTTTGGATGGCAAGGCCCTGGCATCTGCCATCAAAGCCGAACTTACAACACGTGTTGCAGCTCTTAAGGCTCAAGGAATTACGCCAGGTCTTGGAACTGTTTTAGTTGGAGATGATCCAGGATCACATTCATATGTGGGTGGAAAGCATCGCGATTGCCAAGAAGTAGGAATAAATTCAATCCGAGTTGATCTGCCAGAAAGTGCAACCGAAAAAGATGTCTTAGCTGCAATTGCAGATTTAAATTCAGCTAAGGAATGCACTGGTTACATTGTGCAGTTGCCATTGCCACAGGGAATAAATACGCAAAGAGTTTTGGAAGCAATTGATCCTGACAAAGATGCAGATGGTTTACATCCTTTGAATCTTGGTCGTTTGGTGGCGGGATACGACGCACCGTTGCCATGTACTCCACGAGCGATCGTGGCGTTACTAGATCACTACAAGATTTCAACTAAGGGCGCCGAAGTTACTGTGATTGGACGCGGCTTAACTGTTGGTCGTCCACTTGGCTTACTACTGACTCGCAAGCAAGAAAATGCAACAGTAACTTTGACTCATACAGGTACAAAAGATTTAACAAAACATACAAAAAATGCTGACATCATTGTTGCTGCCATAGGACAGGCACACTTCTTAAAAGCAGAAATGATTAAAGCTGGCGCAGTTGTAATTGATGTTGGGATTTCACGTACCTCGGATGGATTAATGGGCGATGTTTGCCCTGGAGTGTTTGAAAAAGCTTCATATGTTTCGCCAATGCCAGGTGGGGTTGGGCCGATGACTCGCGCCATGTTGCTGACAAATGTGGTTGATGCGTGCAGCTAAATAATCGGCTTCTTTCGATAATTAGTTACGCCGCGGTCCTGATAGGTGTGCTTCTTGGAGCCACTGGCATAGTGCGAGGTGGATCACTTTTTATTGCTGCGGGTACCTTGGGGATCGCACTCAAATCCGGTAATTTTCGCCGCATCGAGTTTTATTTACCCGTTGTTATCGCAGTAGCCCTTTTCACGCTGGCTATTGCACTTCCTCGCGGACGATAGAGTTCACCTATTCGCAATTACGCATGAATGGAGTCGCTATGGGTGGCAAAGTCACAGTAGTCGGTGCAGGTTTCTACGGTTCAACGACAGCTCTTCGCTTAGCTGAATACGATGTTTTCGACACTGTAGTTTTGACAGATATTGTCGAAGGAAAGCCCGAAGGTTTGGCTTTAGATATGAACCAATCCCGATCTATCGAAGGTTTTGAAACAAAGATTGTCGGTGCTACAACAACTGCTGAAGGTGCTGGCTACGAAGCTACAGCTAATTCAGATGTAGTTGTTATCACTGCAGGACTTCCTCGCAAGCCTGGCATGAGCCGAATGGACTTGATTGGCGTCAACGCCGGAATCGTTCGCGGAGTTGCTGAAAATATTGCAAAGCACTCACCAAATGCAGTAATCATCGTGGTTTCAAATCCACTGGATGAAATGACAGCACTTGCACAGATTGCAACAGGATTTCCAAAGAATCGTGTCATGGGTCAAGCAGGTATGTTGGACACTGCGCGCTTTACAAACTTTGTTGCAGAAAAACTTAAGGTCAAGGTTAGCTCAGTTAAAACTCTGACACTTGGTTCACATGGCGACACTATGGTTCCAGTGCCAAGTCGTTGCACAGTTGATGGCAAGCCACTTAGTGATCTTCTTTCGCACGAAGAAATTGCAGATCTTGTTGATCGCACACGCAATGGTGGTGCCGAAGTTGTCGCACTTCTAAAGACAGGTTCTGCCTACTACGCACCATCTGCAGCAGCAGCCCGGATGGCAAAAGCTGTCATCGAAGATTCAGGTGCTGTAATGCCTGTGTGTGCCTGGGTTGACGGCGAGTATGGAATTTCTGGTGTGTACCTTGGCGTTGAAGCCGAGATCGGTCGTACCGGTATCAAGAAAGTTGTAGAAGGCGCATTAACTGATTCAGAAGTCGCAGCCCTTAAAGAGGCAGCAGAAGCAGTTCGCGCAAAGCAAGCAGATGTCCAAACGCTCTAAGTAATTTCAAAGAATAAATAAGGGGAGACAATGAGCAAGATCAAAGTAACGGGCACAGTCGTCGAACTAGATGGCGATGAAATGACACGCATTATGTGGCAGTTCATTAAGGATTCATTGATCCTGCCTTACTTAGATGTGAATCTTGAGTACTACGACTTGGGTATGGAACACCGTGATGCAACCGATGATCAGGTAACCATCGATTCAGCCCGTGCTATTCAAAAGCACGGTGTTGGTATCAAGTGCGCAACCATTACTCCAGATGAAGCGCGCGTTAAGGAGTTCGGTCTTAAGAAGATGTGGAAGTCTCCTAACGGAACAATCCGCAACATTCTTGGTGGCGTGATCTTCCGCGAACCAATCATCATTAGCAACGTTCCTCGTTTGGTCCCACACTGGACTAAGCCAATTGTTATCGGTCGTCACGCATTTGGTGATCAGTACCGTGCAACAGATTTCAAAGTTCCTGGTCCAGGAAAGCTAACAATCTCATTTGTTCCTGAAGATGGATCTGCGCCAATCAACACGGAAGTTTTCAACTTTGAATCTTCTGGAATTGCAATGGCGATGTACAACGTCGATGATTCAATTCGCGATTTTGCACGTGCATCACTTAACTACGGACTTCTGCGCAAGTTCCCTGTTTATCTTTCAACCAAGAACACAATCCTTAAGGCATACGACGGTCGCTTCAAGGATATCTTCGAAGAGATCTACCAGGCAGAGTTCAAGACCCAGTTTGAGGCTGCAGGCATTTGGTACGAGCACCGTTTGATCGATGACATGGTTGCTATGTCATTGCGTATGGAGGGTGGATATGTCTGGGCATGTAAGAACTATGACGGCGATGTTCAGTCTGACACCGTTGCACAGGGTTACGGCTCACTTGGTTTGATGACATCAGTATTGATGACACCGGATGGAAAGATCTGTGAGTCAGAGGCTGCTCACGGAACAGTGACACGTCACTACCGTGATCACCAAGCAGGTAAGGCAACGTCAACAAATCCAATCGCTTCTATCTTTGCGTGGACTCAGGGTCTTGCACACCGTGCCAAGTTGGATAACAACGCAGAACTTGCAAAGTTCTGTGCAACTCTTGAGCGCGTATGTATTGAGACAGTTGAGCAAGGAAAGATGACCAAGGATCTATCACTGTTGATTTCAAAAACTGCTCCGTACCAAACAACACAAGAGTTCTTGAACTCAATCGACGAGAACCTCAAGAAGGCAATGGCTTAAGCCTTTTTGACCTTAAAGCATAAGAAAAGCCCCGCTGATTCCAGCGGGGCTTTTCTTATGGAAGAAATGAATTAAACGCGCTCACCTGTTGTTGCATTGAATAGGTGAACAGATCCCTTAACAGCTTCGACAGTAATTGTCTCGCCTGGCTTTGGAGGATTCTTTGGATCCCAGCGAACAATTACTTGTGCGCCTTCATCTGTTGCATTAGCAAACTTCACTGATGAATCTGCTGGCTTTCCGTATACGAAAGCATCTGATCCAAGTTCTTCAACAACTTCTACGAGTACATGGAAGCCCTTTGATGATGGTGTAAAGCCTTCTGGGCGAACACCAACGGTTACAGATGATCCTGCAGATGCTGGAACATCAATCGCTAGATCTCCAAGCATTGCCTTGCCACCGCTAACAGGAGCGATAAGTAGGTTCATTGCAGGGGAACCAATGAATCCTGCTACGAATGCATTTGCAGGATTGTCATAAAGGTTACGAGGTGTATCAACTTGTTGTAGCAAACCATCCTTAAGTACTGCAACGCGATCGCCCATAGTCATAGCTTCAACCTGGTCGTGTGTTACATAAACAGTTGTGATTCCTAGGCGACGCTGCAATGCAGCGATCTGTGTACGAGTTGCTACACGCAACTTCGCATCAAGGTTTGATAATGGTTCGTCCATAAGGAATACCTGAGGCTCACGAACAATTGCGCGACCCATTGCAACGCGCTGACGCTGTCCACCTGAAAGAGCTTTTGGCTTGCGCTCTAGGTATGGCTCAAGGTCAAGCAACTTTGCTGCTTCTAGAACACGACGATCGCGTTCTTCCTTTGGAGTTCCTGCGATCTTTAATGCAAATCCCATGTTCTCTGCAACTGTCATGTGTGGATACAGTGCATAAGACTGGAACACCATCGCGATGTCGCGATCTTTTGGTGCAACATTTGTTACGTCGCGATCGCCAATTAAAATACGGCCGCCATCAATTTCTTCAAGTCCGGCCAACATACGAAGTGATGTTGACTTACCGCAACCTGATG
>JBAXPH010000069.1:0-5906 GCA_037132355.1 Actinomycetes bacterium
CGCACGTGACAGAGCGAGTAAATGCTGTTCGTGGCGAAGGTAAGGGTCCAAAAGAAGGTAAGGGTCCAAAGGGTCACGGTCCGCGTCACTAATTAACTCAACTTCCTCCTAAGGGGTTAGAAAAACCCGCCACGTGAGCAATCACTTGGCGGGTTTTTCATTGCCCGTGGCAAGATGCGCATATGCGTATTCACATTGGTAGCGATCATGCCGGACTTGAATTGAAAGCAGCCCTTGTTGCTCACTTAGAACACAAAGGACATCAAGTAACTGATCATGGTCCACATGAATACGACGCAGTAGATGATTACCCAGATTTTTGTATCCCTGCAGCTATTGCAGCTGTGGCAGATCCTGCATCACTTGGAATTGTTCTAGGTGGTTCTGGCAATGGTGAGCAGATTGCAGCAAACAAAGTTAAAGGCGTGCGTGCTGTTTTGGCATGGAGTGTGGAAACGGCAAAGTTGGGTCGAGATCACAACAACGCAAACGTTGTTGGTATTGGTGGGCGCATGCATTCGATCGATGATTGCAAGGCAATTATTGATGCCTTTATCGAGACGCCGTTCTCAAATGATGAGCGCCATGTGCGCAGAATTAACAAAATTGCTAAGTATGAAAATGAAGGAAAGCTTTAAGCTTTCGTATACAACATGTCATTAACGGCATGATCTTTATCAATACCTTGTCCTTCAAAACGTGTAACTGGACGCCATTCAGGTTTGTCGATTACTCCCCCAGTAAATAAAGGTGAGGCAGCAAAAACTTCCTGGATGTTTTCTGCATAGGGAACCCAATCCGTTGCAATATGAATGAAGCCACCTTTTTTGAGCTTTGGGTGAATTAGATTTAAAAAGCCTTCGTTAACAATGCGGCGCTTATTGTGCTTCTTCTTCGGCCAAGGATCTGGAAAGTAAAGATGAATGCCATCTAATGATTCGTCGCCAATCATGTGCTGCAAAACAACATGCACATCATCTTCAATCACCTTTAGATTAGTTAAATCATTTTCAACTATTCGAGACAATAGTTTGCCGATTCCGGGTGGGTGAACATCTACTGCGATATATCCGTTGTTGGGGTGATTCTTAGCAATGATCGCGGTGGCTTCACCCATTCCAAAGCCGATCTCCATGATTACTTTTTCACTTCTAGGAAAGATCGTCTTCAAGTCAATTAATTCTTGCTTAAATTCAATTCCATGAATTGCCTGTAGTGCTGTCTTTGCTTCCCTTTGGGCATCGGTAATACGAGATCCGCGAATGCTGTAGCTGCGTACCGATGGGCGTTCCATGGGGTAACTCTGTCATGGTTGGATTGGAACCTACAAAACACCAAAGGAGTAACAAGTGCCAGGTCTGAATTTGAGCCGTGCTGAAGCAAAAGATCGTGCGGACCATCTGTATGTAAATAGCTATGTAGTAACCCTTGATGTCACTAAGGGCGAAGAGACTTTCTATGCAAAGTCTGAAGTTTCCTTTACATGCAATAAGCCTGGTTATTCAACATTTATCGATGCTGTTGGACGCTCGGTAATTAGCGCAACTCTTAATGGTGTTGCCGTTGATACAAGTAACTTTGATGGTGAATCGATCTTCATCAACAACCTTGCAACTGACAATCTTTTAGTCATTGAAATCGAAGCTGAGTACTCAAAATCAGGCGAAGGCTTACAGCGTTCCGTTGATCCATCTGATGGCGAGATCTACCTGTATTCACAAGGAGAAACAGCACATATCCGCAATATGTTCCCTTGCTTTGATCAACCATCACTAAAGGCAACTTTCTCTTTAACTGTTACAACACCTGGTCACTGGGAAGCGGTTTCAAACAATCCAGTTGAGTCAAAGATTGCAAAAGGTGATTTAGCTGAATGGAAGTTCTCAACGACCCCACGAATCACCACCTATTTGGATTGCCTCATTGCTGGTCCGTACTCACATGTACATGATGTTTATAAGGGCCAAAAAGAGATTCCGCTGGGGATCTACTGCCGCAAGTCCATGATGCAGTACTTGGATCCAGAAGATATTTTCTTGGTAACTAAGCAAGGCTTTGAGTACTTTGAAAAGATCTTTGGTTTGGCATACCCATTTGAAAAGTATGACCAGATTGCAGTTGTTGACTTCAATTTTGGTGCGATGGAAAACGCAGGCGCAGTTACATTCCGCGAAGATGTTTTGGTGTTCCGCAGTCACATGCCAGAAAAGGCATACCTGTCTCGCGCAAACACAATCCTGCACGAAATGGCACACATGTGGTTTGGTGACATGGTCACCATGTCCTGGTGGGATGACCTATGGCTTAACGAATCATTTGCTGAATGGTCTTCTTATCTAGCGTTGTCAGAGGCAACACGATTCAAAGGTGCATGGTCTGAATTTAACTCTGCGCGTAAAAACTGGGCTTATCGCCAAGATCAACTTTCATCTACCCACCCAATCATCGCTGACATGGTTGATATGGAAGCGGTAAATGCAAACTTTGATGGAATTACTTACGCAAAGGGAGCATCTGTATTGCATCAGCTAGTTGCACACGTAGGTCGCCCACAATTTATTGAAGGTCTACAAAAGTACTTTGCAAAGCATGCTTGGGGTAACACGACACTTAATGACTTATTGGTCGAACTAGAAGCAACTAGCGGACGCAAACTTGGTACTTGGGTTAACACCTGGCTGCAAACAGCAGGTGTTAACACACTGCACCCAGTCCTAGAAATCGATGGTGGTACATATAAGAGCATCACCATTTCGCAAGAAGCTCCCCTAGTTCCTGCCGGCTCACAAGAACTGCGCCCACATCGCTTAGCTGTTGGACTGTATGACATCAGCGGTGATTCGCTAAAGCTTCGTAAATCTGTAGAACTAGATGTAGCTGGTGCTTCAACTGTTGTGGCTGAACTTGCGGGAGAAAAAGTTGCAGACCTACTGCTGATCAATGACCGTGATTTGTCATATGCCAAGTTGCGCTTTGATGAGCGTTCAATTGCCACACTTAAAACTCATTTGGGAAAGTTAGATGATGCTCTTGCTCGCGCTCTATGTTGGGCGGCGATTTGGGACATGCACCGTGATGCTGAAATTTCATCAGCAGATTTCATTGAAATTGCTCTTAACGGCCTTGCGGGTGAAAGCGATGATGCAATCGTCAACATTGTTCTCTCTCAACTAACTACTTCGGTCGAGGCATATACAAAGGAAGCAAACCGCGGCGCTGCTCGTGAAAAGTTAGCTGATGGACTGTGGGCTCTTACAAATAACTCAGCTGCAGGCAGCGATCTTCAACTCTTGATCTCTCGTGCTTTTGCAATTAACGCACATACCGAAACGCAGACAGCAAACATCCGCGCACTTCTTAACGGAAGTGCTCCAGGGCTAAAAGTTGATGCGGATCTTCGCTGGTACTTCCTGATTGCGTTGACTGAGCGAGGCGCAACAAAAAAGGCCGAACTAGAGGCCGAACTTGCTAAGGACAACACCACAACTGGCAACTTGGCATTTGAAACCTGTTTAGCTGCAATGCCAACGAGTGATGCAAAGGCTTACGCATTTAACAAGGGATTAGATGCTGAAGTTGCAACATCTGTTCGTACCGCACTTGTTGCAGGATTCCAACGCCCAATCCAGAGCACGCTACTGGAACCATTTGTCTCGTTGTATTTTGATAAATTGAATTCTGTCTGGGAATCTCGTTCTTACGAGCCAGCAGCAAAGTTTGTTTCTGGTTTCTATCCAACCTGGGTTGTGAAGCAATCAACCGTTGATGCAACTAATGCTTGGCTAAGTGGAGCCGGAAAGGATTCTCCTGCGGTCTTGCGCAAGCTTGTTAAAGAGTCACAGGATGGATTAATTCGTGCGCTAAAGGTGCAAGCACTCGATAAGTAATTCGAGTTTAGTCACTACTCGATTTCAGTAATTACTGACGATGTCTTCTTCTGCCTTGTTGCAGTGCCGGCATAAGTAATTAATGCAATCACAGCAAACAACGCTGTTGGAATTACGATAAATGTAACAACTGTTTCAAGGACTGATAAACCTGGAGCAGATGTTGCTGGACCTTCAAAGATTGTCATGGCGTAAGTGTAAATTACTTATGCAGTTGCTGCTGCCACACCAAATGGCTGCAAGTACGGCAACCATCTGTGATCTGTGCGACCTGTTCCCAAAATTCTCCACGCTGCCCCAACTGGTTCGCGAGGCAAGGTGCGCAAACGCCAGCCCAACTCTTTCAGATGTTTGTCAGCTTTGACATGGTTGCACTTGTGACAAGCAGAAACAACATTTTCCCAATTGTGTCCACCACCGCGACTGCGCGGGATAACGTGGTCAATTGATGTTGCAGGTGCCGTGCAATAAACACAACGTCCACCATCACGAGCAAAAATTGCCCGACGGGATAGTGGAACAGAATGGCGATAAGGAATTCGAACAAATTTTGTTAGGCGAACAACTGCTGGCAATGAAACTTGGCCACCAGCGAATCGCAAAATTTCACCAGAATCTTCAACCATTACGGCCCGGTGATTTAAAACAAGGATCAGCGCGCGACGATTCGTTATGACACCCAACGGCTCGTAGGTGGCATTTAACACAAGTGTGCGCGACATGTATCGCTCCCGATCTAGCGCCTGGCTGGCGCCGATTGCATAATCTTGCACCAAAACACCCGACCTCGTGGGTATTTGAATGGGGCTTTTAGGTAAAGATTTGGATAAAGTCTCGTCATTATGAGCGACTCCATGCGTAACTTCCTCGATTGGATGGCCGGGACTCCCCTGCGCATCCTGAGCATCATTCTGGCAGCTGTACTTATCCAATCCTTTGGAACGCGTGCCATAACCAAGGCGATGAATCGTTTAGCAACAGCAGATTTAGTTCCGGGGCCTCGCAATATTGTTGCTCGACAAAAAGAACGGGCAAGCACAATCGGTGGCGTTTTATCGGGCACCTTGAAATCTGCAACATGGATTATTGCAACTGCTATGGCACTTGGAGAATTCGGATTTGATTTAGGACCACTGATTGCTTCAGCTGGAATCGTTGGAGTTGCAGTAGGCCTTGGTGCACAGACACTTGTACGCGATATTTTGTCCGGAATCTTTATGTTGATCGAGGATCAATATGGAGTTGGTGACTCAGTGGAAGTTCTAGACATTGAAGGTGTAGTTGAAAAAGTCGGACTACGAGTTACAACAGTCCGTGATGGTCAAGGCACTTTGTGGTACCTGCGCAACGGTGAAATTCTAAAGGTTGGAAACCAATCTCAATCTGGTTGATTAACCAGCGAATTCGCTGCCATTTCTAGATAGCTCCACAGTTCACCTTTTAACGCCGCATCCATTTCAACGCCATCTACGGCCGTATGCATTGCGTTAAGCCAGGCATCACGAGCTGCAGCATCAATCTGGAATTGCGCATGACGCATACGAAGACGTGGATGTCCACGGTTTTCTTGGTACGTATCAGGACCGCCCCAGTACTGTTCTAGAAACCATTGCAAACGTTGTGCTGCACCTTGTAAATCATTATCTGGATACATCGGGCGCAAGATTGGATCTGTCGCAACGACTGCATAGAACTGGGACACCAAATCTGCGAAAAACTTTTCGCCGCCAACTTTTTCGTAGAAGTTGCTCATACAGTAAGGCTAGCGGTGTCTTTGCCTTTAGCAATCTGCAAAACAAAATAACTAGTGATTAAGCACAGGGCACCACTTATGTAGAAGGCAGATGCGTAATTTCCAAATTTTACTCGCAAAACCGCGGCTCCGAACGCTGCTACTGATCCGCCAATTTGGTGAGAAGCAAAAATCCAGCCATATACAACGGTCGCACGATCAGGTCCTAAAATAGTGCGGCACAACATAATTGTTGGTGGAACTGTTGCGATCCAATCTAAACCGTA
>JBAXPH010000070.1:0-5904 GCA_037132355.1 Actinomycetes bacterium
GTATTCTGATAATTAACCTTTTGGTTCAAAACTTTGCAGGTTGTTCCAGCATTGATTACTTGGGCTGACACTGCATTGGTAGGAATTAGGGCAATGGACAGGGCAAGCATTACGCCAGCTGCTGCAATCCCCTTGATTCTCATTCCAAAATGGTAATGGAGGTTCATACCTATTGCGCGTTTTAGGACTCAATTCTGCAATTGCCTGCCAAAATCACTTGCTGGTCTCCGGCAACCTTTGTTTTTTCACTGGCAGTACCTAATATAAGGAGTGAGGCGACCAAGGCTAAATATGAATATTGATTCAAGGGGAACGGTTGAAAATGGCACTTAATAAACAATTTGCGCAGTACTTGGAAGCGCGAGAGAAAATGAAGATGCCGGCCCCGTGGGATGTTTCCATGGAGGAATATCGATTTCGAACATTGCCGGTAACCGATTTCATAGGTGTTCCAGAGCCAATATTTAGTGTTGAGCATCGAGTAATTTCTGGACCAAATAGTTACCTGCCAATAAGAATCTATCGACCAAGTGATGAGCCAAATTTGCCTGTCATGCTCTATATACATGGTGGCGGGTGGGTGATTGGAAATATGGATGGCTTTGAGCCAACCGTTCGCTCATTATCAAACAAAGGAAATTTTGTAGTTATTCAAGTTCAATATCAGAAAGCTCCTGAGCATCCATTTCCTACGCCCTTTAACGATTGCTATGCCACACTCGAGTGGATTGTTAGAAATGCGTCTATGTTGAAAATTGATCCACGTAAAATTGGCGTCGGAGGCGATAGTGCTGGCGGCAATCTTGCGGCAGCAGTTGCACTAAAAGCTCGAGATACTGGCTTGGTTAATCTTGCTTTTCAAATGCTTGTGTATCCATGTACGGGACATGATTCAGAATTGCCCACAGCAAAAAGCAATGCTGAAGGATTTGGACTAACTTCGAAAGTAATGAGGTGGTTTGAATCCCAATATGCTCCAACTGAAAGCGAGTTAACTAATCCATATGCATTTCCAGCATTGGCAAAAGACCATTCAAATCTCGCACCAGCAATTGTCGTTACGGCCGAATTTGACCCCTTGGCAGATGATGGTCGCCTTTATGCGTCTACATTAGAAAAGGCAGGCGTCCGAACTATATTTAGAGAGTTCGAAGGCGCAATTCGTGGCTTCAATGCTCTCGCTGGAGTTGCAACAGATGTAGCAACAGAAGTTCAAAACTTCCTTGCCGTTGGCGTTAATTCTTTTTTGCCTCAAAGCGAATAGCTTTTAGGCCTAACCGTGGATCTAGTTAGGTACCCTTTCTAAGTGAAAATCTTAATCACTGGTGGCGGTGGAATGCTTGGTCAAAAACTAATTGCCGCCCTTGCTAAAAGTGGCTCGCTCAGAGGCAAAAAGATTGAATCAATAACCGTTGTAGATGCTTACAACCAATCACGAGTCTTAGACGGATTAGATTTCACGATCACTTCCAAGACGGTTGACATTTCAAACCGCAAGGAATGCGACGACATGATTGCGGATAAACCAGATGTCATCTTCCATCTAGCTGCAATTGTTTCTGGTGAAGCTGAATCAGATTTTGAAAAGGGTTACCGGGTAAATGTAGAAGGAACCCACAATCTATTTGAAGCTATCCGACACGCTTCAGATAACTACCGCCCAAGAGTCGTTTTTACTTCATCGGTTGCGGTTTACGGTGGTCCATATCCTCAGGTCGCAGATGATAATTTTATTTTGCAGCCAACTACTAGTTATGGCGTTCAAAAAGTTATCGGTGAGCTCCTTCTTAATGACTACAGTCGGCGTGGTTTTTTTGATGGCGTTGGATTACGTATCCCAACTTTATGTGTTCGTCCAGGTTTACCTAACGCAGCGGCAACTGGAGTTTTCTCAAATATCATCCGTGAGCCGCTTATGGGAATCCCGGCAACTCTTACCGCAGATAAGGAGGCAAGCATGATCTTTGCCTCACCGCGATCAGCAGTTGGTTTCTTGATTCATGCTGGGCAGATGGATACATCTCTTCTGGGCAGCAGACGCACGTTGATGATGCCCGGCGTTCACGCAACATTGGGCGATGAAATCGAAGCCTTACGTCGTGTTGCTGGAGACAAAATTGTTTCATTAATCAAAGAGGAAGTTGATCCGTTTGTACAAGAAATGCTCAAAAGTTGGAACTTGCCTAAATTTGATGCACATAGAGCAAGGGCTTTAGGATTTACTTGCGAAGATTCCTTTGATGAATTAATTCAGGCTCACATTGATGATGAACTTGGCGGAGAGATACCGGGGCTAAAACAATGAGTAAATTTGCTGTAGTTACAGGGGCTAGCCGCGGAATTGGTGCGGTTACGGGTGCCGCACTAGTTGAACAAGGGTGGACCGTCGCTTTATTAGGACGTGAACTTTCAACACTTCAATCCGTTGCACAGGGATTAGGGAATTCAGCAGTACCGATTGCCTGTGATGTCAGTGATCCTCAATCAGTTTCTAAAGCATTTTCTGAAGTGAAATCACAATTTGGTCGCCTTGATCTTCTATTCAACAACGCCGGACTATTCTCCCCCAGCTTGTTGCTTGAAGAGATCTCATCTGACGATTGGCAACGAGTCCTGAATGTAAATGTAGGTGGAGTTTTTTACTGTACACAACAAGCTTTTGCCATCATGAAAGACCAAAATCCTCAAGGGGGCAGAATCATTAATAATGGTTCAATTTCAGCTCATGTCCCCCGCCCAAACTCTGCTCCATATACTGCTTCAAAGCATGCAGTTACTGGCCTTACACGCTCTACATCATTAGATGGCCGCAAGTACAACATCGCCTGCGGACAAATCGATGTAGGAAATGCTGAAACCAAATTAGCGGCAGCTTTTGGAGCGGGAGTTTTACAAGCAAATGGTGAAGTTTTGTCCGAACCAATGTTAAATCCACAAATTGTTGCAGATGCTGTTGTGCACATGGCCAACTTGCCACTTGAAGCAAATGTTCAATTCATGACTGTGATGGCAACAAAAATGCCTTACATCGGTAGAGGCTAAATTAAAGTTATTAGAGCAATTCTGATAATGAAACTCCATACATTTTTGCAGTTTCACTAATATTTTCTCTGACACCAGCGCTGATTGAAATGCCCTTTACTTGCCTGTCGCATTTAGTTAAATATTCAAATTCGCCCGGAAGTAATACTTTGTTGGGTTCTCCTGCATTGTGCATAATTTCCTGGAATTGAGTTGCAACAGACTTAAACAATTCCGGAGCAGCAAAGCGCGATACATCTACCGCCATAAAAATCGTTCCATTTCCAAAGCCACTATCTGAAATTGCGGCAGGCATATTTCCTGAAAGAATTCCAGCGGCTACATCTATCAAAACTGAAAGCCCAGAGCCCTTATGGCCGCCGAAGGCCAAGAGAGATCCACCATCACTCAAATCAGATGCATTAGTTGATGGTTTTCCTTCTTTGTCTAGAAGTGACCCTGGCTCAATACTTTCTCCACTCATACCAGCAAGAATTATTTTTCCAGCCGCCACAACTGCTGTTGAAAAGTCTAAAACATAATTAAAATCGGTAGCCCCAGGAACTGACCAAGCAAATGGATTAGTTCCAAGCACACGTTTCACACCACCAAATGGCGCAACAATCGGCCCGCCTGTATTACAAAAAGCTATTCCCATCATGCCGGCTTTCGAGATCAAATCTACATACTCACCCAGTCGACCAACGTGATTAGTTTTACTCAATACAACAGTTGCTGTTCCGAATTTTCGAGCCGAGTCAATAACTGTTTCGGTTGCAAGGAATGAGGCGCTTTGCCCCCATCCCCAACCACCGTCGATTAAAGTTGTGGATTCTTTGGTCCATTCAATTTTTGGATAGGAATCTGGAATCAAATTTCCAGATTGCACCCACCCGGAATACTCCATTAATCTAATAATTCCATGAGAATCGTGTCCGACTAGATTTGATAGCACAAGTGATTTAGAAACAGTTTCAGCTAAATCTTTTGGGGCACCCATTCCACAAATAACTTTGGTGCCAATCTCGACTAAATCTGCCTCCGAGTATGTATGTGAATTAGACAAACTTCGCCTCGACTAATCCCAAATCACCGAAGTCAACACTCACTAAATCGCCTGGTTGGACAAAACAGTGTCCGGTACAAGTTCCAGTACTTACGAATTCACCTGCAAATACATCTCTGCCTCGCTCTCGAAGCCAATTAACCATCCAGGTCAGGCTAGTAACTGGATGACCCATTGCTTGAATACCTTGCCCCGATTTTATATATGAGCCATTTACATACAGGTCAATGTTTGCCTTTGGCAGATCGATTTCTTGCCAGTCCTTTACTTTATTGCCAACTACGAATGCAGCACCGCCTGCGTTGTCATACATTCCACCAAAATATCCGCTTAGGCTGTACCAATCCTCAAAGACCGAATCACCAATCTCAATAACAGGAGCCAGATACTCAATGCCCGCGCGCAAATCTGCTTCGCTGTATGCCTTATCGCGAACTGGAAAGTCTTGTCCCAGTTGAAATGCAAACTCGCATTCGCACAATCGATAATTAACAAAGAACTCCGAAGGAACTTCTGCCGGACTATTCATAACCGATCTAGTGAACAGTCGACCTGGAGATGGACTTGGAATGTTTTCAGCTTTTCTCACATCCATACTTGCAGCGCCAACTTTCCAACCCGCACCTTCCCAGCCAAGGGCATACTCCAACTTCACAATTACTTCTTCCATAGATTTCCATGATCTTGCTCGCAAATGTTCTGGCATTACAACCGGTGTTCGAGTTTTTCTGCCATTGGCAATTAATTCAATTAATTCATCAATTTCGGATGGGGTTAAGTCGCTTTCGCGTGGTGAAGGTTTAGACCCACCAGGTGGTGTTGGCCCATGTATAAGTCGACCTCGATCGCTTAAATAATCTAGACGTGGCTTGTCCTTATTTGCTCTGATTATTTGCAAACGTTCTGATTCATAGGCGTTCATAATCACAGGAATCTAACTACAAAGTTTTGCCCTGTCAACAGTTAACATTTAGTCTCCTAGGCCTTCGTAGTTGGCAAACTCCCACATATCAATTGCATCTAGGTCGATCACCTTTAAACCATGGTTTGCAAAAATGCCGGCAATCTGTGCACGGTGTTCGGTTGCGTGATGAATGCTCTGCGTCAAAATCGTTTCTCTGTTACGACGAATAGTTCTTTCTCCTCGCTGAAACTCTACGAAGCCAACCGGGTTCTTGGCCGATTCTCTAAGTCGAACATCAAAACTGTGTGAAAGCTCTTTCAGTTCAAGAACTTCAGCCTTGTTGCTTGGAACCTGCGTTGGAATATCCCCGGTGTTATCCAACAAATCTGCATATCTCGATGCTGTTAGATGTTCCAAGATTTCGGCAATAGTCCAGGTGTCATTAGGTGCTGTCAGTTTCAGGCTGGAATCTGGTTGCTCTGCAATTCTGTCAAATACGTAATTATTGGCCCAGGCTAAGTGGCGGAATAAACGATCTGTTACTACATCCATTGGGCGAGATTACTTGACTCAGATAGAATTAGAAACATGCTGGGTGGAATAAATAACGGGTTGTTCATTCAATCCTTTGGTGGCTTTGTAGGACTTGCCCTTCTAATAATTGTTTTGAAGTGGGGTTTTACAAGCAACAAGAAGTTGATTATCACGCCGATCAAGGCTGGCAAGAAAGATCAATATGGTTTGCTCAAGCCTCTGCCAACCCCTAGCAATTACATCGAAGCCCAAATGGCATTGCAGAAACTTGTTGATTCCAATATCAAGGCAACGCTGACACAAACCCTGGACGGGCCACAATTGATGGTCTTTGAAAAAGATCTAGGAATTGCCCAATCTGTCTTGAAGAGTTAACTAA
>JBAXPH010000071.1:0-5811 GCA_037132355.1 Actinomycetes bacterium
CACGAGCACATGCACCGACAGCTTCAAAAGCATCAATGATCGTTACATCTTTACCGTCAACTTGTCCGGGCAAAGTAGATCCTGCATAAACAAAAACACTTGCAACATCGATACGCGCCGCTGCCATCATCATGCCAGGCAATGATTTGTCACAACCGGCAAAGGTAACCATTCCATCTAATCGCTCTGCTTGCATTACGCATTCAACTGAGTCTGCAATTACTTCGCGTGACACTAATGAAAAGTGCATTCCTTCGTGGCCCATAGAAATTCCATCGGAAACAGAAATAGTTCCAAATTGCATTGGAAATCCGCCGGCATCAATTACGCCTTGCTTAGATGCTTTAGCTAAACGATCAAGAGACAAATTGCATGGTGTGATTTCATTCCAGGATGAAGCGATACCAATTTGTGGCTTTACCCAATCCGCATCACCCATACCAACTGCGCGCAACATTCCACGTGCAGGAGCTCTTTCGAGACCATCTGTTACTACCCCAGACCGCGGTTTCATCGTCGACATGCGATAATTCTACCCGTATCAATACATTTAAATTAATCTGAACTGGAGCATTTCTGTGTCAAAAACCACCGATATCGATGGACTGGACCCAACTAGATGGCGCACTCTTTTTGTAGTCGCTATTTCTCAACTTATGTTGGTGCTCGATAGCTCCATTATGAATATTGCAATCCCAAGTGCAAAGGTCGACCTTGGAATCTCAGATGCTAATCAGCAATGGGTCATCACCGCATACACACTTGCATTCGGCTCTCTTCTGCTACTAGGTGGACGAATCGGCGATTACATGGGCCGTAAGAAAATCTTTCTAATTGGTTTGCTGGGATTTGCTGGTGCTTCAGCACTTGGCGGCGTTGCTTCAACTCAGGGACTCTTGTTTGCGGCACGTGCCTTGCAGGGAGTTTTCGGTGCATTACTTGCACCTGCGGCACTTGCGATTATTTCCGTAACTTTCACAGTTCCAAAAGAGCGTGCGAAGGCTTTTGGCGTCATCGGTGCAATTTCTGGAGGCGGTGCAGCCATTGGCTTAATTCTTGGTGGAACGCTGACTGAATTCTTTTCGTGGCGTTGGTGCCTTGGTGTAAACACACCAATCGCAATTGTTGCAGCGATTCTCGCAGTTAAATTTGTCCATGAATCAAAGGCTGCTGGCGATAACACTTACGATATTCCAGGTGTTATTACTGCGACTGCTGGCTTGTTCTCGTTAACCTATGGTTTCAACGAAGCAGCAACAAAGGGTTGGTCTAGTTCAACAACCATTGCATTCCTACTTGCGTCAGTTGTTTTGCTTGTCGTATTCGTTGCAATTGAAATGCGCGTGAAGAATCCTTTAATGCCACTTCGAGTAATTACTGAACGCAATCGTGGTGGTTCATACCTTGGTTCACTCGTAGTTGGTGCGGGACTATTTTCGATGTTCTTATTCCTTGGACTATACCTTCAGGTGATTCTTGGTTACAGCCCATTGAGATCAGGATTTGCATTCCTTCCATTCACGGCCGGAATCATAATCTTCGCTGGAATTGCATCGGCCCTATTGCCAAAGTTTGGCCCTAAACCATTGATGGTTCCAGGATTACTTGCAGCAAGTGTTGGATTATTGATGCTTACCCGAATCACTCCTGAAACTTCGTACTTAACTCACGTAGTTCCGTCATTGCTGATCATGTCTAGCGGTATGGCACTTGTCTTCATTCCGTTAACATCAACATCTCTACATGCTGTTTCAAACCGTGATACCGGTGTGGCAAGTGCGATGGTTAATACAAGTCAGCAGATTGGTGGATCGCTAGGCACTGCGCTGCTAAATACAATTGCAGCAACAGCCACAACAACGTATGCAGCAGCCCATACAGAACTAGGTAAGGCAGTGATGCCATTTGCTATGACACATGGTTTTACGGTGGCATTTAAGTTCAGCGCAGGGTTACTCTTTGTTGGAGCAATCGTTTTGTTCTTCTTTATTAATATCGGTAAAGAATCACTCGTTGAAACAGAAGGTGCAGGCCTTCACTAATTAATTAGCTGCTTGTCCAAGGTGGCCAAGTAGAAGCTCTCGTACGCGAGCGGCATCTGCTTGGCCCTTTGTCTCTTTCATGACTGCGCCAATTAGAGCACCAGCAGCAGGAATATGTCCGTTACGAACTTTCTCTGCTGTTTCTGCTTGTTCGGCACAAACTTTTTCAATCGCAGCCATTAGTGCGCCATCATCATTGACAACTTTGATGCCACGCTTTGCGACAACTTCTGAAGGTTTTCCTTCACCGGCTATAACGCCTTCAACAACTTGGCGTGCAAGCTTGTCTGTTAATTCTCCGGCATTAACAAGTGCCACGATCTCTGCAACATCGGCAGGAGTAATTGCAAGATCTGCAAGTGCTACATCCTTATCGTTTGCGATACGAGAAATTTCACCAAGCCACCACGTGCGAGACTTCGTAGGGTCAGCTCCAAGTAACACTGTTGCTTCAACAATGTCTAGAACATCTGCGTTAATCATTGCCGCCATTTCCTTGTCAGGAACAGCCAATGCTTCTTGCAAGCGCTTGCGGCGAATAGATGGTCGCTCCGGTAATCCGGCGCGCAATGTTTCGATCCACGCAGCATCTGGTGCAACCGGCACAAGATCTGGCTCTGGGAAATAACGGTAATCCTCTGCTTGTTCCTTTGAGCGACCAGAGCGAGTAAGCCCAGTATCTTCTTGGAAGTGACGAGTTTCTTGAACAACGCGGCCACCTGCATTTAACAATTCGGCATGACGAATCATTTCGCCGCGAATCGCGCGCTCTACCGAACGAAGTGAGTTCACATTCTTTGTCTCACTACGTGTACCAAGTTTTTCGGCGCCGATTAAACGCAAAGAAACGTTGGCATCGCAACGAAGTGAACCTTGTTCCATCTTCACATCGCTGACACCTAATGAGCGCAAGATGTCGCGAAGTTCGGCTACATATGCCTTTGCAACCTCTGGCGCGTACTTTCCCGTGCCAGGGACAATCTTGGTAACAATTTCAACTAATGGAATACCTGCACGGTTGTAATCAAGAAGTGAATATTCGGCGCCATGAATACGACCAGTAGCACCACCAACGTGTAGTGACTTGCCTGTGTCCTCTTCCATGTGTACGCGCTCTACTTCAACACGGAACTTCTTTGGACCTTCATCAGTTTCGATCTCAACATCAACATAGCCATCAACACAAATTGGTTCGTCATACTGCGAAATCTGGAAGTTCTTTGGCATGTCTGGATAGAAGTAGTTCTTTCGCGCAAAACGTGAAAAAGGCGCAATAGAACAGTTAAGCGCAAGACCAATCTTGATCGTTGATTCAATTGCCTTTTCGTTGACTACAGGCAAGGCACCCGGCAAAGCTAAACAAACAGGACAGGTTTGTGTGTTTGGCTCTGCACCAAAGATTGTGCTGCAACCACAAAACATCTTTGAGTTTGTATTTAACTCAACGTGAACTTCAAGACCCAATACTGGTTCGTACTTAGCAACTACATCATCATATGAAAGAGTCATCTAGCACCTCCCATGACTGGTGCTTTATCCAACAATGGTTCGCCCCACTTGGTAAGTAGCGCTGCTTCAAGAGCTGCGCCAACGGAATACATGCGCTCATCCTTCATAACAGGTGACATGATCTGGAAACCAACCGGCAATCCATCTTCATCAGCTAAACCTGAAGGCAATGACATTCCACCGATACCTGCCATGTTGACTGGAATAGTTGCAATGTCATTTAAATACATAGCCAGCGGATCATTGGCTTTTTCGCCGATTTTAAACGCTGTTGTTGGACATGTTGGTGAAACCAGAACATCTGCTTTCTCAAAAGCATTTGTGAAATCTTGAGTAATTAGTGTGCGAACCTTTTGCGCACTTCCGTAATAAGCGTCGTAGTAACCAGATGACAAAGCATAAGTTCCCAAAATAATGCGGCGCTTTACCTCTTTGCCAAAGCCAACTTCGCGCGTCAAATTCATCACTGATTCAGCTGATGCTCCATCAATATCGCCTACGCGCAAGCCATAACGCATTGCATCAAAGCGAGCTAAGTTAGAAGAGCATTCAGATGGTGCGATTAAGTAGTACGCAGCAAGGGCATATTCAAAGTTAGGTGCAGATACTTCAACGATCTCTGCGCCAGCTTTTGCTAACAACTCAAGTGATTCTTCAAAGCGTGCACGAACTCCGGGTTGGTAACCATCACCGTTTAGTTCTTTAACAACGCCAATCTTCATTCCTTTAACATCACCAGATTTAGCAGCAGCAACAACTTGTGGCACCGGCGCATTAATACTCGTTGCATCCTTTGGATCATGTCCAGCAATTGCTTCATGCAGCAGCGCTGTGTCTAAAACTGTGCGAGCACATGGACCTGCTTGGTCAAGTGAAGAAGAAAATGCGACTAATCCAAAACGAGAAACTCCGCCGTATGTCGGTTTAACTCCAACGGTTCCTGTCACTGCTGCAGGTTGGCGAATTGATCCACCAGTATCGGTGCCAATTGCTAGAGGTGCTTCAAAAGCGGCAAGAGCTGCAGATGATCCACCACCTGAACCACCAGGAATGCGAGTTAAATCCCAAGGGTTATGTGTTGGGCCGAATGCAGAGTTTTCAGTTGATGAACCCATCGCAAACTCATCCATATTTGTCTTACCTAAAATAACAATGTCATTCTTCTTTAGATTTGCCACAACTGTTGAGTCATATGGTGGACGCCAGCCTTCAAGGATCTTTGATCCACAGGTTGTTGGAATACCTTTTTGCGCCATAACATCTTTAAGCGCAAGTGGAACTCCAGCAAGTGGTGACAACTTTTCACCCTTTGCGCGCTTTGCATCAACTGCAGCTGCTTGGGCAAGTGCACCTTCGGTATCAATATGTAGAAAAGCGTGTACATCTGCGTCAACGGCAGCAATTCGATCAAGGTGCGCCTGTGTTAATGCCACAGAAGTAATTTCTCCGGAAGCTAGCTTTGCAGCCATTTCGGAGGCATTGCTACGAATCATTCTTCACCCAAAATCTGCGGAACACGGAAACGTTGTTCTTCTTGCGCAGGTGCACCTGATAACGCTTCTTCTGGAGAAAGACTTGGCACCACTACATCTGGGCGAAAAACATTGCGAAGTGGCAGTGGGTGAGATGTTGGTTCAACATTTGCTCCGGCAACCTCTTGAACACGGGCAACTGCATCCAAAATAACAGTGAACTCGTTAGACAGATTTACTAACTCTTCATCACTCATTTCGATGCGGGCTAGGCCTGCGAGTTTTGCGACATCATCGCGAGAAAGGCTGCTCATGGGTGTCAGTCTAATTAAATTACGCACTAACTGCGAATTTGCCCATTTCCAGTAACGATCCAAGTGGTGGTGGTCATCGCTTCAAGTCCCATTGGGCCACGGGCATGCAGTTTTTGATTTGAAATACCAATTTCAGCCCCAAAGCCCATCTGTTCGCCATCTGTAAATCTGGTGGAGGTATTGACCATGACAGCTGCACAATCTGCCAATGCAATAAATCTCTTCACATTCTCTGTGTTCTCAGAAATTATCGCCTCGGTGTGTTGTGTGCCGTACTTTGCAATATGAGCACTTGCTGCATCAACAGAATCAACGATTGCAATATTGATTTCTAAAGTTCCATATTCAGTACAGAAGTTTTCATCGGTTGCCAGCGTCGCTGGAATACCAGCGTTCTTAGCAATCGCCAGGGATGCAGAATCACAATGCAAAATTACCCCAGCTTCATGCAACGCCTTTAGTGCAACTGGTCCA
>JBAXPH010000072.1:0-5724 GCA_037132355.1 Actinomycetes bacterium
TGGACAAGTACTTCCGTGTTTTTGAAAACCATAAATACAGCGTGATTGATCCTTCTATTGAACAACCAGAGCTAACGCGCGAAGTTGTCGCAGAAGGCGATGAACCATTTATCTTGCACCCAGGTGAGTTTGTCTTGGCAAGCACATACGAAGTAATCACTTTGCCTGATGACATCGCAGGGCGCTTAGAAGGTAAGTCCTCATTGGGTCGCCTTGGATTGCTGACGCACTCAACTGCCGGCTTTATCGATCCAGGCTTTAGTGGACACATCACGCTTGAACTGTCAAACGTTGCCAACCTGCCAGTGAAGTTATTTGCTGGCATGAAAATTGGCCAACTATGTCTCATCAAACTCTCATCTCCTGCTGAGCATCCTTACGGCTCTGAGAAGTATGGTTCTAGGTACCAAGGTCAGCGCGGCCCAACCCCAAGCCGTTCATACCTGAACTTCCACAAATCAAAAATTAACTAAAGATGTGGTCAGTTAGTGGCCGGAATAAATCGACAGAAAGCGCGGTTTAATTAGGTATGAAAACAATCATCGTTCTAGGCGTCATTGCTCTTATCGCTGTCTTTATCATCGCTCAATACAACCGTTTGGTTCGCTTGAACATCACAGTAGATGAAGCATGGGCACAGATTGAGGTTCAGTTAAAGCGCCGTGCAGATTTAATTCCTAACTTAGTTGAAACAGTTAAGGGATATGCAGCGCACGAAAAATCAACCTTTGATGCCGTTATTACTGCGCGCGCAAAAGCAACTACAGCCACAACTGTTGCAGATACCGCTGCTGCAGATGGAATGCTCACACAAGCATTGCGTGGCTTACTTGCAGTAGCCGAGGCGTATCCAGATCTAAAAGCATCTACAAACTTTTTGTCATTGCAAGAAGAGTTGTCTACAACTGAAAATAAAGTTTCATTTGCGCGTCAGTTCTACAACGACAATGTGCGCTCGCTCAATACTGCTGTAAAAACCATCCCTAGCAGCTTTTTTGCGGGTATTGCAAAGGTAACAGAGCGCGAATTTTATGAGGTTGAAGATCCTCAAGATCGTAACGCTCCAAAAGTTACTTTCTAAATTCAATGAACTTTAGAACTATGCAAGCGGCTAACCGCCGCAAAACAATTGGCTTACTTGTTGGCATGGGTGTGCTGGTGTGGCTAGTTGTATACGCAGCTCTTACATACTTTGGCACATCAACCGCCGGAATTGTCCCAATCGCAGTAGGTATTGCATTAGTTTCTGTCTGGGGTTCGTATTATGGATCTGACAAACTTGTAATAACGATGACTGGCGCCAAGTTAATTCAAGAATCTGACAATCCAAAATTATTTGGACTGATCCAAGAGGTAACAATTGCATCGGGTTTGCCAATGCCAAAGGTTGCGATTGTTGTTGATAGCGCACCAAATGCTTTTGCAACAGGTCGCAATCCCGAACACGCACTGATTGCTTTTACGACAGGCATTTTGGACGCAATGGATCGCGATCAACTGCAAGGTGTAATCGCACACGAGATGGCACACGTTGCTAACCGCGACACATTAGTAAGCGCCGTTGCTGCAACAACAGCTGGTGCAATTGCAATTTTGTCTGACATGTTGACTCGCATGATGTGGTTTGGCGGCGGACGTGACCGTGACCGCGAAGGTGGCGGCAACCCATTGGCACTTATTGTTTCGCTAATTATTCTGATTTTAGCGCCACTTGCTGCGATGATGCTTAAATCTGCGATTTCACGCAAACGTGAATCTTTAGCTGATGCAACCGCAGTTTCTTTTACACGTAACCCAGCAGGGCTTCGATCAGCGCTAGAAGTTTTAGCTGCTGATTCAACTGTTGTGCATCAACGATCAACAGCTGTGGCACATATCTGGATTGAATCACCGCTGGATTCAAAATCTGTATCCAAATTATTTTCTACACACCCACCAATTGCAGAACGTATCGCCGTTCTAAAATCTATGGAGTCGCTCGGTTAAATTAGGTCCGCGCTAGTTCGCGAAATGAAGCGTGAAAGTAGCGCCATTGCTTAGCTCTGAAGCAACTGAAACCGTTCCACCATGGGCTTTCATAACCTCATCCACAATAGAAAGTCCAAGTCCACTCCCTTCACTTCCACTACGTTGGCGGGAAGAGTCCACGCGATAGAACCGTTCAAAGATGCGTGCTTGGTCTTCGGGTGAGAGCCCAGGTCCTTTATCAGCAACAGTCACATACGAACCAGTTTCATCAGAGTATGCAGCAATGTGAATCGGTGTACCGGACGGTGTGTGCGCACGTGCATTAGCTAACAGATTTGTGACGACTTGATAAATCTTGTCTGCATCGCCCTGGGTATGAACATCATGTGCAATGTCCATAGTGACCGGATGATCAGGACCTGCAGCTTGAGCAGATGAAACCGCTTCTTTAACAAGATGCGAAAGATCTACATCTGCAATTACTAATTCGCGTGATTGATCCATGCGCGCAAGCATTAATAAGTCTTCAACCAAATATCCCATGCGCATTGATTCTTTTTCGATGCGAGCAATTAGTTCTCGTGTTTTTTCACCATCAGGGACTGCGCCTTGGCGATGTAATTCGGCAAAACCACGAATCGATGTAAGCGGTGTACGTAGCTCGTGGCTGGCATCTGCGACAAAGCGGCGTAACTTGTTTTCAGATTCAGTGCGCGCAGCAAAAGATTCTTCAATCCGAGAAAGCATTGTATTTAGTGAAGTACTGAGTCGACCAACTTCGGTATCTGGCTCAAAGTTTTCTAGACGCGCAGAAAGATCTCCAGCGGCAATTTTTTCAGCTGTTGCTTCAATCTTTTCAAGTGGCTTCATACTTAATTTGATTACTTGTCGGGAAGCAAAAGCAATAAATATTAGAACTAGACCACCGATTAAAAGAAAGACAACACCAATTCGATGTGTTGTCTTATCAAAATCACTTAATGATTGCGCAACAATTACCGAACCAAGCGAAGATGGCAAAACAGTTGTAGCAACTCGGAAATCAGCCCCTGGTGCATCCAAGGTAAAGGGCTTAGAACCAAAGGCTGCAACTTGCCCTGGCAACAGCCCCTTCACATAATCAGTGACCTGGTTTGAGTTTAGGTCGCCTCCGATACCGCCAACAAGGTTTCCAAATGGGTCTAAAACAGTTACAGAGATAGTTGTCGGTACACGATTAAGTGGCGTTGCAGCACGAGCTGTCGTTGCACTTGTGTCATCTGCTTCATCATGTGCGATACCAGCTTGATCAAGCCGATTCGCAGTTCCACCAACGACGCTGAGAAGTTGCGCATCAACTTGTTTCATCAAATAATCTTTGAGCAAGACTTGCGCACCAAAGCCGGCACCAGCAAATCCAAATGCTGAGAGGACAAGTACGCCAACCGTTAAACGATTACGTAAACTTGAATTCGCCAGCGGCCGAGTCATTGTTACTTAGGCGGCATTCTTAAACGGTAGCCGACTCCACGCACTGTGTGAATTAGTGGTGGATCAAAAGAATCAACCTTTTTACGAAGGTACGAAATGTAAGTTTCTACGATTCCCATGTCTCCACGGAAATCGTATTGCCATACATGATCAAGAATTTGTGCTTTTGAAACAACGCGATCAGCATTGATAATTAAGTAACGCAACAACGCAAACTCTGTTGGTGAAAGATCTAGCAATTGACCCGCACGGCTTACTTCGTGTGTTGCTTCATCTAATTCAAGATCAGCAAAACGCATCTTTTCATCATCGATTGCGATTGCATCGACACCTGTGCGACGCAATAGTGCACGCAGACGAGCAACTAACTCTTCAAGTGAAAATGGCTTAGTCATGTAATCATCGCCGCCAAGAGTTAAACCCTTAACTTTGTCATCCATGCCATCTTTAGCTGTCAAAAATAAAACGCCAGTATCGACACCTTCATTACGAATTTTTTTGCACACTTCAAATCCATCAAGATCAGGCAACATCACATCAAGGACCATTGCATGTGGCTTGAACTCTTCTGCTACACGTAGGGCTTCGGCACCATTAGCTGCAGTGCGGACATCAAAGCCAACAAAACGAAGGCTTGTAGAGATCAGTTCGCTGATGCTGGATTCATCATCAACGACAAGAATGCGTTGGGTCAGAGTGGTCTTTGGAAGTACGTTTTCCTTGGTTGTAGTCATGGCTAGAGAATGCTCTCATAGCCTGAAAGTTTCCTGAGAACGGGTGGAAATTACCCCTAATTTTGCTTAACGGAGCGCAGTAGAACCTGGGCGACGTCTAATACTTCGACCGCAGACTCCTTGGCGTTCATGCCATCCGACGTCATAACGCGGCAGAACGGGCAGGCGACAGCTAATTCCGTTGCGCCGGTATTAATCGCTTCTTCAACACGGTTGATATTGATGCGAGTACCAATTTTTTCTTCCATCCACATACGTCCACCACCTGCGCCACAACAAAATGATCGTTCCTTGTTACGAGGCATTTCTGTGAGATCAGCACCAGTTGCTTCAAGAATTTCACGTGGAGGTTGGTAGATCTCGTTGTGGCGACCTAAGTAACAAGGATCGTGATATGTCATTGCAGTGTGTGACATCTTGATTGGAATCAAGCGCTTTTCACGCAGCAACTGATTTAGCAGTTGTGTGTGGTGAACCATCTCAAGTTCAAATCCTTGTTGGCCATAGTCGCGGCCGATTGTTGTAAAGCAATGTGGACAGGTAACAACAACTTTCTTTTTACCCTTTGGACGATCACCAAAAGCCTCTTTGAATGTTTCAATATTTTCGCGCGAAAGAATTTGGTACAAGAATTCATTTCCGGCACGACGTGCAGGATCTCCAGTACAGGTTTCCTTTTTACCCAACACTGCAAAATTAACTCCTGCCATATACAAAAGTTCTGCAACAGCTTTTGTAGTTTTCTTGGCGCGCTCTTCGTAAGCACCAGCGCAACCAACCCAGAACAAATATTCGACATCATCTGGCAATTGACCTTCAATAACATTGACTGGGAAATCACATTCAGCAATCCACGCTTCGCGGTCGGTGCGATTGGCACCCCAAGGGTTACCAGTCTTTTCCAAATTTCTAAATGTTCCACCCAATTCAGATGGGAATTCGGATTCAACTAATACTTGGAAGCGACGCATATTAACAATGTGATCAATGTGTTCGATATCAACTGGGCATTCGTTAACACACGCACCGCACGTTGTACACGACCACAAAACATCAAGACTGATTGGTGAATTTTCGCCAACAAGGGCTTCATTTTCAACAGTTTTTGCAAAGGCGTGATCGCGCATAGCCATGATCAAAAGCTTTGGTGACAATGGTTTTTCGGTGTGCCAAGCAGGGCATTGTGATTGGCAGCGTCCACATTCGGTACACGATGTCATGTCCAACAAGCCCTTCCAGGAAATGTCGGCGCGTGTACCTAAACCAAAGACATCATCTTCTTTTGGATCTTCAAAGTTAATTTCTTCGCCGTGCGACAACATTGGTGGCAATGCACCAAGAGATGATTTTCCATCCGCGTTACGGCGATAGAAAATATTAAATGGTGCCAAGAAGCGGTGCCAAGCAATACCCATTGTTAGATTGGTTGCAATAACAATGAACCACAGCATTGAGCCAACAATTTTGATAGTGGCAACAATCTGAATCCATGATGTTAGTTGCGACAACGTCATTGATTTAAACATCGAGGCGATAAACCAAGTTGTGATGT
>JBAXPH010000073.1:0-5673 GCA_037132355.1 Actinomycetes bacterium
TTTATTAACTTTGATCAAGTGATGACGACATCACGCAAGAAGCCACCATTTGGTATTGGCCAAATCGGTAAATCATTCCGAAATGAAATCACACCAGGAAACTTTATTTTCCGTACTCGCGAATTCGAGCAAATGGAAATGGAGTTTTTTGTAGTCCCAGGTAGTGATGAAGAGTGGCACCAGTACTGGATTGACACACGCATGGCTTGGTATGTGGACCTTGGAATTAACCCAGAGCGTCTACGTATTTATGATCATCCAAAAGAGAAGCTGTCACACTACTCAAAGCGCACCGCAGATATTGAATACAAGTTTGAATTCGCCGGCACCGAATGGGGAGAGCTAGAAGGCATTGCAAACCGCACTGACTTTGATTTAAAGGCGCACTCTGCTGCCTCTGGCAAAGATCTTTCATACTTTGATCAAGAAAAGGGCGAGCGTTGGACTCCTTATGTAATTGAACCTGCAGCAGGAGTTGATCGCTGCACACTCACATTCTTAATGGATGCATTCACAGAAGATGAAGCGCCAAATAGCAAGGGCGAGATGGAAAAGCGCGCTGTGTTAAAACTTGATCATCGCTTAGCTCCAATTAAGGCGGCGGTTCTGCCATTGTCACGCAATGCAGATCTGTCTCCTAAGGCACGTGATCTTGCAACCCAACTTCGCAAGAACTGGAATATTGATTTTGATGATGCTGGCGCAATTGGCCGTCGTTACCGTCGTCAAGATGAAATTGGTACTCCTTACTGCATCACTATTGACTTTGAAACCCTTGAAGACAATGCAGTAACAATTCGCGATCGCGACACAATGGCGCAAGAGCGCATCGGCCTAGATCAGGTCGAGGCATGGCTAGCACCACGTTTACTAGGTTGCTAAAACCACTTTTACTTCCACTAGCAAGCGGTGATCACTACATAGATCCACCGGTTGTTCTAGCACCCATGGCCGGAATAACTAACGCTCCATTTCGCACATTGTGCCGCGAACAAGGAGCGGGACTATTTGTTTCTGAAATGGTTACTGCGCGCGCATTAATTGAACGTCGACCAGAAACATTGCGAATGATTGTTCCGGGAAAAGATGAATGGCCACGTTCTGTGCAGTTATATAGCGTTGATCCAACAACGATGCGCGCTGCTGTAACAATGATTGGAAAAGAGAACTTAGCCGATCACATTGATATGAACTTTGGTTGCCCTGTCCCAAAGGTGACGCGCAAAGGCGGAGGAGCGGCGCTTCCCTTTAAGCGAAAACTATTTAGCAATATTGTCGCCGCAGCTATCGAAGCAGCAAAACCTTTCGGTATCCCGGTAACTGTAAAAATGCGGATTGGCATCGATAGTGATCATGAAACCTATTTAGAAGCGGCACAATCTGCAGCTGATTTAGGTGTTGCTTGGGTCGCATTGCATGCGCGTACCGCGGCACAAATGTATGAAGGAAAAGCGGATTGGTCTGCAATTGCGCGTCTTGTTGAACACTTAAAGCCAACGGGAGTACCTGTTTTAGGAAATGGTGATATCTGGTCTGGACGCGATGCAATTGAAATGGTGCAACAAAGTGGCTGTGCAGGTGTCGTAGTTGGACGCGGATGTCTGGGGCGCCCATGGTTATTTACAGATTTAGTATCGGCACTTAAAGGTGATGGAGTTCAGATCACGCCAACTTTGCATGAAGTGCGTGAAGTGATGTTCCGTCATGCAAACTTGATTACTGAATACTTAGAGTCTGAAGATCGCGGAATGCGCGATATGCGAAAGCACATGGCATGGTATTTAAAGGGTTTCCGAGTACCCCGTGAAATTAGACATGATCTTGGAATGGTTTCTTCATTACAGGAAATGCGTAATCTTTTGGACCAACTAGAAGATCAGCCGTACCCAACAGAAGTTGGCGACAAACCTCGTGGACGTACAAGTCACGGTCGCCCCCCAACATTGCCAGATGGCTGGCTCAATGATCCCGATGAACTAGTTCACGTCGAACTAGAAGATGCTTTTTCAGGCGGGTAAATGTTTCTATTCAGATGGATACGTCGCACAATCACATTAGTTTTACTTGTTGCGCTAATCGCACCTGCCTATGGTGTTTCGCAAGTGTGGCGCGCAGCTAAGAATCCAGTAGTTCGCCAGGCAGATGTAATTGTTGTTTTGGGTACCGCGCAATTAAATGGAAGGCCAGGCGAGGCACTCGAAGCACGCTTAATTGAAGCAAAAAGAATTTATGATCTTGGATATGCACCTTCAATCATTACAGTTGGAGCAGGCGCACCAGGGGACCGGACAACCGAAGCTGCATCTGGAAAATATTGGTTAAGCACGCATGGAATTCCGGCCAAGAAGATAACTGCAATTGAAGAAGGCCGAGATACATTAGTCAGCACAAAAGCTTATGCAGCCATTATGAAAAAGAAATATGTCAGCGATGTCATCATCGTGACAGACCCATATCACTGCAAGCGCGCAATGACGATGGCAAATGATCAGGGAGTTGTTAGTACATGTTCACCTGTACGCACTGGTCCCAACACGGTTGCTAAGAGTGGTTATAAATACCTACTTCGCGAAGCAGGCGCATACTTGGTCTACATCACCGTGGGCAGGCGAGGTGTGCAAGTTAGTGATCACTTACCTGGCGCAGATATTGTTACTAAGGTATTGCCATGAGCTATAGCGCTTTTGACCAAGAACGGTTCTTAGATGAACCTGCAAAGCGCGCTGGGCGAACCGAATTTATGCGCGATCGTGCGCGAGTTATTCATTCGGCAGCACTTCGACGATTAGCAGCAAAAACTCAAGTTGCAGTGCCATGGGAAAACGATTTTCAGCGCACCAGACTTTCGCATTCCTTGGAGTGTGCACAGATTGGTCGCGAATTAGGTGAATCACTTGGAGCAGATCCTGATTTGCAAGATACCGCTTGTCTTGCACACGATTTAGGCCATCCACCTTTTGGTCACAATGGCGAAGAAGCACTAGCAGAGATCGCGCAGGACTTTGGTGGCTTTGAAGGAAATGCACAAAGCTTTAGATTGTTGGTGCGCCTTGAGGCAAAGACAGTTGATGCTAATAGCAAAAGTATTGGACTTAACCTAACCCGCGCATCATTAGATGGTGCAACTAAGTACCCATGGCCTAGGTCAGAAAATCCACGCAAGTTTGGCGTTTACGATGACGATGTCGAGATCTTTAATTGGATGCGCAAAGACGCCCCTGCCGGCAAGAAATGTATTGAAGCCCAGATCATGGATTGGTCAGATGATTGTGCTTATTCAGTTCATGACTTAGAGGATGCGATTTTCGCTGGACAAGTTTCTGTTAAGAATTTTGAACAAGATTTTGCACAGCTATACACAGTGATGACGCGGGATTACAAGAGCGATGCCACAGAGCAAGAGGCACTTGATGCTCACGCACGCCTTGGCGCGCTTTCTGCTTGGCCACATTATTACGATGGTAGCCATCGCAGCTTGGCACGCCTTAAGGATTCTACAAGCCAATTAATTGGTCGTTTTGTTTTAGCTGCCGAAGTTCAAACTCGCAAAGTTCATGGAGATGGGCCGCTCTCGCGTTACAGCGCTAATCTTGAAATTCCACGCGAGCAAAAAATCGAAGTAGATTTTTTGAAGGCTATTGCGGGTCACTATTTGATTAACGCTGCACATTCACAAGAAAGATATGCAAAGCAGCAAGTAATTATTGGCGAGCTAGTAGAGATGCTTTTGAAATTTCCGAACGAACTCGATTCATTCTTCCGGAAGCCTTGGAATGAGGCGGCCGATGATGTGGCCAAAATGCGCGTAATTATTGACCAAGTTGCTGCCCTTACTGACCCGGGTGCCTATGCCTTGCATGCACGTCTACTTGCTAATCGGTAGGGTACGAACATGAGCGGTCGCATTAGGGATGAGGATGTTGCATACATCCGCGATCGCGCACCTATCGACGAAGTTGTAGCAGATTATGTGCAATTAAAAAATGCGGGCGGTGGTCAGAAAAAAGGTTTGTGTCCATTCCACGATGAAAAGTCGCCATCATTTCATGTGACACCAAGTAAGGGATATTTTCATTGCTTCGGTTGCCAAACTGGTGGGGATGTCATTGCATTTTTAATGAAGATTGATCACTTAACTTTTACCGAAACTATTGAACGTCTTGCAGATCGAATCGGTTACACGCTTCGTTACGACGAGGGATCAAGTTCGGGACCAGTTGTTACTTCAAGTACACGAAATCGATTAATCGCTGCTCACAGCGAGGCTGCAAAGTTTTATCAAGAACAACTCAATTCATCACCAGGTGCAGCCCATGGACGGGATTTACTATCAAAGCGTGGCTTTGATAAAGCAGCGTGCCAGCAGTTTGGTGTGGGCTACTCACCCGATGAATGGGATGGGTTAACAAAGCATTTGCGAGCACTGGGATACACAATTGACGAACTAGAACTAGCTGGGCTTTCAAAGATGGGTCAACGCGGCCCCATTGATAAGTTCCGTAATCGATTGATGTGGCCAATCAAAGATATTTCTGGAGACATAGTTGGCTTTGGTGCAAGAAAGCTTGCTAGTGATGCTGACGACCAAGGGCCAAAGTATTTAAATACCTCTGAAACTCCGATCTACAAGAAGAGCCAAGTTTTGTATGGGTTAGATGTAGCAAAGAAGGAAATTGCTAAAAAGCGTCAAGCGGTCATCGTCGAAGGTTATACAGATGTAATGGCTGCCCACCTAGCTGGCATTACAACAGCGGTTGCAACCTGCGGTACGGCATTTGGCACAGACCACATCCGAATTTTGCGCAGATTGTTGATGGATGACGATGCTTTCCGAGGTGAAGTTATCTTTACATTCGATGGTGATGCTGCAGGACAAAAGGCTGCACTACGCGCATTTAACGAGGACCAAAAATTTGTTACTCAAACATTTGTTGCAGTCGAGCCAGATGGATTAGATCCTTGTGAACTACGTCAAGAAAAAGGCGATCTTGCTTTACGTGATTTGATTGCACGCCGTGTTCCACTCTTTGAATTTGCAATCCGTGCCGAATTAAAACATCACAAATTAGATTCAGCCGAAGGTCGAGTAAATGCATTAAATGCTGCAGCACCACTGGTAGCGCAGATACGTGATAAGTCATTACGCCCTGAATACACAAGGTTGCTAGCTGGATGGCTTGGAGTTGAAGTTGAAATTGTCTCTAAAGCTGTTGCTCGAGGAGTAAAGGCAGCACCGGCTCAACAAAACACAGTGGAGGAAACAACAGCGCAACCAAATTTCAGACCAGATCCCAATGAAGCACGATTGATTCTGGAACGTGAAGTGTTGAAAGCAAAATTGCAAGAACCATCGTTATTTGTTGATGAGCTATGGAGCTCAATCGAACCAGGAGCATTTACTCACCCTGCTTATCTTGCATTGCGCGCAGCCATTGATTCTGTCGACAAAATTGCGCCAGAAAATATTGCCGATGAAAACCTGAAAGGGCTTTTCACCGAGTTAACGGTTGAACCAATTCGCGCCGATGGAAAGCCGACTGCTACGTACGTTGCAAGTATCGTGGCGAGATTACGTGAGGTTGCGATTTCGCGTTCTATTGCAGAACTGAAATCATCGCTGCAGCGGTTAAATCCAGTGGAAAACGAGATCGAATACACGGCTGCTTTTGCCCA
>JBAXPH010000074.1:0-5618 GCA_037132355.1 Actinomycetes bacterium
GAAACTGTTGCAGATGTAAACAAGATTACAAAGATTGTTCGCGTTGTTGGTTATGTAAACGGTGTATCCGGATTCGTTGGACATCCTGGTGTAGTTAATGGTGCATCTGAACTGTTCATAGCAATTTGGGGAGATGGTGCAAAGCATGCTCGTAGCGCTGTTGGGATTGCAGAGCTTCCACTTAACTCACCAGTGGAAATCGAACTAACAGTCGAAATTACTGATTAACCAACTAGTGGTTATTTCCCTCTTTTTGAGAGGCGTTCAAAATCTGTAATTAGTACTGCTCGACCATCTAGTTTTAACCAGTTGCGTCCTGCGAAATCTGCAAGTGCTTTATTAACGGTTTCACGGGATGCACCAACTAGTTGGGCTAACTCTTCTTGAGTTAGATCGTGGTGAACGAATAAACCTTCATCTGTCTTCTTTCCAAAGCGCTCACCCAGATCAATAAGAGCTTTGGCAACACGTCCTGGAACATCAGAGAACACTAAATCGCCAACAGCCTCATTCGTGCGACGTAATCGTTGCGCTAAACGAGCAAGAAGTTGCAATGAGACTTTTGGATTCTCGGCAAGCCACGGAATCAATTTTTCCTGACCAAGGCTTAACAACTTTGCATCAGTAACAGCCGTTGCAGTTGAAGTACGTGGGCCTGGATCAAAGAGACTCAATTCGCCAAACATTTCGCCAGGTCCAAGGATTGATAATAAATTTTCGCGACCATCACCACTTGAAGTTCCAAGCTTTAGCTTGCCTTCAGCAATTACGTACAGGTGATCGCCTTCATCGCCTTCAGCAAACAACACAGATCCTTTTGCAATCTTTACAGAATCCATATTTGAGAGCAAGGAAGCGGCAGCAACATCGTCCAAGGCGGTAAAAAGTGGCGCCTTACGGATTACTTCTTGATCTATGGGCACGAGGGGTACTTTACTACCCATGGTGGTCGATAGCGAAACTCGCAAAGGGGCAAGGGCGGTTTACCGCATCCTGACTAAGACCTACCCAAATATTCGCTGTGAATTAGATTTTTCTACTCCGCTTGAATTATTAATCGCGACAGTTTTGAGCGCGCAGTGCACGGACAAGAGAGTTAATACAGTCACTCCGGCACTTTTTAAAAAGTTCAAAAACCCAAAAGCTTATGCGAAAGCGGATCTGCACCAAATTGAAGATTTGATTCATTCAACCGGTTTTTATCATGCTAAAGCCCGCAATATAAAAGGGTTAAACATCAAATTGCTGGAAGATTTTGGGGGAGAAGTTCCACGGACTCTTGAGGAATTAATTACCTTGCCCGGAGTTGGTCGCAAGACCGCAAACGTTGTTTTGGGTCACGCATTTGATATCCCTGGAATCACTGTAGATACACACTTTGGACGATTGTCTCGCCGATTTGGTTGGACCAAAGAAACAGATCCTGTAAAAGTAGAAATGGTTGTTCAGCAGTTAATTCCACAACCCGAATGGACAAATCTTTCGCAGCGGATGATTTGGCATGGTCGACGTATTTGTCATTCACGCAAACCCGCTTGTGGTGCATGTCCTGTAGCAAAAATTTGTCCAAGTGTTGGAATTGGCGAGATGGATAAAGAGAAGGCGTTACTGTTGGTGAAAACAGATAAGGATTTCAGATGAAAAGAGCTTTACCACTGGTTGCTCTTTTATTACTGACCGCTTGTTCTCCATCTTCATCGTATGTAAAGGGTGAAGTTGTTTCATGTGAATCTATTTCGCAGGATAAAACTTTTACTGGTGGGGTCATGATGGATTGCTTAGATCGTTCTGCTGGCGCACAACTGGGTGCATTGCGCGGACCTATGGTTGTAAATGTCTGGGGCTCGTGGTGTGGCCCATGTAAAGAAGAAATGCCATTTCTTAGATCTTTCTATGCCAAAGCAAAAGGCAAGGTCGCATTGGTCGGCGTCGATGTTGAAGAAGCGACCTTTGATGATGGCCGCAGATTTGTTGAACGAAATGGAATTGTGTGGCCAAATTTGTATGATCCAGATGGACGTTCGCGAAAGTATTTTGGATTAGGCGTTCCAGTTACTTGGTTTATTGCAGCAGATGGTTCTGTCGCCGGTAAGAAAATTGGCGTATTAAAAAATGAAATTGAGCTGATCAGACTTACAAACAAATACCTTGGTGTGCGTCTCTAATCCTCATCTTTTGAAGACTGTAATCCATCTGAAATCAAGCGCATAACATTGGGATCTGCCAATGTAGTTGCATCTCCCACTTGGCGGTTTTCGGCAACATCTTTTAATAAACGGCGCATGATTTTACCGCTTCGGGTCTTTGGAAGTTCTGCGACAACTAAAATCTGACGAGGCTTTGCGATAGCACCAATTTGCTTAGCAACATGGTTGCGTAAGTCAGTGATCAGAGTTTCTCCCTTTGCATGTTCAATACCACCACGCAAAATGACAAAGGCAACAATCCCTTGTCCCGTCATTGCATCTTGCGCGCCAACCACTGCTGCCTCTGCAACTGATTCATGCGAAACTAGCGCTGATTCAACTTCTGTTGTTGAAATCCGATGACCAGAAACATTCATCACATCATCAACCCGGCCGAGCAACCAAATTGCGCCATCTTTGTCTAACTTTGCTCCATCTCCAGCAAAGTAAATTCCTTCAAACCGTGACCAATATGTTTCTTTGTATCGCTCATCTTCGCCCCAAATACCACGCAACATTCCGGGCCATGGCTTATCCAAAATTAAATAACCACCATGTCCCTTTGCAACTGGCTTCGCGTTGTCATCAACAACAACTGCACTGATTCCAGGGATAGCGGTCATTGCAGAACCAGGTTTTGTTGCGGTGACACCTGGCAATGGCGAAATCATGATTCCACCAGTTTCGGTTTGCCACCAGGTATCAACAATTGGGCAACGGTTCCCACCAATAACGTCGCGGTACCACATCCATGCTTCTGGGTTAATTGGTTCACCAACAGATCCCAATAAACGCAAGGAAGTTAAGTTGAACTTGTTAGGAAATTCATCGCCCCATTTCATCCATGTCCGGATCAATGTTGGAGCTGTATACAAAATAGTCACACCGTATTTTTCAATTAACTCAAAGATGCGTCCCTTATGAGGCGTATCGGGGGTTCCTTCATACATCACTTGGGTCGCACCATTAATAAGTGGCCCATACACAATGTAGCTATGGCCGGTAATCCAACCCACATCTGCGGTACACCAATAAACATCTGTTTCAGGCTTAATATCAAAGACAACTCGGTGCGTATAAGCAGCCTGGGTTAGATACCCACCAGTTGTATGAAAGATTCCTTTTGGCTTTGCTGTTGTTCCAGATGTGTACAAAATAAAAAGCGGGTGCTCAGAATCAAAGTATTCAGCGGTGTGTTCAGCTGTTTGGCGACCAACAATGTCGTGCCACCACACATCTGTTTCTGCATTCCAGGCAGTTTCTTGTTTGGTGCGTTGAACTACCAAAACCTTTTTAACATTATGTTGCCCCTTGAGCGCTTCATCAACAGCTGGCTTTAGAGCAAATGCTCCACCTTTTCTAAATCCACCATCTGCGGTGATAACTAACTTGGCATCTGCATCTTGAATTCTCGACAACAAAGCTTCAGCAGAAAATCCGCCAAAGACAACTGAGTGCGGGGCACCAATGCGCGCACATGCCAACATTGCAATTGCAGCTTCAGGAATCATTGGCATATAAATTGCAACTCGATCACCAGCAACAACGCCAAGTTCAATGAGCGCATTCGCTGTTTTCTTTACTTCAATTAATAGCTGTGCATACGTAATTGTTTGTGTGTCACCCGGTTCGCCTTCAAAATGAAATGCAACACGATCTCCACGGCCTTCTTGAACATGACGATCAATTGCATTTACAGATGCATTTAACTTTCCGCCAACAAACCATTGTGCAAATGGCGATTTCCACTCAAGAGTTTTACTCCATGGGGTGTGCCATGTCAGGTGCTTTGCTTGTGAGTCCCAAAATGCTAAACGATCTTTTTCAGCTTGGTCATAGAGCTCAGGCTGCGCATTTGCTTGTGCTGCGAACTCGGCCGATGGAGGAAACAGACGATCCTCGTCAAGCAGGTTTTCTAGGGACTCGTGTTCTTGGCTCATAACACTAGAGATTACCTGTTGATGATTGTTATCAACAGATAAAAGCGAACTGGATTTTGGTTGGTTCGGATGCCTTGAAGATGCACCAAAAGAAAGGAGACTCATGAGTATCGCTACCTTTATTACCTTCTTTATGAAGATGCTGACCAATCCCGCCTTGGCCGCAGCTTTGGCCCGTTTCTTGGCCCAGGCCTTAAAAACCCTGATGTAAAGCACAAAAAGACCCTCCTCAATCCCCTGCGGAGGGTCTTTTTGTGCCATGAAGGCAGAAGTGAGAGGATTGGCCGTAAGCCTCTAGACGACTCAACGAAGCGCTCAGTCTAAAGAATTACAACGAGTTCTTAGGAGTCAGAATGCCAATTGCAACCCCCGAAATTTATGCGGATATGTTGGATCGCGCTAAAAAGGGCGCATTCGCTTACCCAGCAATTAACGTTTCATCATCACAGACCATCACAGCTGCTATTCGTGGTTTCGCCGAAGCAGAATCAGATGGAATCATCCAGTTTTCTTGGGGTGGGGCTGAATACGCGTCAGGTTCAACTGTAAAGAATATGGTTGATGGCGCAGTGGCGCTCGCAGAGTTCGCACACATTGTTGCAAAGAACTACAAAGTAAATATTGGAATTCACACTGATCACTGCCCAGCAGAAAAGCTAGATGGCTTCATGCGTCCACTTCTTGCATTTGGTGCAGATCGTCTTAAGTCAGGTAAAGCTCCATTGTTCAACTCACATATGTGGGATGGATCTGCGGTGGATATGGTTGAAAACATGAAGGTCGCCAAGGAAATGTTAGCGATGTCAGTTGCTGCAAAGACAATTCTTGAAATTGAAATCGGTGTTGTTGGCGGAGAAGAAGATGGCATCGAAGCAAAGCATGATGCAAAACTGTACTCAACACCTGAAGATGCATTAATGACTATTGAAACACTTGGAACAGATGTCAATGCCCGCTACATGGTGGCGGCAACATTCGGAAATGTTCACGGTGTATACAAGCCAGGCAACGTTGTATTGCAACCAAAGATTCTTGCAACACTTCAAGAAGCAGTTGCCGCAAAGCTAGGTCTGTCTGCAGGTAGCAAGCCAATGGACTTGGTATTCCACGGTGGTTCTGGATCGCTCCTTTCTGAGATCCGCGAATCACTTGATTACGGCGTAATTAAGATGAATATCGATACTGATACTCAGTACGCATTTACCCGCCCAGTTGTTGAGCACATGTTTAAGAACTATGACGGCGTGCTCAAGATTGATGGAGAAGTTGGAAACAAGAAGGCTTACGATCCACGTGCATGGGGCAAGGTTGCAGAAGCAGGAATGGCAGCCCGTGTTGTTCGTGGATGTGAAGATTTGCGTTCAACCGGTACTTCATCACTTAAGTAATTAACAACTAGTCGGAGAGGCTTTACTCATGCCTGCATTGGTATTACTCGGCGCTCAGTGGGGCGACGAAGGCAAGGGTAAAGCTACCGATTTATTGGGCGATC
>JBAXPH010000075.1:0-5516 GCA_037132355.1 Actinomycetes bacterium
AGTACGCCACCACGAGCAGCGTTGATGATGCGAACAGAAGGCTTTACCTTCTTTAACGCATCAACGCCGATTAGGTTTGCAGTTTCCTTTGTCTTTGGAAGGTGAATCGTGATGAAATCTGAAATCTTTAGCAGTTCATCTAGTTCAACAAGACGCACCCCAAGTTGTGCTGCGCGAGCAGGCTGTAAGTATGGATCGTAGGCAACTACATCCATTCCAAATGCCTGCATGCGATGAGCAACTAATTGGCCGATACGACCAAAGCCAACGATTCCAAGAGTTTTCTCGAAAATTTCTGCACCTGTGTACTTTGAACGCGCCCATTTTCCATTACGCAATGCTGCGTGTGCTGGAGAAATGAAACGAGCAGATGCCATCAGCAATGAAATTGCTAATTCAGCAGCTGACACGATATTTGAGGTTGGTGCATTAACAACCATGACACCTGCTGCAGTTGCTGCAGGAATATCAACATTATCTAGACCAACACCCGCGCGAGCAATAACCTTTAAGCCTTTTGCTGCAGCAATAGCTTCGGCATCCATCTTTGTTGCTGAGCGAATCAGAACAGCATCTACACCTTTGGCAAGTGCTGCAAGAAGTTCTGCGCGGTTTGCACCATCGCAGTTAACAACTTCAAAATCAGGACCTAGCGCTTCAAGTGTTGCAGGACTGAGCTCTTCAGCAATTAAAACAATAGGTTTAGCCACGCGCTGCGCTACCTTCTTTGTAATCGTCGCCCTTTGACTGCTTCATCCAAGAGAACATCTTGCGGAGTTCGCGGCCAACAGCCTCAATTGGATGAGTCTCTCCCTTAGTGCGAAGTGACTTAAATTCAGGTGCTCCAGCTTCTTGGTCATCAATGAAGCGCTTTGCAAAGACACCGCTTTGAATATCTGCAAGAACTGCCTTCATGTTTTCCTTAACATGTGGATCAATGACACGTGGACCAGAAACGTAATCACCAAACTCTGCCGTGTCAGAAACTGACCAGCGCTGCTTTGCAATTCCACCTTCATACATAAGGTCAACGATGAGCTTCAATTCATGCAAGCACTCGAAGTATGCAACCTCTGGCTGGTAACCAGCTTCAGTAAGTACTTCGAAACCATACATAACCAACTGTGATGCTCCACCGCAAAGAACTGACTGCTCACCGAATAGGTCTGTTTCAGTCTCTTCCGTAAATGTTGTAAGGATTCCACCTGCGCGAAGTCCACCAATTGCTTTTGCGTATGAAAGAGTTAATGGCCAAGCATTTCCTGTTGAATCTTGTTCAACGGCAACAATTACAGGAACGCCACGACCTGCTGCATATTCGCGACGAACCAAGTGTCCTGGACCCTTTGGCGCAACCATGCAGACATCAACTGATGCGGTTGGCTTGATGTATCCGAAACGAATGTTAAATCCATGCCCGAAGAACAATGCATCGCCATCTTTGAGGTTTGGCAAAATTGAATCTGTGTAGATGTGGCGTTGCAAGTGATCCGGTGCCAAAATCATGATGACGGTAGATTCCTTAACAGCTTCAGCTACGCTGACAACTCGAAGGCCTTCAGCTTCTGCTTTTGCGCGAGATGGTGAACCATCTTTTAGTCCAACGCGAACATCTACGCCACTGTCGCGCAGGTTAAGCGCGTGTGCATGTCCTTGTGATCCGTAACCGATGATCGCGACTTTGCGACCCTGGATGATTGAAAGATCAGCATCCTCTTCGTGATACATCGTTGCTGCCACGGTATTACTCCTCATCGTCCTTTGTTGGTGGTTCTTATGTTTGGTTTTTAGTTTTGGTAATCAGCCTGTCCGCTGTCAGCGGTAGGAATACTCTGAGTGCTAAGGGTACGGTCTGCCAGCGAGCCACTGCCACGCTCAATGGCGACTAAGCCTGATTGAGCCAGTTCGCGAATCCCAAAACGCTCTAAGGCGTTGAGTAGATCACTAATTTTTGTGGCATCCCCCGTGGCCTCGATAGTTAAGGACTCTGCGTCCTCATCAACAATTGCTGCGCCATAGGTATCAAGGACTGCTTCAACATCAAATTTATTCTTTGATGTAGCAGAAATCTTTACGAGCAGAAGTTCAGCTTGAACAGAATCTTCCAACTTAAGTTCTGCAATGTGGATGACATTGATCAATTTATCGAGCTGACGAATTACTTGTTCTAATGAATGGCTTTCAACGTTGATGACAATAGTCATTCGTGAAATGTCAGGATTTTCTGTTGGACCCACAGCAAGTGAATCAATATTGTAAGCACGACGTGAAAAAAGTCCTGCAACACGTGCAAGTACTCCAGGTGAGTTTTCAACCAGAACTGAAAGCGTATGTGTACTCATTAGAGCTCCTGCGAATCCCAGTCGGGCGCCATTTCGCGCGCGATCATAATGTCATCATTTGATGTTCCTGCTGCAACCATTGGCCACACCATCGCATCACGGAAAACTCGGAAATCAACAACAACTGGTTGATCATTAATCGAATTTGCCTTCTTAATAATTGCATCAACATCTTCGGGGCGATCACACGTCAATCCAACGCAACCCATGGCATCAGCAAGCTTTACAAAATCAGGAACACGCTTAGATTCAAGGCTGGTATTTGAATAACGACCCTCGTAGAACAAAGTCTGCCATTGGCGAACCATTCCAAGAGATTCATTATTGATAATTGCAACTTTGATCGGAATATTGTTGAGCGCACAAGTAACAAGCTCTTGATTTGTCATTTGGAAACACCCATCACCATCAATTGCCCATACTGTTGTATCAGGTGCTCCAACTTTTGCGCCCATCGCAGCAGGAACCGCGTAACCCATTGTTCCTAGTCCGCCAGAGTTCAACCACGTTCGAGGATTTTCATACTTAACAAATTGAGCTGCCCACATCTGGTGCTGACCAACACCGGCGACATAAATTGCTTCTGGGCCAGTTATTGCACTGATTCGTTCAATCACATATTGCGGCGACAACGAACCATCTTTCGGCAAGTCATAGCCAAGTGGATACGTTGCGCGTAGTTTGTTCATAGACGCTAGCCACGGAGCAAGGTCGGCGCGACCCTTTGTAAACTCTGCTTTTAATGCAGGAATAAGGGCAGCGATTGTGTGCTTAAGATCGCCAACCACAGGGACATCTGCATAGCGATTCTTACCAATTTCTGCAGGATCAATGTCAGCGTGAATTACCTTTGCATTGACCGCAAATGTTGAAAGTTTTCCGGTTACTCGATCATCAAATCGTGCACCTAAAGTAATTAACAAATCAGCTTTTTGTAATGCAGTGACAGCTGCAACAGTTCCGTGCATTCCGGGCATGCCGTAGTGCTGTGGATGGCTATCTGGGAATGATCCAAGTGCCATCAAAGTTGTTACAACAGGTGCTCCAAGTAATTCAGCAAGTTGCATCAATTCTTTTGCTGCATTTGCCTTGATAACACCACCACCAACGTAGAAAACCGGCTTTGCTGATTGTGCAATCAGCGCTGCGGCATCTTTGATCGCCTGATTTTCAGGTTCAATTTGTGGGTGGTAGCCAGGCAAGGATAAATCTTTTGGCCAGACAAACTCTGTTTCTTTTTGCAGAGCATCCTTTGCAATATCGACAAGAACTGGTCCTGGACGTCCAGAGTTTGCAATGTAAAAGGCTTCAGCAATTGCACGCGGAATATCGAGTGGATCAGTAATCAAATAATTGTGTTTGGTAAAGGGCATTGTGATACCGCGAATATCTGCCTCTTGAAATGCATCTGTACCGATTGCAGCAGATGGAACCTGGCCAGTGATTGCAACCATTGGCACTGAATCCATTGCAGCATCAGCAAGTGGTGTAACAAGATTTGTTGCACCTGGACCTGAAGTGGCAATACAAACTCCAACTCGGCCTGTTACTTGGGCATATCCAGTTGCCGCATGTCCAGCGCCTTGTTCGTGACGAACCAAGATGTGGCGAATCGAGCTATCAAAGATTGGATCGTATGCAGGAAGAATTGCGCCACCCGGAAGTCCAAACATCACATCGACGCCGGCAAACTCCAAAGATTGCACGAGTGATTTAGCTCCACTCATCTTCTTGCTCATATCCATCTCCTTCCGTTCTAGTCACTCTTTAGTTACAACCTGCCTGTATGTGAAATGAAAAAACCCTCAGATAACTGAGGGTGGCGCCTGATCACAAATCGATCACGCGCCTTTAAATCACCACCACAAATGTTGTGCTCATGTCCTTATTATCCAATGAACCAGGCTCAAGGTCAAGGGTTGAGATACAGATCTCATATTTTGGAATATAGGACCTGATGCGAAAGAGCTACTGGCAGATCGCGCCTTTGGAAGCGGATTGAACCAACTTTGAATACTTAGCTAAAACACCTTGTGTGTACTTGTGGGTCAATGGCTTCCAGCCAACTTTGCGGGCTTCAAGTTCTGACGAATCTACTAATAAATCTAAGGTGCGATTTGTAATGTCGATGCGGACCATGTCGCCATCTTTAATGAATGCAATTGGTCCCCCATCAACGGCTTCTGGTGCAACATGGCCAACACATAAACCAGTTGAACCACCTGAGAAGCGACCATCAGTTAATAGCAATGTTGATTTGCCAAGTCCGGCGCCTTTTATTGCGCCAGTAATCATTAACATCTCACGCATACCAGGTCCACCCTTCGGACCTTCATAACGAATCACAACTACATCGCCTGCTTTTATCGAACCATTTTCTAACGCATCCATCGCGGCTTGTTCACGTTCAAATACTCGCGCTGGTCCTTCAAAACTTTCAATTCCGATGCCGGCTGTTTTGCAGACAGCACCTTCTGTTGCAAGTGAACCACCCAGAATTGTGATTCCAACATCTGTAGACATCGGTGAAGAGACTGCCTTTAAAATTTGCCCATCTGGATCAGGCGGATTAATTTCCTTTAAATTTTCAGCCATTGTTTTGCCAGTTACAGTCAAAACATCACCATGCAACAAACCAGCATCTAACAAACCCTTTAGTACAACTGGAATTCCACCAACCTTGTCGACATCACTCATAACAAACTGACCAAATGGTTTTAGATCGCCAAGAAGAGGAACTTTTGAACCAATACGGTGGAAGTCATCCAGAGATAGATCAACGTGAGCTTCATTAGCAATTGCAAGTAAGTGAAGCACTGCGTTTGTAGAGCCACCCAATGCCATCAAAATAGTGATTGCATTCTCAAAAGCTGGTTTAGTCAAAATATCGCGAGTAGTAATTCCTTGACGAATAAGTTCGACCACTGCCGCACCGGATGCAATTGCATAGGTATCGCGGCGGCGGTCAACTGCTGGAGGTGCAGCAGAACCTGGCAATGAAAGTCCGATTGCTTCACCAATACTTGCCATTGTGTTTGCGGTGTACATACCGCCGCAGGCACCTTCTCCTGGACAGATTGCGCGTTCAATTTGATCCACGCGATCCTGAGTAATGAGTCCACGAGCACATGCACCGACAGCTTCAAAAGCATCAATGATCGTTACATCTTTACC
>JBAXPH010000076.1:0-5279 GCA_037132355.1 Actinomycetes bacterium
CTGTAGAAGTTGGTGTTCCAGCGGTTCTATTTAGCCGTTTGATCACTGGTCCTCTTTCAGTTGTAATCGCTTACTTCGCAAGCTTCGGCCTTTACAGCAGCAAGTAGTAATCATTTAAACCCCAAGGTGTGGGTAACTGCACCTTGGGGTTTAATACTCTAAGCAGAATAAATTCTTACCCCAAAAATTAATTAGAAGGAGAAACAAATGGGCGCATACAAGTCAGTAGTAGTTTCAGCAGGCAAAGGTGGTTGGGGCGGACCTTTAACAATCACACCAACAGATGATCGCCCATACATTTATTCAGTTACTGGCGGTGGAATTCACCCGGTAGCAGCACGTATTGCAGAGATAACAGGCGGCATTCCTTTTGATGGCTTCAAGAGCAGCGTTCCATTCGACAAGATCGCAGTTGCAGTTATCGACTGTGGCGGAACAGCGCGCGTTGGTGTGTATCCAATGAAGAAGGTATTAACTGTTGATATTCACGCAACCAGCCCAGCTGGCCCACTTGCAATGTTCATTACTAAAGAATTATTTGTTTCTGGCGTAAAAGCTGACGACATTAAAGAAAGCTAATGTCAGAAGTAGTTTACTCAACAACAGTTACAGCAGTTGGTGAATTAGTCCCTGACTTTGCCGAACAAGGTGTACTTGTATTTTTTGGCGAAAACGCACCTACCGAGCTGCATGAATTTTCAATTATTCATACACCTGATGTGCAAACTCGTGCGCCACAAGTGGGAGACACAATCACACTTGCCAATAACGAGTACAACGTTTTGGCCGTTGGCTCTGTTGCCAGCGACAACCTATTAAATCTTGGCCATTTAGATCTCAAGGCAAATGGGTTAACAGAACCCGAAATGCCTGGTGATGTAAATGTTGAAGCAACGCTGCTTCCATCAGTACAAATCGGAGATCGCTTAATCGTGATCTCACATCCCTAGAAAAGAGCACACGGTGTCTTACTCAACTCGTTTACGAGAGCACGCTAAGAAAATTGGTCGCGATACACGCATCGCACTTGTTGGCGCAGGCCAAATGGGTCGAGGCTTCGGTAATCAGTTAGGCCACATGGATGGCATCGCGCTATCTGTTGTCATTGATATCGATCCAGAGCGCATCAAGATTGTTTACGCAGACCTTGGAATTACCGACATCGTATTTTCAGATGACAAAGATGTGTTGGCTAAGGCAATTCTTGAAGGCAAGCACTGCGGCACATCTAATTCAGAAGTTGTTTCCGAGCTGCCAGTTGATGTTGTTGTTGAAGGCACTGGAATTCCAGATATTGGCGCACGAATCACGCACTCTTCTTTGCTTGCGAAAAAAGATGTGGCTGTTCTAAACGTTGAAATGGATGTAACCATTGGGCCGCTATTGCACAAGATTGCCCAGGACAACGGCGTTGTTTACGCGGTCTGCCACGGTGATGAACCAGTAGAAGCCAAGGTATTAGTTGATTACGCACGCGATCTAAACTTTGAAATCGTTTGTGCCGGCAAGGGTAAGAACAATCCCTTTGAGCCACTGAGTAACCCAGATTCAGTGCGCGAAACTGCAATTAAAAAGAAGATGAATCCAAAGATGTTGTGCTCATTTACAGATGGTTCAAAGACCATGACTGAAATGGTGGCACTTGCAAACACAACCGGGTTGCAGCTTTCAAAGCGTGGAATGTATGGACCAGCATCATCTGTAAAGACATTGCAAGACACATTCGCATTGCAAGCAGATGGTGGAGTACTAGATCGTCCAGGTGTTGTTGATTACTGCACTGGCGATGTTGCACCAGGAGTATTCGTTGTTGTTCGCCACAACGATCCATACATCGCACACGAGATGAGCTACCTATCAATGGGCCCTGGACCGTACTTTGCTTTGTATCGCCCATTCCACTTGGCATCTGTTGAAGCGCCAATCACTGTCTATCGCGCAATCTTGGATCGTGAATCATCACTGTATGCGCCACATCTAAACGCTGAAGTTGTGTGCATGACTAAGAAAGATTTAGCAGCAGGAGACACTATCGACGGTATCGGTGGCTACACAGTTCGTGGTTATGCCGATAACGCACTTGATGCAAAGCGTGACAACTTGGTCCCTATTGGATTGGTAGCTGGCGCAAAGATCATTAAGCCAATCGGTGTTGGCGAACTACTTACCTATGATCACGTAGAACTAAAAGCAGATTCACTAATCGTGAAGCTTCGTAAAGAACAAGATGCGCTAGGACTTACCTACGCTTCTTGATTCTTGTCCTTAGGGTTTAGCCCTAGCTCTTCCAAAAGTGCCCGCTGACGTTTCGTTAGCGGGTCTTTTGTTTTCTCTGCCCGCACCTCTTTCGTATCTGGCTTTAGGGTTGGATGCAGCCCTAACTGGCGACGCTTTTCTTCTTGCAATTCAGTAAACATCCCAGCGTTGCGGTCCTTCTTAGCATGGTGTTTAGCAATGATTTCAGCCGCTTTTTCAACGTGATCCTTCTTTTTGCGGCGACCCAACATGTGGGCAAGCATGACACAATTACCGCCATGAAGTCAGGAATCAAAACAGCATTAGTTGTGCTGGCTGCTGGTTCTGGTACTCGCTTTGGCCACACAACAAACAAAGTCTGGTTACCGCTAAGCGGTCGCCGCATTATTTCTAGATCCCTTGTTAACGCTTCAAAAAACTTTAAGAATGGCCGCACCATCTTGGTGATCAACCCAGATGATGAAGAGGTGGCCCGTGCGACTTTAGAACGTGAAGTCCGCGGTGTTGATGTGGAGATTGTCTACGGAGGCGTTACCCGCCACGAGAGCGAGTACAACGCGCTACAGCACTTAGCCCCTGCGATTGCATCAGGTGAAATCGAAGTTGTTTTGATCCACGATGGTGCGCGCCCACTTGCTACACCAGCGTTGTTTGTTGAGATCGCAGAGGCTGCGCATCGTCACGGAGGTGCAATTCCTACGATTGCCGTTGATGCACGCGAGATGGACACAGCCCGCAGCGATACAGTTGTACGCGTACAGACACCACAAGGATTTGTTGCACAACAATTACTAGAAGCTTATAACAAGGCAGCTATTGATGGTTTCGCAGGAACAGATACCGCGGCCTGTATGGAAAAGTATTTTCCAGATGTTAAGACAATGTCCATAACGGCAGATGTTTCTAATGTGAAAATTACATATCCGCAAGACTTAGCAATTGCAGAACATGTACTAGCCAGAAGGGGGTACAAAGATTGAGTAAAGAAGTATTAGAAGCCGAACTTAACTGTGCTCACTGCCATAAAGAAACACTGCACCAGCTGGTCTATGCCGGTCGCCTACTTGTTTCAACAACATGTTCCGTCTGTAACTCACGTGTTGAACATGAGAGCAATGATCTGTGGGATAACTACCTAAAGGATCTGCCACATCGCATCGCAACTAAGCCATTTAGATTATGGAAGCGTTTCTGGCGTACACCAAAAACTTTGGTATGGACCTTGCCTAAGCAGACATTTAGTAAGCCCTTTAAGATGCTGCGAGAGTATAGAAATCTAAAGAAACAGAAATAAAGTGACCCTCCAGGGCTAGTTATTACTCAGTCTCTAAATTATTCTTTTCAAGTGCGAAAGAGATTTGTCTTAATAATTACGGTAGTTCTCTTAGCCGCTGTCTCCTCTCCAATTTATGCCGCAGTCCCTAAAGCTGGAGCAAGTTGTACTAAGGCAGGATCAACTGCGATATCCGCAGGAAAGAAATACACATGCATTAAGTCTGGAAAGAAATTGGTGTGGGACAAAGGTGTAGCGATTGCAACGCTGGTTCCAACCCCGACAGCGTCGGCAACTCCAACACCGACTTCAACTCCTACGCCTACACCGACTTCAACTCCTACGCCTACTCCAACACCGACTCCAGCTCCGATAGTCCTCACTTGGGACAACATCGCAGCCAACTTTGATCTGATTTCAACAGATGTCTATAACAAAACCCAGAATCACATAGATATTAATTATCAGCCAAAATTTAAGTTAAATGTTTTAGTGGGGCCAAACACAAAACCAAGCGTCATCAATCCCACTGCCGCCTTTAGCCTGGCATCAAATATGCTGCGAAACTTTAAGCAACCTGAAGAAGTTTGGGTGATTTATTACAATTATGTTGATAAATAGTGGGCCAAGAAATTTTTCCAAGAAAAAGATGGAGCACCATATTTCAATTCCAAGATTGATTATTCATGTCCCAGTGAAAATGATTGTGAAGTCGCCGGAGGAGGTAATTTACGAAATTGGCAAGGTTATGTTGAGACCGCTGTCCCGAACAATCCTTGGTGGACTGATCGAAGTCAATATCCTGGACAAGACATTCATGAATACACACACGTTGTTCAGTCTTATCAACAAAAACCGTTGACGGGCGATTGGTTAAGCACAATCCCTGTGTGGCTTTCTGAAGGACAGGCGACACTATTTCAAGTATTAGGTAGTAATAAGACATCATATTCTTATAAATTAAATGGGGCTAATCAAATTAACAAGTTTGCACCCGATGCGACATTAAAGGATTTCTCTGCGGCTTCGATTTTACAATTCTATAATCAACTTATTCCAGTAAAAAATTCTGATATCTACCTCTCCAATCCGTCATTTTATAGGTACGTCTTTTCATTGGGTTATGCAACTGTTGAGGCTCTTACTGCCATTGGAGGAATCGATTCGACTATGAATCTTGTTAATCAATCTGTGAATGGCACGCCATTTAATCAAGCGTTTAAAAATATTTATGGCATTGAGTGGGCTGCTGCCGCTCCAATCCTTGCCGAAGTTGTTTCAAAACAATGCAAGTAGTGGTTTCCGAAAATTTGTGTTACTGGGCGATTGTTTGTTGCCAGTGAACAAAAGACTCCATCAAAGCAATCTCAGCTGCTGAATTAACCCGCAAGCTTTCAGGGTCGGCATCGACCGTTGCTGTCTTTGCCCCAGCGTGAAGCGGAACAAACCAAGTAGATGTAGTGCCTGCGAAATCAATGGCGCTATGGCGAATCATTTCAGGTGTAGAAATACGCAGCATTGATGTTCGATCAATCGTGCGCTCGATGATGTCATCAGGTGTGACAGCCTTTAGCGTTTCAGTAAAGGCTGCTGCTGGTCGGACCGCATCAACATCTCCGATTAAACCTTCAACGGTGCGATGAAACTGGGTTGTGCGCGTCAGTGGGCGCTGTGAATCATGAATACAAACCAGATCAAAGGGCTTAGCTGATTTTAATGCTGCAGCAAGAGATGCTGGAGAGTTTGGATC
>JBAXPH010000077.1:0-5065 GCA_037132355.1 Actinomycetes bacterium
CTGCGACCTTTTCCTGGTGTAAATGTATAAAGATCAACACCTGGGCTAACCACGTGAACGATGTCAGGACATGCATCATAAAGAGAAACCAGGCTGGCAGCTTCAGCATCTGTATTTGCAACCAAAGCATTAGCTGCTGCAACAACCTGTGTTTCACCCTGCACGCGAATCATTGGCTCTGGTGTTTCACCTTCAGCTAAGTTCAAATTCTTTACGCGGGCCATGGTGTGCATGGTGTGAACTAAAGGAATACCAAGCTCTTTGGCAGCTGGCATCGCGACTTTGCCAGAAATCCAATAATGAGAATGAATAGCATCGTAATTTTCATTCTTTAAGAGACGCAAAAACTCTTTAGATAACCCAGAAATATGTGCAGGCAACTGTTCTTTTGTTAATGAGCCGTGGCCGCAATCAAAGTAGCGCACGCGCACACCTGGAGAAATCTCAACAATCTCATTTTCATGTGCATGTGTGCGGCGGGTAAAGATGTCGACTGAAACACCCATCGCAGCCATACGTTGGGCAGATTCGACAACATAAATATTCATGCCGCCAGCATCACCAATACCTGGTTGTTCCAGGGGTGATGTGTGCACCATTAATACTGCAACGCGCCCGCTCATGTATACAAGGGTACGCGCAACTAGAAGGTTGCGCGAATAACGCCTACTGGCAGGCCTGCACCCAATGTATTAACGGGCACTTCCTGCGCATCAATACCAAATTTTGCCAAAGCGGCTGCTGTTATTGCAGGCATTGCACGTGCATTGCCATCACTAATCTTGATAGCCAGTGTGCGGCCATCAGCAAGTGATGTCACATTAACTGCCTCGGCTCCATCTTTCATAAACAAGCCAGGGATCTTCTGCATCATCCGTGTTGCAAGCCGACCAGGACCAGAAACCATTTCAGGGTAATCACGACAAGCTTGTGCAACTTCTTGGTGCACTGGATCTGCACTGATTGTTAAAGTGCGAATTGCGCGAGCAAGACCCAACAATGAAAACAAAAACAGTGGAGCACCGCAGCCATCAACACTGACGCCAGCTACTTTTTCACCACTCATTTGTTCTACTTCAGCCTTTATTGCAAGCTGTAAAGGATGTGATGGATCTAAATAAGAATCTATGGGCCAGCCATTAATTACGCAGGTTGCAAGCATTCCTGCATGCTTTCCGCTGCAGTTCATTGCAAGGCGAGTTGGTTCTGCTGTCCTACGAAGTTCTTCATCTAATGGGCGATCTAAAATGCATTGCAGCGAGTACTCATCAAGACCTGCCTTTGCCAAAATAGCTTGAGCACCTTGTTGATGCATCGCGGTACCGGCGTGAGATGCACACACCAGTGCTAACAACCGTGGCTCGATGTCCAACCCAGCACGCACCATCGCTGATGCCTGAATTGATTTAAGAGATGAACGTGAGTAAATATTTAAAGTTGGATCACCTTTTTGAAAAAGAATACTGCCGTCAGCATTAAGCAAAACAATATGCCCTGCATGAATTGATTCAACAACTCCGCTGCGTGTTACCTCAGCTAATACTTCGCCCAGCATTAATTCGCCAGACATTTATTCTGACTGGCGTTCAAGTGATGACCAAATGTGGGCTTGTAGCTCTTGGCCTTCGGCGGCCATGTCATAGGCATAAAACAATTCGCCAGCAACAAGACCGTATAAACGCACACCAGCTGTAACAATTTTTGCACTTGGCGCTGAATACCCTTGATCCATTACTAACTGAATCTTTGGACCATCAAATGTTCCAACCCAACCTTCAGTAATTCCAGTGTTATGTGAAATCACAACCTCTAAAACATTGTTGGGCTTAACGCGCCAGAAACCAGCTTCGGATGCAGCAGGGCGAACAATTTCACCTTCAGCATCGATAATCCATGAACGTGAAAAATAGTTAAGAAAATTGCGTCCATCATGATTAAAAACAACCTCTTGCGCGAATTCAAAGGCTGGAACAGTTGGGTACTCACCGCGGCCCTTGCCGCGCCACGTGCCAACCATCCACGCCAATGGATTTAAGTCTGGATGCAAACCTTCAGGGATTGTAAAAACCATTAGGGACGTTGCCTCCAGTTAGTAATACGTCGCGCTTGTGATTGGCGACCTTTAAACGCATAAATTACGAGCACCACACCTAATGCGATGGCAACAAGGCCAAGGATTATTGATGTGAACAGCTCCATGGCTTAAGAATAGCGGTTAAACAATTACTTGCTGAGACGCTGGTACGCCACCAACCATAAGCGTTGCTTCAATTGGCGTATTTCTTTTAACAACAGCCAACGCGATTGTTCCTAATTCGTGGTGACGCGCAACTGTGCCGATAAAGCCAACGACAATCCCATCATTTTCAATTGTTGTGCCAACAGCTGGAAAACCAACATCGCTGCCATCAAGGTGCAACATCACTAATCTGCGCGGCGGATTGCCCAAGTTATAGATCTTTGCCACTGTTTCTTGGCCACGGTAACAACCTTTTTTCATATGCACGGCGCCGTTTAACACGCCAATTTCATTAGGAATTGATTTGTGATCGGTTTCAAAACCAATGCGCGGGCGATGTGCGGCAACGCGCTCGGCATCAAGCGCCCATGTGCCAACCTGTGTTGCAACCCCACCAAATGTCTCTTTCATTTGATCAACTTCTGATCGTGGCACTAAAGCAAATGGTCCACCGATTTCAGTTGGTACACCTGGTGCACGCAAGACTGCAAATTCATTACTTGCATCCTTCACATCAACTCGAAGCATGAACTTCATTTTTGTTAAGTATTCGATCAACTGTTCTGAGTACCCAGGATCTAAAACTAGAAATGTGGTTGTGCCGTCATCGACCAGATTAAATTGAAATTCAACATGGCCCTTTGCATCTAAAATCATGTTTGGCATCCACACACCAGGCTGTAAATCGCTTACAAACTGCGTTGTTAAATCATGCAACCACTTCAATCGATCTTCGCCAGATACGGCGACAACATTGTGATGAGATAAATCAGCCCAAGCGGTTCCGGCTTCTAGTGCGCGTTGTTCTTTAACTGGTTCGCCAAAATGCCAGACAGCCCCTTTGTCAGGACCTGCTTCAACTAGAACGGCGCTCATGCACCAAGGTTACTCCTATGGTTTAACGCATGCAGCACAGGTGCCATACACAGCAAAGTGTGTGACATCTGTTTTAAAGCCGTAATCATCGGCCAATGTTGTAACAAAGTTTGCTGCTGTTTCAATCGGAGCATCTCCAACAGATCCGCAGGTGCCACACACAAGGTGTAAATGCGTTAGCTCTTCAGCTGCGTGATAGGTAGCACCACCATGGCCCAAGTGCGTGTGCAGTACAAGGCCAACATTTTCAAGGGTTTCTAGGTTTCGGTACACAGTTGAGAGATTGATTCCAGGATGTGTTTCACGAACTTTTTCAGCAACTTCTTCAGGTGTTGCATGCCCAAGTGCGCGCACAGCAGAAAGAACTAGTTCGCGCTGTGGTGTTAAGCGCAATCCCTTTTCATGTAGTTCGTGTTTTGCAGCCATGTATTAAGCCTACCCTTACTTGCTTCGAGCGCGAAGTAGGAGGAGATAGACCTCGCAGCCTAAGCAGAAGTTGAATGCGGCATTTAAGAAGGCTGCGCCTAATGCAAAGGCAACAGCGACTGTGAAAATGGCGTTAACACCAAAGAGAACGCCGCCGATTGCAGCTAATGCAAAAAGCAAGCCAACAGTTTGTGCAAACTGTGGTGGTCGCACATCTTCAGCTGGTGTTTCACCTTTAAGGCGAGGCTTTACAAATGTTTTATAAATGAATGCATACGGCGTGAACTGTGGTCCTTTTATTGAACCAATTGCAAAAACAATTGCTTGAGCAACAATTATCCACACATTATTTGTGGCTAGTGCAGTTGCAAGAACTATTGATGTGATGACTGCGCCAAAGCGTGGACCGCGCGCATCAATGATGGTTGTACTCTTTTTCAAATCCAATACTTGTGTCATTTTAAATTCCTATTCTTTGTGTTGGGTTAATCAGCGTTAATTGTTAAATGAAGAAACAATTAAGCAATACACAAAGATGCAGTCATACGGCCGTAATCAATTACACGGCGCTTAGTAGCTGCTAACAACATGGTGCAATAGTAAGGAAGGTGCACGTGATATGCGAGTTGCGAGTTATTTGCATTAACGAATAGCTGAAATTGCGCTTAAAACTTGGTCGCGCTTTGGTGCACCTGCTGCTCGACCGACTTCGTGGCCATTGCGATCTACAAATAACGTTGTTGGAGTACTGCGAATATCTAGCTGACGCACTAATTCAAGATGTGCTTCGGCATCGATTTCAACGTAAGCAACTTCGCTCATCTCTGCTGTGACATCTTCCAGCAACATTCTGGTGGCTCGGCATGGGCTACAAAAGGCCGATGAGAACTGCACCAAGGTAACCCGAGAGCCCAGGGGAGCCCCGATCATCTCTTGTGTAATCAAGCCCTTGTCTGACTTAACAACAACCTTGCCGCGAGAGCGCTGATACCAAAGCCCGTATGCCGTTGCTAAGACCAGCACGATCGCGATTGGAAGCAAAGATTTCACAGGGGTAGTCTGTACCAATGGCGAGAGTTCTTCTACTTACGAACACTCTTGGTGCCAGCGCAGAAGTGCTTCCTGCACTTGGTTTGCTGCAGCATCAAGTTCGCATCGTGCCTGCCGAAGCAAGTGTCCTTGTTGATGCACCCGATGCAGATGTTTTATTAATTGATGCTCGTCGCGATCTACCTGCAACTAAATCTCTAACAAAACTTTTAACATCAACTGGTATTGGTTGTCCCATCATTGCAATCACAACTGAAGGTGGCTTAACAGCCATGAATGCTGACTGGGGAATTGATGATGTCATTCTCGATACGGCAGGACCTGCCGAAGTTGACGCACGCATTCGTATTGCACTTGGTAAGCATGTAATTGAAATGGTTGCAGCAGACCCACGCAGCGGAGAAATTAGAAGTGGCGAAGTAACAATTGATGAATCCACTTACACCGCACGCCTTAAAGGCAACGTTTTAGATT
>JBAXPH010000078.1:0-5020 GCA_037132355.1 Actinomycetes bacterium
CAGGTCGAAATGTGGCATTGGTCATTCATCGGGCGTTAGCGGCTGCAAAGTTAGCGCCAACAGTAGAAATTGCACAGGAGATTTTGAATACGACGCTTTCTACTGAGCCGGGTTTTGATAGGGATTACGCAACGATTATTGATGAAAAGGATTTTTCATTAGCACATGAAGGCACTGAAAACCGTCGAGCAATTATTGCCGGATGGGTCGAAGGTGTTCGCCTGATAGACAACATGCCAATGGTGGGGAGATAACAATGTTGTTAACAGTTGACGTTGGAAATACAAATACTGTTCTTGGAATCTTTGATCACAAAGAAATGGTTCATTCCTGGAGAGTTAAAACAGATCCTCGCAGTACTGCAGATGAATTGTGGCTACAGTATCGTGCGCTAATTCAGGATTACAAAGTTTCAGGTCTAGCTGTTTGTTCCACTGTTCCTGCTACTTTGCGTGAACTTCGCACAATGATTGCCGATTATTTCTCAGATGTACCAGTAACAATTGTTGAACCAGGCATCAAAACTGGTGTGCCACTACTAGTTGATAACCCAAAGGAAATTGGCGCCGATCGCATAGTTAATACATTGGCAGCCCACACTTTGTTTGGCGGCCCAGCAATTGTTGTGGACTTTGGAACTTCTACAAATCTAGATGTTGTTTCTCCTAAGGGAGAGTTTTTGGGCGGAGCACTTGCCCCAGGAATTGAAATCTCAGTTGATGCATTAGCTGCACGTGCTGCACAGCTTCGAAAAGTCGAATTGATTAGACCCAAAAATGTAATTGGAAAAAACACAGTTGAGGCGTTGCAATCCGGAACAATTTACGGATTTGCGGGCCAGGTCGATGGCTTAGTCGATCGAATTACGGCAGAGCTAATGGATTCATATTCTGAGAAGCCAACAGTTATTGCTACTGGCGGATTAGCCCCACTGATTATTGGAGTTTCAGAAACTATCGACCACCACGAGCCTGATTTGACCCTCATCGGACTTCGCCTAATTCACGAACGAAATGCCTAAATAGGTAGACTTCGCAGCCTATGAGCAACGAGAACGCACCGATTGAAGAGGATCTGCCTGAGCAGCTCCGTATTCGACGCGAAAAGCGCGCCTCATTATTAGAGCGCAACATTGAGCCATATCCAGTCTCGGTACCTCGCACAAAATCACTTACTGAAATTCGTGAGAAGTATGTTGGCCTTGAAATTGATGTAGCGACAGGTGATATCGAATCTTTAACAGGGCGAATCATTTTCAAACGCGATACCGGCAAGCTCTGCTTTGCAACGTTGCGCGAGGGTGACGGAACAGAACTACAGGCAATGTTGTCATTGGACAAGGTTGGCCAAGAAGTTCTTGATTCATGGAAATCAGATATTGATTTAGGTGACATTGTGTCTGTAACCGGCGAGATCATTACCTCAAAGCGTGGAGAACTTTCAATCCTTGCTAATTCGTGGACGCTGGCTTCAAAGTCGCTTCGTCCATTACCAAATGATCACAAACCGATGTCTGAAGAGACACGTGTCCGTATGCGGTATGTAGATTTAATTGTTCGCCCCGAAGCACGTACTAATGCACGTCTACGTCCGGCTGTTATGAAGTCGCTGCGAGATACATTTGATAAAGCAAACTTTGTCGAAGTCGAAACACCGATGCTTCAAGTTATGCACGGTGGGGCAGCGGCACGTCCCTTTAAATCTTTTTCAAACGCCTATGACATGGATCTTTACCTGCGAATTGCGCCCGAACTATTCTTAAAGCGCTGTGTGGTTGGCGGCATCGAGCGGGTGTTTGAAATCAATCGCAATTTCCGTAATGAAGGCGCTGACTCGTCTCACTCTCCTGAGTTTGCAATGATTGAAAGCTACATGGCATATGGCGACTGGATGTCTATTGCAGACTTAACTCGCACACTTGTTCAAAATGCAGCAATGGCGGTTTCTGGTTCACATGTTGTTACACACCATGATGGACGTCAGGCTGATCTTGGTGGACAGTGGAAGCAGATCTCCTTATATGACGCTATTTCTAATGGAGTTGGCGAAACTGTTACAGCCCTTACTCCTATTGCAGATTTGAAGAAAATCGCTGAGAAATTAGGCATGAAGATTGATCCAAAGTGGATTACCGGAAAGCTTGCAGAAGAAATCTTTGAACACGTTGCACGTCACGAATTAGTTGAACCAACTTTTGTTATGGGATTCCCAGTTGATACATCTCCACTTGTTCGTGCACACCGTGAACTGCCAGGTGTTGCCGAAAAGTGGGATTTGTATATTGATGGATTCGAACTTGCAACCGGATATTCAGAATTAATTGACCCTGTAGTTCAACGTGATCGCTTAATTGAACAAGCAACACTTGGTTCAAAGGGTGATCTTGAAGCAATGCAAGTAGATGAAGATTTCTTGCGTGCGATGGAGTTCGCAATGCCTCCAACTGGTGGAATGGGAATGGGCGTTGATCGTTTGCTCATGGCACTTACTGGACTTGGAATTCGCGAAACGATTTTGTTCCCACTCGTTAAACCCGAAATTGATTAATCGATGGAGATTCGTCCAGCACGCACCAGCGACATCAAGGGTATACGTCAATTAATTGACTCGTATGCACCTCAAGGTCGACTGCTGTCAAAAGAAACAGTAACTCTGTATGAAAGCGTTCAAGAGTTCACTGTTGCTGTAGAAGGTAATGAAGTTGTTGGTTGCGGAGCATTACACATTTTGTGGGAAGACCTTGCAGAGGTTCGTACAGTTGCAGTGTCAGAAAAACTTCGCGGCAAGGGTGTCGGTCATCAAATTCTTGAATCAATTATTTCTCGCGCACAACACATTGGCGTGCAGCGGATATTTTGTTTGACCTTTGAAACAGAATTCTTCGGCCGCCACGGTTTTGAAGTGATTGAAGGAACTCCGGTAGAGCCAGAGATCTACAAGGAGCTGCTGCGTTCTTACGATGCCGGTGTGGCCGAGTTCCTTGATCTTGAGTCGGTGAAGCCCAATACCCTGGGAAATACCCGGATGCTCAAGAAGCTTTAGGCACCTAGATTTAGTCCATTTTCGGGCATAACCCCGCCACATTTGGGGTTGTAAAAGTCAGAGCCAATCCACCTCGCGAGCGTGGGCCTGCAGGTATTAGGCTTAACGAAAGATCAACCCAAAGGAGCACCGCCCATGTTTGAGCGCTTTACCGACCGAGCCCGCCGCGTTGTCGTGCTGGCCCAAGAAGAAGCACGCATGCTCAATCACAACTACATCGGCACTGAACACATCCTCTTGGGTCTGATCCACGAAGGTGAAGGCGTTGCAGCTAAAGGTCTTGAATCATTGGGCATCTCACTTGAAGGCGTTCGCGCGCAAGTTGAAGAAATTATTGGACAAGGTCAGCAAGCACCAAGTGGTCACATTCCATTTACTCCGCGCGCGAAAAAAGTTCTAGAACTCTCACTTCGCGAAGCGTTGCAGTTAGGTCATAACTACATTGGTACCGAACATATTCTTCTCGGTTTAATTCGCGAAGGTGAAGGTGTAGCTGCACAAGTTCTTGTAAAGCTTGGCGCAGATCTCAATCGCGTTCGCCAACAAGTCATTCAACTTCTTTCTGGTTACCAAGGAAAAGAAGCTGTACAAACTGGTGGGCCTGCAGAAGGCACACCATCAACATCTTTGGTACTTGATCAATTTGGTCGCAACCTGACACAAGCTGCCCGCGAAGGAAAGCTCGATCCAGTTATTGGTCGCGAAAATGAAATTGAACGCGTTATGCAAGTTCTTTCACGTCGCACAAAGAACAACCCAGTTCTAATTGGTGAACCAGGTGTTGGTAAGACAGCTGTTGTTGAAGGTCTCGCACAAGCGATCTACAAGAACGATGTCCCAGAAACTTTGAAAGATAAGCAGTTGTACTCACTAGATTTAGGTGCACTTGTTGCAGGCAGTCGCTACCGTGGAGATTTCGAAGAGCGTTTGAAGAAGGTGCTCAAGGAGATCAAAACTCGCGGCGACATTATTCTTTTCATCGATGAAATTCACACACTTGTTGGAGCAGGCGCTGCAGAAGGTGCAATTGATGCTGCCAGTATCTTGAAGCCAATGCTTGCACGCGGTGAGCTACAGACAATTGGTGCGACAACTCTTGATGAATACCGCAAGCATGTTGAAAAGGATGCAGCCCTAGAGCGCCGCTTCCAACCAATTCAGGTTAAAGAGCCTTCTGTTGCGCACACAATTGAGATTTTGAAGGGTCTTCGCGATCGCTACGAAACACATCACCGTGTTTCAATCACAGATGGTGCGCTATCAGCTGCTGCAAACCTTGCAGATCGCTATGTTTCAGATCGCTTCTTGCCAGATAAGGCGATCGACCTTATTGATGAGGCAGGATCACGTCTTCGCATTAAGCGCATGACAGCACCAGCTGAACTTCGCGAGTTTGATGAAAAGATTGCAAGCGCTCGCAAGGAAAAAGAGTCTGCAATTGATGGTCAAGATTTTGAATTAGCAGCAACTCTTCGCGATAAGGAAAAGACTCTTATCACTGAAAAGCAGGAAGCTGAAAAGAATTGGAAAGCAACTGATCTAGATAAGGTCACTGAGGTTGATGAAGAACTCATCGCCCAAGTTCTTTCTGCATCAACTGGAATTCCAGTCTTTAAGTTAACTGAAGAAGAGACAGCACGTCTGCTTCGCATGGAAGATGAATTACACAACCGTGTTATCGGACAAGATCAAGCGATCAAGGCGTTGTCACAAGCAATTCGTCGCACACGCGCAGGTCTTAAAGATCCACGTCGTCCTGGCGGATCATTTATCTTCGCTGGTCCATCTGGTGTTGGTAAGACAGAACTTTCTCGCACACTTGCGTCATTCTTGTTTGGTGATCAAGATGCATTGATTCAGCTGGATATGTCTGAATACTCAGAGCGTCACACCGCATCACGTTTGTTCGGTGCGCCTCCAGGTTATGTTGGTTACGACGAGGGTGGACAGCTAACTGAAAAGGTTCGTCGTCGTCCAT
>JBAXPH010000079.1:0-5006 GCA_037132355.1 Actinomycetes bacterium
TTCTTTTGCAGCGCTGTAACACCAAAGCGTTAACGAACCGAAGGAGCACAAAGTCACCACTGAACCGCGCATCAATGATCGTATTCGCACACCCGAAATTCGTTTGATCGGTTACACCGGCGAACAAGTTGGGGTTGTAGATATCGATACAGCGTTAAAGATGGCAGATGAAGTTGGTCTCGACCTAGTCGAAATCGCACCAGATGCCGTTCCGCCCGTTTGCAAGATTATGGACTTCGGAAAGTACAAGTACGAAGTTGCACAAAAGGCACGGGAAGCGCGCCAGAACCAGACTCACATTGTGGTGAAGGAAGTGCGTTTGACACCAAAGATCGAAAATCATGATTACGAAACAAAGCGTAGTCAGGTTGAGAAGTTTCTTAAGGGTGGCGACAAGGTAAAGGTGACAATGAAGTTCCGCGGACGCGAACAAACGCGACCTGAGTTGGGATACAAGATGTTGCAACGTCTTGCAGAAGACATTGCAGAGGTTGGTTTTGTTGAGTTCGCTCCTAAGCAAGAGGGACGAAACATGACAATGGTTCTTGGTCCAACTAAGAAGAAGACAGAAGCAGTTGCAGAAGCAAAGGCAGCACGCAAGGCGAAAGCCGAAGCTGCTGCAGAAACTACCGAGTAAGGGAACATAACCATGCCAAAGATGAAAACACACAGCGGTGCGAAGAAGACCTTCCGCATCACAGGATCTGGAAAGGTTATGCACGAGCGCGCAGGAAAGCGCCACTTGCTCGAGCGTAAATCTTCACGTGTAACACGTCGTCTATCGACAGAGTCAGCTGCAAAGCCAACTGTCGCAGTCACAGCCAAGCGCATGCTTGGTTTGAAGTAAGGAGCGAGTTAAATGAGAGTAAAGCGCGGAGTCCACGCAGCCAAGAAGCGTCGTACAACTCTAGAACGTGCAAGCGGTTACCGCGGGCAACGTTCACGTCTTTTCACAAAGGCGAAAGAGCAAGTTACGCACTCAATGGTTTATGCATTTAATGACCGTAAAGATAAGAAGGGCGACTTCCGTCGTCTCTGGATCCAACGCATCAACGCAGGTTGCCGCGAACACGGTCTTACATACAACCGTTTCATCCAGGGCCTAAAGGCTTCAGGTGTTGAGGTTGATCGTCGCGTTCTGTCAGAGCTTGCAACAAATGATCCAGCAACATTTAAGACACTTGTTGATGTAGCTCGCAAGAGCCTTGCAGCACTCTAAGTTCCAATAATGATTGAGAGCCTTAACTCGCCACATGTTGCGCGGGTTAAGGCTCTTATTGGTTCTAGAGGAGTAAAGGAAAGAAAAGCCGCCGGCCAATTTGTTGCAGAGGGTTTGCAATGTGCCCGCGAAGCACTTGTTTCAACAAGTGGTCCAAAAATTGAAACGTTATATGTAACAAATAATGGTCATAGCAAGGTTGAGGAATTAGCAGATTTATCAGCGTTCAACATCGTTACTGTCAGCGATGAAGTCATGAAGGAAATGTCAGAAACAATTACGCCACAAGGGATTTTGGCGGTCTGCACTATTCCGCAAGCAAATCTAAGTGCAATAGCGCTCAATGGTTCTCGCAGATTCATTTATCTTTCAGAAGTGCAGGACCCAGGTAATGCCGGAACAATTTTGCGGTCAGCCGATGCATTTGCAATGGATGCGGTTATCACCTCACCAGGTAGCGTTGACATGTATTCACCAAAGGTCGTTCGTAGTACTGCCGGATCGCTGTGGCACATTCCGGTGTATGAATCAGTTGCGCTCACTGAGGTTCTAGCTATGGGTGTTAAAGCCTTTTCACTTGGTGCAGATGGATATATGAATCTAAATCAATATGAAATGTCGGGGGACACCCTTGCTGTATTTGGAAATGAAGCTCGTGGCTTATCGACTGGGCAAAATGTCGAATCGATAGACGTTGTAAGTATTCCGATGCCAGGCAATGCTGAAAGCCTCAATCTTTCTGCGGCGGCTTCGATTGTTATGTATCACCTATCAAATATGCCACGTTAATAAAGGGCTACAAGATAGAGTTATGCCTATGCGCGTTGAGGAGATTTCAACCTGGGTACACGATGCCCGTAAGGCTTTCGCCTCCGCCACAGATCTAGATTCTCTTAAAACTGCACGCCTTGCTCATGCGGGGGATAAATCTCCAATTGCATTGGCATCTCGCGCGTTGGGTGCGATGTCACCCGAAGATAAAGCGAGCTTTGGCAAAGTTATTGGCGAGGCTAAGGCAGAGATTGCCCAAGCATTGGCAGAAGCAACTGCTGTTCTTGAAGCCGAACGAGATCGCAAAGTTTTGCTCGAAGAAGTTGTCGACATCACCTTGCCAGTAAATCGTTCACATCGTGGTGGTTTGCATCCCATTTCAATTATCAAAAATGAAGTGTCAGATTTTTTTATTGAACAAGGCTTTGCCGTTGAAGAAGGTCCTGAACTTGAATCGGGATGGCTCAACTTTGATGCGCTCAATATTCCGGCTGATCACCCTGCGCGAACAATGCAAGATACATTTTTCATTGAGCCAGTCGAATCTGGAATGGTTTTGCGAACACACACATCACCAGTTCAAATCCGCACCATGTTGACACAAGAGCCTCCAATTTATGTGGTCTGCCCTGGTCGAACCTTTAGAGCAGATGAGCTGGATGCAACGCATAGTCCTGTGTTTCATCAGGTCGAAGGGTTAGTAATCGATAAGGGCATCACGATGGCCCATCTGAAAGGCACACTAGATAACTTTGCTCGTCACATGTTCGGTCCAGATGTCACTACTCGACTGCGACCATCTTTCTTTCCTTTTACTGAACCCAGTGCAGAGGTAGACATTTTCTTCAATAATCGCTGGATCGAATGGGGCGGTTGCGGAATGGTTAATCCGAAGGTGCTTGCAACATGTGGCATTGATACAGATGTGTACAGTGGCTTTGCATTCGGAATGGGCCTTGAGCGCACACTTATGGTTCGTCACGGAATAACCGACATGCACGACATTGTTGAAGGCGATCTTCGTTTTACTCGTCAGTTTGGAGTTGGCCTGTAATGCGCGCCCCACTGTCCTGGGTTAAAGAGTTCGTTGAAATCCCTGCATCTGTTTCAGCTGAGCAAATATCGGATGGCTTGATTCGTGTTGGCTTTGAAGTTGAAGAAATCATTAAGCAAGGCGCTGATTTAACTGGCCCGCTTAAGTTTGCGAAGGTTCTATCCATTGAAGAAATTACCGAGTTCAAAAAGCCTATTCGCTACGTTGGCTTGGATTGTGGAGAGAGCGAAACTCGATTTGTTATTTGTGGTGCGACAAACTTTGCAGTTGGAGATGTAGTTGTCGCAGCTTTGCCAGGTGCTGTTTTGCCAGGTGACTTTAAAATTGGTGCTCGCGAAACCTACGGTAAGACCTCTAATGGAATGATTTGCTCAGGTCGCGAACTTGGAATCAGCGATGATCATGCTGGCATTATGGTTTTTTCCGAAGGCGAAGTAACAATCGGTGCTGACGCAATTGAAGCATTGCAGATCAATGATGTGATTTTCGATGTCGCCGTTAATCCAGACCGCGGTTATGCATTAAGTATCCGAGGTATCGCACGTGAAGTCGCTGGCTCTTTGGGATTAGAGTTCACGGATCCTGTTGATGCGCTGCGCTCATTAAAATTCGAGGAAACTGGCAAGGGAGTCACTGCAAAGATTGCAGATAAGTCAGCGGCATCAGTTTTCTACTTGCGCACATTGTCTAATTTTGATCCAAAAGCAACAACACCCATCTGGATGCGTCGGCGTATTGAAAAGATGGGTATGCGATCTATTTCGTTGGTCGTCGATGTCACAAATTATGTAATGTTAGAACTTGGTCAACCATTACACGCATTTGATAAGTCAAAGCTCAAAGGTGGGCTCACGATTAAACGAGCTGGCAAGGAGCAGAAGTTTGTAACTCTTGATGGTCAAGAACGAACTTTAAATCCGGATGATCTAATGGTCTGCGATGATGAACAACCATTGGCACTTGCAGGCACCATGGGTGGTTTGTCATCTGAAATCTCAGAGACAACAACTGATATCGCACTTGAAGCGGTTAACTTTTGCCCAGTCTGCATTGCTAAGAACTCTCGTCGTCACAAACTTTCATCGGAAGCCTCACGTCGCTTAGAGCGAAGCGTGGACCCTTCGTTGGCCGAATTAGCATCGGCTCGCTTTGTCCAACTTTTAACTGCGCATAGCTCTGCCCAGCATGTGGCAACTGTGGTTGATGGCCAAGCTAAATATGCGCCAGTGGTCACTATTGACCCTGCTTATGTTTCCAAAACTTTGGGCTTTGAAATTCCAGCACAGCAGGTAGCAGAGTTACTGCGTGTTATCGGATGCGATGTTGATGAAAAGAGTTTCACAATCGATCCGCCATCATGGCGAGCAGATCTTTTGACGGCTTCAGATTTTACTGAAGAGGTAGCCCGCATGATCGGCTACGACAAGATTCCTTCTGTGCTTCCTCCGCGCCCCTTGCATGCCACATTAACTCCATCTCAAAAGCGTCGGCGCGCAGTTGCAACAATGCTTGCGAGTCGTGGTTTGGCCGAGGTTCAGACATTCCCGTTTACTAATCAAGCAACGATTGATTCCATGGGTTTTGTTGGAGAACGCGCTTCTACGTACAAGGTTGCAAACCCAATGTCAGAAGAGTTTCCATTGATGCGCGTGCATTTGGTTCCCGGATTGATTGAAGTTGCCCAACGAAATATCAGCCGCGGTGCAAAGGATTTTGCAATCTTTGAAATGGGATCTATCTTCCGTAGTTCTCAAAAGTTGGTACCCGGTATTTCTCCAGAACTTTCCAAGCGTCCAGCAAAAAAGATCATCGATGAGATTTTTGCAAGTGTTCCACCTCAGGGATATCACGTAGCAGGTTTGCTAGTCGGTAAAACTGAGAATGAAAATTGGCAGGGGAAAGCCCGACCTTACGGCTGGCAAGATGCAATTGCTTATGCACAGGACATTTTGGCTTTATGTA
>JBAXPH010000080.1:0-4938 GCA_037132355.1 Actinomycetes bacterium
ACACCTTTGCTTGGTGCTACCGCTGATGAAACTGTTACGGGCGCACCTGGCTTATTGCTTTTGAAGTATTCGACCCATGCTGGGTCTACGGAAGAAGGATTCGCTAAATACTGCTCGTACATTTCATCGACGAGCCAATCATTTGCGCCAAAATCCTGTGCCGACACTGGCAAGCTCCTTCTGCATTGATTACAGGCCTAAGCCTATCGGCAGTAACTGGCCTGCATAAGCACGATTTGGCGCTCACAAGGCGAGATACGCCACATTGATTTCGGTCTCCAATTCTGGCCCACCTGGGGCAGGCTTTGCCCATGGTTTTAGCAGTGATCACCGGTGCCAGCAGAGGCTTGGGTTTTGAAAACGCCAAGTCTCTAGCGGCGTTGGGCTATGACATCGTGATGATTGCGAAGGATTCCAGTCGACTATCTCAGGCTCAGGAAGCTTTACAGAATGCTCACCCTAATCAACAGTTCACACCGTATGCAGTTGATCTTGAAGATATGCAAGCAACTCGCAATGCAGTTGCACATATTTCGCAACACCATGTGGCACCAAACATATTGATTCTGGCTCATGGAGTGATGAGCGACAAAATGTCTAAGACTCTGAAGACTAACGATGCTGAATGGCGTCGAGTGCTGGCCATTAATTTAGATTCTGTTTTCACACTTGTTAATGGCTTAGCACCAGCAATGGTTGAGGCACGAAGCGGTCGCGTAATTATTTATTCTGCGTGCTTGGGAAGAATGTCAGGACCTGGTAACGCAGGTGGACTTGCACCATACAGAATTAGTAAAGCAGGAGTAAATGCATTTGTTAGAAACCTTGCACATGAAACTGGCTTGGGTTCGCGCGGAGTTTTAGTTGATGCCGTCTGCCCTAATCATTCACGCACTGATATGGGCGGAGTAGATGCACCACGAAGTGCAGAAGAAGGCGCAGCATGTGCGTTGTGGTTAGCAACACGCGAATTCAATGCCGGAGATACCACTGGAGTTTTGTGGGAAGACAATCAGATTGTTGAGTGGTAACAAGCTTTTATAGCTTGTTAGAAATCAGTTGGAATTGCGCGCAATGCTGCAATTAATGTTGCCCCAGCAAGTGCTGCTAAAGGAACTGCTACAAACCACAAATGCGCTTGCAATTGATATGAAACCACTCCGAGTGCAATCAAATTAGCAAGCACCGCTGGTGATCGACCAAAGTACTTTCCACGGCGATAACCAATGGCAGATGCTGCTAATCCGCCTGCTCCAAGTAATGCAAAAAGCAGTACGCCCAAGAATGGAAGTAGCTCAAAAGAATCAGCGGTAAAAGTCAGCACTACAAGCCAACCCGCCAGAGCTAGTACAACCCCGGCCTCGATTAAAAGTAGGGATGCCACTAGTGCGCGCGCTTTCGCTGCTTTGGCAGAATCTTGACTCATAGGAACAGATTAACTTATGAGAGGACACAATGCTCTTTTCACATGATGGGATTCATGATTCCCAAACTCATTTAGCGTCCCCGTCATTTTTCTATGATCAATTGCGCCGTGAAATTTCACTAGCAACGCGTGTAAACAAGCCCATTGCCTTGGTCAAAATAATTTTTGATAACCCTGAATCCGACCAAGTACGTGCCTTTGATATTTTGCATTTTTCTTACGAACTCACACAATTAACGAGACAAGAAGATTGCGTAGGCAGGCTAGGAATCAATGAGGTTGTCATCATTGTTCGTGATGGTTGTGTGAATGCCGATCTTTTTGTTAAGCGCCTCCTTGATTCAACCACTCTGACGGTTAACCACACGCTCCGCATTAGGATCGCAACTATCTTTGCCCACAATAATGAGGACTCACTAAAGCTTTTAGAGAGATTAGATCGAGCTGAATTAGTCGCTCAATAAAAAGTTCTAAAGTTACTCTGGGCAACCTTGCTCCCTCCTTATCCACTAATTTTTTGGCTCTACATGCAGCTCTAGTTACCCAATCTAAGTTTGCGCGCATGGAACTAGACCTAAGCATTACCTTCGGTGCTATCGCACCATTCATGAACGACCCAACAATTGAAGAAATTTGGATTAACTCACCAGAACGAATATTCATTGCGCGCAATGGCCGAAGCGAACTAACTAATTTGTTGTTGACTTCTGACGATGTCCGAAACATTGTTGAGCGCGCGTTGATGTGGAGCGGCCGGCGATTAGATCTCTCGCATCCATTCGTGGATGCTCGACTGCCTGATGGCAGCCGTTTACACGTTGTTATCCCAGAAATCACTGCAAGTCATTGGGCAGTCAATGTCCGGAAGCATCTGATGCGAAACTCAAACATCAAAGATTTGGTTAGCCGTGGAGTCATGACCCCCGAGATAGGCATTGCTCTAACTTATTGCGTCCAGGCGGGTCTCAATATTTTAGTCAGCGGAGGTACGCAGGCCGGAAAAACTACCGTGTTAAATGCATTGGCTGGTGCAGTTCCACGTAGCGAAAGAGTTGTAACGATTGAAGAGGTTTTTGAACTGACTCCTCAACTACCGGATGTTGTCCAGATGCAAACACGAAGTGCAAATCTACAAGGTGAAGGTGAAATTCCATTACGCCGCTTAATCAAAGAGTCATTGCGAATGCGTCCTTCTCGAATCATTGTCGGAGAAGTTCGTGAGGCTGAAGCCCTTGATCTATTAATCGCGCTGAATTCTGGACTTCCCGGGATGGGAACTCTTCATGCAAATTCTCCACGAGATGCAATTGTTAAGTTACAAACATTGCCGCTATTGGCAGGTGAAAACATTTCTCATAAATTTATTGCGCCAACTGTTGCCTCGGCTATTGATGTAATTGTTCATACGACCTTAGATGCGCAAGGAACTCGACGAATTAGTGAGGTTGCAGCGGTAACTGGTCGATATGAGAACGATCGTGCTGAAATTGAAATGTTGTGGAAATGGGATGGGCTTCAATATCAACGAGGAGTTGGTTCCCTTCCAAATCCAGAGCGTTTTACCGCAATTGGGGCACCTCTTTCACAGTGGTGGCACCTATGAGACTTTCCTTGCGCATTGGGATTTCAGCATCTGTTTCTACTGCTGCTGTTTTATTGTTAACACGTTCGGTTGTGATTGCGCTTGCCTTTGGAAGTTTGGCAGCCGGAATAGCTTTTGTAACTGTCCGAGCTAAGAACAATCTCAATGAGGCAGCGCTCATCGCTGCCTGGCCCGAAGTAATTGATCATTTAATGTCTGGAATTCAATCAGGACTTTCACTCACCGAGTCACTTGCGGGCCTTTCAACTCGAGGGCCAGAGATCTTGCGTCCTGCATTTACACAATTCAAAGTGACCCTGTACGGGAGCGGAGATTTAACCCAAGCTATCGAGGAGCTCAAGGCCATGTTTGCCCATCATGGAAGCGATCAAATATTTGAAGCACTCATTATTTCTAAAACTTTAGGCGGTAGTGAGTTACTTCAAATACTCAGATCGTTAGGTGATTTCTTGCGTCAAGATTTAGCTTTGCGTAAAGAGATTGAAGTTAAGCATGGGTGGATCAAAAACTCTGCACATCTTTCAGCTGCTGCACCATGGATTCTGCTGCTATTGCTTTCAACCCAGCCAAGTACCGCTGCTGCATATTCAACACCAACGGGTGCAATGATTCTGATTGCTGGCTTGGTCATGACAGCAATTGCATACATTTGGATGAACCGATTGGGTCACTTGCCGCAAACTCCACGCGTTTTTGTAGGAGGCTCACGGTGAATACAATTTTGTTTATAACAGCTCTACTAGCTATTCCCGCAGGATTCCTAATTGTTATTGGAGATGAGATAAATCCAATTGAAGAAGCACAACGTTATGTTCGAAAGAACGCGAAGCAGAGCGGCGATCGTACGCAATTGAGATCACGATTAGAAGAGTTAGGGCTAGGTTCTGAAAGAGAATATATCGATTTTAGAATCAAGCAGTACGGGTATTGCGCCGCTACTTCGGCACTTTCATTTACTGTTGTTTTGATTTTCATGCACAGCCCATTATTGGCATTATTTAGCAGCGCATTATTAGGTGTTTTAACCTATGTATTAATGGATCGCGAGCTGACGAAAGATATAAAGAAGCGCAGAGAATTGATTGAATCTGAATTTCCTGCAGTTATTGAGATGCTGACACTTGCGATCGCTGCTGGCGAAACTCCAATGAGTGCAATGTTGCGCATTGCGAACTCTGCAGATGGACAATTGGCGAAAGAGTTTCAGATAGTTGTTGCTGGAGTGCGTTCTGGATTGCCCTTAAATGACTCGCTAGATGCCATGGGCCGGCGAGTTAAATCAGTCATGATTCGACGCTTCATTGATGCACTAGTGACTGCGACATTGCGAGGTGCTCCGCTAGTTGAAGTCCTTTCACGTCACGCTGTCGAAGCCCGCGGCAATCAAAGAAATCGAGTTATGGGAGCGGCTGGAAAGGCTGAAATATCAATGATGATTCCAGTTGTATTCCTTATCCTGCCGATCTCCATCCTCTTTGCACTATGGCCTTCATTAACTAATTTAAATATGTTTGCTAATTAAGCAGCGTTTTCCTCACGCTCTTTGCCTTTAACAGTGAGTTCAATAAGTTCACCAGCTTCATTGCGTGCAGCGATCTCTTTCAAAGTTGGTCGTCCCGCTTTGCGCTTCTTGGCAATGATGCGACCTTCTTCAAATAATTCACCACCCCACACACCTGCTGGCTCTTGGCGCGATAACGCACCTTCTAAGCACTGCGCGCGCACAGGACATCCACCACAGAGTGACTTTGCCTCTTGCACTTGCATCTCATCCTCAGAAAAGTAGAGCTCAGGATCTGCTGTGTGGCATGGCAAATTAAATGATGACCCGTCTGAATATGTGCCTGTTACGGCGTCCAAACCGATCTTCTCATCTGCCCAGCCTGGTACTAGTAGTTCGCTGAAGAGA
>JBAXPH010000081.1:0-4873 GCA_037132355.1 Actinomycetes bacterium
CCTGCGACAACCCGCTTAGAAGGCGGGTGCTCTATCCGACTGAGCTACAGGCGCTTGTAGGAGGGTCGTAATGCATAGTCTACCCGTGACTACCACTAAGGTTTCATTCCATGGCTGAGTTCATTTACACGATGAAGAAGGCGCGTAAAGCGCACGGTGACAAGGTCATCCTTGATGACGTCACGATTATGTTTTATCCCGGCGCCAAGATTGGTGTGGTCGGTCCTAACGGTGCAGGTAAGTCAACTGTCTTGCAGATCATGGCCGGATTACAGCAACCATCAAATGGTGAGGCCTATTTAACACCTGGCTACACAGTGGGAATTTTGTTACAGGAACCGCAGCTGAATGAAGCTAAAAATGTTATTGATAACGTAAAAGAAGGCGTGGCAGAAACTGTTGCAATGCTTGCGCGCTTCGATGAGATCAGCGCCGAGATGGCAAACCCAGATGCTGATTACGACACCTTGTTGGCCGAGATGGGAAATCTGCAGGAGCAGTTAGATCATCGCAATGCTTGGGAACTTGATTCACAATTAGAACAAGCAATGGATGCACTTCGTTGCCCACCACCTGATGCAGATGTTTCGGTCTTATCTGGTGGAGAAAAGCGTCGTGTTGCGCTGTGCAAGCTGCTGTTGCAAGCACCTGATTTGTTACTACTTGATGAACCTACAAACCACTTAGATGCTGAATCTGTTTTATGGCTAGAACAACACCTTAATAAGTATGCCGGCGCAGTTGTTGCGATTACGCACGATAGATACTTCTTGGACAACGTTGCGCAGTGGATTCTGGAACTAGACCGCGGCCGTGCATATCCATACGAAGGAAATTATTCGACCTATCTTGAAACAAAGGCAGCACGTTTAAAGGTTGAAGGTCAAAAGGATGCAAAGCGCGCAAAGCGATTGGCAGAAGAGCTTGATTGGGTTCGCCAAAATGCAAAGGGTCGCCAAGCTAAATCAAAGGCACGTCTTGCACGATATGAAGAAATGGCAGCAGAGGCAGACAAGATGCGTAAGTTGGACTTTGAAGAAATTCAGATTCCACCTGGCCCACGTCTTGGAAATGTTGTTATTGAAGTTAACAATTTAACTAAGGGCTTTGGAGATCGTGTTCTTATTGATGATCTTTCATTTACTCTGCCTCGCAACGGAATTGTTGGAATCATTGGTCCTAACGGTGCTGGTAAAACAACGCTGTTTAAGACTTTGATGGGGATGGAAACGCCCGATTCTGGTGCGGTAAAAATTGGTGAGACAGTAAAGATTTCATATGTTGATCAGAGCCGTGGTGGTATTGATCCAAAGAAATCATTGTGGGAAGTTGTTTCAGATGGCAATGACTTTATTAAGGTCGGCCAAGTTGAAATGCCATCACGTGCCTATGTTTCCTGCTTTGGTTTTAAAGGTCCAGATCAGCAAAAGGCTGCCGGAGTTTTATCAGGTGGAGAACGTAACCGTTTGAATTTAGCGTTAACGCTAAAGCAAGGTGGCAACCTATTGCTGCTAGATGAGCCAACAAACGACCTTGATGTTGAAACATTGGGATCGCTAGAAAATGCGCTGCTGGAATTTCCAGGCTGCGCTGTTGTGATCTCTCACGATCGCTGGTTTCTTGACCGCGTAGCGACTCACATCTTGGCCTACGAAGGCGATGCGAAGTGGTTCTGGTTTGAAGGAAACTTCGAAAGTTATGAAGCAAATAAAATTGAACGATTGGGTGCTGAAGCATCTCGCCCACATCGCATGACATACCGAAAGTTGACCCGCTAATGAGATTTACAAATAAGCAATATGTCCGTTGGGGCGATTTGGATGCATTTGGTCACGTCAACAATGCAACCTATTTAATTTATGCGCAAGAAGCTCGCTATGCGTGGTCAAAGATGCTGGAAATGGTTGTTGCTCGTGCCGAAGTTGATTTCATCGCACCGATCTATACCGGTGACATCTACATTGATGTTGAAATCTGGGTTAATAAAATTGGTACATCATCATTTGGCGTTACCTATGAGATGAAAAATGGGGACGAGCTTGTGGCAGTTGTAAAAACTGTGCAAGTAACTGTTTCTATGGACACCAAGAAGTCGCGGCCCCTCAATGATGCAGAGCGCGAATTCCTCAACAAATATCTGGAGAACTAATAATGGCTCAGTTAGCATCACGTACAGAACGCCCTTGGTGGAGAGATGCTGTTACCTACCAGATTTATCCACGTTCATTTGCTGATGCAAATGGTGACGGTATTGGTGATGTTGAAGGCATTCGTTCACGACTTCCTTATTTGAAGGCTCTAGGTATTGATGCCATTTGGATTTCTCCTTGGTATCCATCACCACAGCATGATCATGGCTATGACGTTTCTGATTACATGGATATCGAACCTGCTTACGGAACATTGGCACAAGCAGAACAGTTAATTAAAGAAACACATGAGCACGGAATTAAATTTATTGTTGACATTGTTCCCAACCACACCTCAAATGAGCATAAGTGGTTTCAGCAAGCGCTAGCTGCAAAGCCTGGGTCACGTGAACGTGATCGCTATATGTTCCGTGATGGAAAAGGCGAAAGCGGAGAACTCCCACCGAATAACTGGCAAGCAGTATTTGGTGGACCCGCCTGGGAAAGAATTATCGAAACTGATGGCACACCGGGGCAGTGGTACTTACACCTATTTGCAGTTGAACAACCAGATTTGAATTGGGAAAACCAAGAAGTAAAAGACCACCTAGAAGATGTTTTAAAGTTTTGGTTAGATCGTGGTGTTGATGGATTCCGTATTGATGTTGCGCACGGAATGATCAAAGAAGAAGGCCTGCCAGATATTCGGATTGATCCAACAGCGGCGATGCTTGGCACAGAACACAAACCATTTTGGGATCAAGAAGGCGTGCACGATATTTATCGTTCATGGCGCAAAATCTTTGATTCATATCCAGGTGATCGCATGGCCGTTGCTGAAGCCTGGGTAAGTCCAGCATCTCGCATTGCACGTTATGTGCGAGCTGATGAGTTACAAAATTCTTTTAATTTTGAAATGCTCACAACATTGTGGGATGCCCAGCAGATCAAAACAAAGATCGATAGCTCAATCGAAGCGTTAGCCGAGGTAGGGGCTCCTACTTCGTGGGTATTTAATAATCACGATGTTGTGCGCTCTATTGATCGCCTCGATTTGGGCCTTACTAATGGTGGAGATACCACTTTTGATCGCCAAGGTGATCCTGCCAAGTTAAATATTGCTCGCGGAACATTGCGCGCACGTAGTGCAACATTGATGACCCTTGCATTGCCAGGGGGCACATATTTATACCAAGGCGAAGAAATTGGATTGCCTGAAGTTCGAGACCTACCTGAAGATCGTTTAACTGATCCACGATGGAAGATGAGTGGTTACAAAGATCGCGGTCGCGATGGCTGTCGCGTGCCATTGCCTTGGACATCTGATCCCAAGGGTGGATTTGGTTTTTCAACAAAAGATTCTTTGCAATTAAATGAAACTTGGTTGCCACAATCTCCTTGGATGGGAAAGTTTGCAGTTGATACACAAGACGGTGTTGAGGATTCAACACTTACTATGTATCGCAAAGCACTTGCTATTCGCAAAAGTGAAGCTGGTCTTGGTGATGGCCCAATGGAATGGATTGAAGCGGGCACAAATGTTGTCGCTTTTAAACGTCCAGGAGATTTTGCCTGCTACATCAACTTCGGTGCACCAATTGAGTTGCCAAGTAACAGTCAGATCTTGGTTTCAAGTGGACCAGTAACGGGGCTTACATTGCCAACAGATACCGCTGTTTGGGTACGCTTAATTCCATAATGACAACACAAAGAAGATTTCATCCTGCATGGATTGCTGCGATTGTTACCTTCTTTACCCTTGTTATAACCGCAGGATTTAGATCTGCACCAACGGTTTTAATCATGCCGCTGGAATCAGCTTTTGGCTGGAGCCGAGAGCAAATCTCATTCGCTATTTCTGTAAACGTACTTTTATACGGTTTAGTCGCACCTTTTGCTGCGGCACTGATGGAACGCTTTACCGTTCGCAAAGTCGTAATGACTGCTTTGACAGTTGTTAGCATCGGCGCATTCTTAACAACAATGATCAATGCACCTTGGCAATTAGTCCTTACTTGGGGAGTAATTGTTGGTATTAGTACAGGATCTATGGCCCTTGTATTTGCTGCGACTATCGCAAACCGCTGGTTTGTGAAGCGTCGTGGATTGGTTGTTGGATTCTTAACGGCAGCTAATGCAATGGGTCAACTAACCTTTTTACCTGGCTTATCTCGATTATCTGAATCTCAAGGATGGAAATCTGTTGGCTATACGGTCGCATTACTTTCTATATTGATGGTTCCGGTTATATTTTTCTTTTTGCGAGAAAAGCCTGCTGATGTCAATTTGCTACCTTACGGCGCACCAGCTGATTGGCAACCACCAGTAAAGAGTTCAATGAACGCTGCTCGCTTAGCGATTGATACTTTGCAGCAGGCTAGAAAAAAGAAAGATTTCTGGTTTTTAGTTGGATCCTTTTTCGTCTGCGGTCTATCCACTAATGGACTAATTGGAACTCACTTCATTCCCGCTGCCCATGATCACGGAATGGGACAAGTACTAGCAGCATCATTGTTAGCTCTAGTCGGAATCTTCGACTTCGTTGGAACTCTGTTTTCTGGGTGGCTCACTGATAAATATGATCCGCGCAAGCTCCTGTTTTTTTACTACGGATTACGTGGACTTTCATTGTTTTTACTTCCATCAATTTTGTTCTCTACTGTTCATCCATCAACATTGGTGTTTGTAATTTTCTACGGTTTAGATTGGATCGCAACAGTTCCACCAACAATTATGTTGTGCCG
>JBAXPH010000082.1:0-4773 GCA_037132355.1 Actinomycetes bacterium
TGACCTTCTTACCATTAACAGTTAGATCTACACCGCCAGCATTACCAACCTTCACATTAAGTGAAACATCTGTGCAAAAGGTTTTGGTACTACCTTGTGCGATTTACCCACTAAAAAGTGTTCGTCCAGAGGCATCAGATACAAAAAGCCAGCTTTTAGCACGCGTTGCTGAAACTATAAGTTGGACACCCGTGCCCGTGGAAACAGTTGCCTGTTCTGTTGGAGATGCTTGTGAAACCACTGGAGATGGGGATTTACTGGCAGTTGGCGAAGTTGTGGCTACCGGTTTAGCAACATCAGTGGTTGAAGTATTTGTGATAATTATTTGCGCAAGGCCGACAACGAATAACGATACAACTGAAATTGTTGCAAGTACTTTCCATGAAACTTTCCGAGCCTCTTCGGGCTGACGCATAACGTTATTTTCTACAAGCAAATCTTTCATCGAACGATCTAGGTGCATTTGTTCTTCTTCAAACGCGGCAATAAAAATAAGTGGATCGACACCTAGCTTTGTGGCAATATTGCGGATATGCCCACGGGCATAAGTTTCTCCGCCGCAGTTATTAAATAAATCAGATTCCATCTCACGCAATAATGAACTGCGAATATTTGTAGAAGCTGAAAGATCTTCAATGCTTAGCCCAGCACTCTTTCGTGCCTGAGTAATCATTGATCCAAGAGACATGAAATAATCCTCAAACTGGCTATGGGGTGATTCATAATTCTAAAGCAGAACTAGTCAGGGTGAACAGATACAAGCATGATAATTAGGGGTGAAAGAGGGGCTACTCCCCCTTCGTTCACCCTTTGTTAATAATCACGAAGTGTTGCGAGCACAGAATCAAGTTCATCAGGCTTAACTAGAACGGTGCGCGCTTTAGAGCCTTCGGACGGCCCAACTATTCCTCGGGACTCCATCAGATCCATGAGACGTCCAGCCTTTGCAAAACCGACTCGCAATTTTCTTTGCAGCATAGATGTCGAACCGAATTGTGTTCCGACAACAAGTTCTACTGCTTGGCACAAAATATCTAAATCATCGCCAATTTCCTTGTCAACCATTTTCATCTGATTAACAGGTGCGGTGACGTCATCACGATACCTAGGCTTTAACTGCTTTTTAACATGAGTTGTAACCGCTTCGATTTCGCGCTCTGATACATATGCCCCTTGAATTCTGATCGCTCGGCTAGAACCCATAGGAATAAATAAGGCATCGCCTTGTCCTACTAGCTTTTCAGCACCAGGCGTATCCAAAATAACTCGACTGTCAGCTAGTGAACTAGTTGCAAATGAAAGACGAGACGGAACATTGGCTTTAATCAAACCAGTTACAACATCTACAGATGGGCGCTGAGTCGCAAGAACTAAGTGGATACCAGCAGACCTAGCCAACTGCGTAATACGCACAACTGACTCTTCTACCTCTTTTGCAGCAACCATCATCAAATCTGCAAGCTCATCAATAATGACAAGTAAGTATGGATATGGCTCTACTGTGCGATCGCTACCAGGTGGTGGAACAACTTTTCCGGCACGAACAGCCTTATTGAAATCATCAATATGTCTAAATCCAAAGGTTGAGAGATCTTCGTATCGCAGATCCATTTCACGCACTACCCACGTTAAAGCATCTGCAGCTTTTTTCGGATTAGTAATAATTGGAGTAATCAGGTGAGGAATACCTTCATACGCGGTTAGTTCAACTCGCTTTGGATCAATCAGCACGAGCCGAACATCATCTGGCGTTGCACGCATTAATATTGAAGTAATCATCGCGTTAATCATTGATGATTTACCCGCACCCGTTGCACCCGCAACTAATAGGTGTGGCATCTTTGCAAGGTTTGCACAGACGAAATTGCCTTCAACATCTTTACCTAAAGCTACGAGCATCGGATGGAGATCTTGACCCGCGACAGTTGAGCGCAAAACATCGCCCAATGCAACGATTTCTCGATCAGCATTTGGGATTTCAATTCCAACTGCAGACTTGCCAGGAATTGGAGAAAGGATACGGACATCACTACTAGCAACAGCGTAGGAAATATTTTTCGCAAGGGCTGTAATTCGCTCTACCTTTACCGCATTACCAAGTTCAACTTCATACCTGGTAACTGTTGGTCCACGCATGAAGCCAGTAACTTGCGCATCAATTTCAAACTGCAGGAAGACCTCAGTTAAGGCAGCAACAACTGCATCATTCGCCTTGCTCTTTGCCTTTGCAGCAGGGCCTGCACGCAACATGTCTGCTGCTGGTAACTCGTATACGACATCTGCCGTTAGCAATAATTGTTCTGGACGCTTTGCTGCAACGGTATTTTCGTTGGCACGAGCAACTGGAGAAACTGGGACTGGCACGGTGAACTCTTCATCAAAACTTTCTTCGTCTAGCTCTTCTTCCTCTTCATCTGGTTCATTCCAGGCAGCCACAACTGGCGTATCAAAAGCTGGAGTATCCGTAATTTCAAAATCTTGCTCAACTCGCTCTGCACGCTCGGGACGCTTTGACCACAACCACTTGCTCGAAGTTGCGATTCGAGAAAGTACCTCTGATACCGGTGTAGCAGTTATAACGAGTAATCCAAAAACAAAAACAATAGTGAGCACTGGGTATGCAAGCACTGACGTCATTAATCCAACTAATGGAGTTGTTACTCCATATCCCATCCACCCGCCGCCATGGCGCATCGCGGTTGCACCTGTTCCAACTGAGCCATTAAGTAAATGCGCTAATCCAGTCGATGACAATGCAAGTGCCAAGGTTCCGATAATAATTCGGCCAGTAGCTTTTGAATCCTCGGGTATACGAAATAATCTAAATGCAAAATAAATAAGAACTAGCGGCGCGATGAAACCTATCCGGCCAAATCCGCCATATATTACGGAATACACAGCCCGACTAATTAGGTTGTCAGAGTTGAACCAGGTTCCGGCTGTAGCGATTAATGCAACAATCAAAATTAAAAAAGCGATTCCATCACGTTGATGTGCTGGATCTAAATCTTTTGCGCCCCGCGCCACAAAACGAACGCTCTTACCCAGTGACTTGGCAATGAATCGCCATGTGGCTGCGATGCCACGACCAAGTGCTCCGCCTACAGCACCTGACTTAGATTTTGCTTTTTTTCTTTTAGCCACACGGCCGATCGTAAAGGGTGAACAAATTGGAACCTACTAGGCGCGCCGCTCTTTAAACTTCAATAACGACGGGGACAATCATCGGCTTTCGACGATGCTCTCCCCCAACCCAACCACCGATTGTTTTTCGCACAATTTGAGATAACTGATGAGTTCCATTGATTCCATCAACTACCGCTGCGGCAAGGGCTTTTTCAATACGTAGCTTAACTTCATCAAACATCGCAGCATCTTCATTAAATCCTCGTGCATGAATATCAGGACCCGCAACAATTTTTCCACTTTGAGAATCAATGACAACAACACAAGAAATAAATCCTTCTTCGCCCAAAATTCGTCGATCTTTCAAAGAGCTCTCAGTGATATCGCCAATACTTTGTCCATCTACAAAGACAAAGCCAACCGGTATGGCTCCAACTACTTCAGCTTCGTGATTAACCAAGTCAATAACCACACCATTATCAATAATGAAAGTATTGCCTCGTGGAACTCCGGATTGAATCGCAAGTTCGGCGTTTGCTTTTAGGTGGCGCCATTCACCATGTATTGGCAACACATACTTAGGCTTAACAATGTTGTAGCAATAAAGTAGTTCACCTGCTGCTGCGTGGCCAGATACATGCACCATCGCATTAGCTTTATGGACCACCTTTGCACCAAATCGTGTTAGCTCATTGATGATGCGAAAAACAGAGTTTTCATTGCCTGGAATTAGCGAAGAAGCCAAAATGACCGTATCGCCTTCGCCAACTCGAATCTGGTGATCGCCGTTGGCCATTCGAGAAAGGGCCGCCATTGGTTCACCTTGTGAACCAGTGCAAATCAAAACAACATTGTCATCATATTGATCAAGATCTTTGGCATCGATCACTAAATCAGCCGGTACGTTGAGATATCCCATATCTTCAGCGATCTTCATATTGCGAACCATGGATCGCCCAATGAATACGACTTTGCGTCCATGCTGTGCGGAAACATCAATTATTTGCTGCACACGGTGAACATGTGAAGAAAATGAAGCAACGATGACACGGCGCTTGGTTGAGGAAATAACTCGATTAAGTGCAGGCATAATTTCGCGCTCTGAAGGCGTGAACCCTGGAACATCAGCATTCGTTGAATCCACCATGAATAGATCCACACCTTGTTCACCTAAACGTGCAAAAGTTCGTAAATCTGTGACGCGACCATCTAATGGAAGTTGATCCATTTTGAAATCGCCAGTGGCTAAAACTCGACCAGCTTCAGTATTGATAACAACGGCCAATGCATCTGGAATCGAGTGATTAACTGCAACAAACTCCAGAGTGAAGGGACCAACATCTTCGGTGCCACCTTCTTTTACTTCGCGGGTAAGCGGAGTGATGCGATGCTCTTTTAGTTTTGCTGTGATGAGCGCAAGGGTCAATGCTGAACCATAGATTGCGATATCGCCCCGCTCCCGCAATAGATATGGAACTGCGCCAATATGGTCTTCATGACCGTGCGTTAAAAAGATACCTATAACATCGTCTAGTCGATCTCTGATGTATGAAAAATCAGGAAGAATCAAATCAATGCCTGGTTGATTATCTTCTGGAAATAAAACACCGCAATCCACGATTAACAACTTTGATTTATATTCAAAGA
>JBAXPH010000083.1:0-4763 GCA_037132355.1 Actinomycetes bacterium
AGAGCAGCGCACTTGTAATGCGCAGGTCGTCAGTTCAATCCTGACGGGGGGCTCCGGTATGAATCCGGAGAGGAGTAGATATGTCCGATAACTCTTTTCCGCATGATTCTTTTTCTGCAGAAATCGCAGCCAATGATGAATACGTCAAAACCTTTAAATACTCTGGCTTAACTGGAGTTGCTCAAAAAGGTTTAGCAATTGTTACCTGCATGGATTCACGAATTAATCCTTTGTCAGTAATGGGCATGAGCTCTGGTGATGCAAAGATCCTGCGTAATGCCGGCGCACGCGTAACAGAGGACGTCCTTCGCACACTTGTATTAGCAACATATTTGTTAGGCGTTAAGAAAATCTTGGTTATGCCTCATACAAATTGCCGAATGGCCTCGGCAGAAGAAGCAGATATCCATGAATACATTGAGAAAGAGTTTGGTGTGGACACACGATCTCTTGAGTTTAGAACTGTGAAGGATCAAGAAGCGGCTTTAGCGATCGATGTGAATCGAATTCGCGCATTCCCTTTCCTGAATAAAGGTGTTGTCGTTGGTGGAGCTATTTATGATGTTGCGACAGGAAAAATTACTCCGGTTGAGTGCTGACGGGATTCTTTCTGCGCATTGGCATGCGGGTCACGGGATAGCTTAAATCTTCAAGAAATTCGGTAATAATCAGATTTACTAATCCAGGCTTTTCCTTTGGCAATATGTGCGATGTACCGGGAACAATTGCTAATTGACCAAGTGGTAACGCCTCAAATAATTCAACGGTATGAGCGTGCCGAATAACATCGTCGTCACCTGCCATAACCAATACAGGGCACTGGATTTTCTTAATCTCTTCCATAGAAATATCCGGCTCGGAAGGCCACATCTTCATAAAACGGTGATAAATCACATCTTGAGTTTCGGCAGGATCAGGAGAATAAATTGCATATTCTGCGCGGTCTTCTTCGCTGAGTTCCCCAATCTCGAAATCTCCCAAGGTTCCGTCGTAATGGAAATTAGCTCCGATTGCCACTAGCGACTTCACTAAATCTGGACGTTGGATTGCAAGCATTAAGCCAATGATTCCGCCATCGCTCCAACCAACAATGTGTGCGGGCTCCTTAACTACGTTTTCTAAATAGGCAATCGCTTCGCGAAGTTGAAATTTAAAGTTAATACTTTCTTCGCGGTATGCAGTAAATCCATGTGAAGATCGATCGTATGCAAATACATGGTAATCCTCTAACGCCGGAACAATATTTGAAGCCCAATGAGCAGTTTGGCTCATGCCACCATGAAGTAAAACAACAGCTTCGCCTTCGTTTTCCCATTCATAACAGTAAAGATCATGACCATCGATCTTTAAGTACTCTGGCATTACTGCGAATCCATAATGTGTCGGTTGCCACGATCAAATGTTAAATAGTTATAGGTCCAGTCAGCCATAGTGCCGATCTTATTGCGACCACCTAATAGATAAAACAGGTGCAACCACAACCAGGCATACCAAGCAGGAATTCCAGTCATTCGAAGGTTTTTCACTTCGACGATTGCTTTGTGGCGACCAATGGTTGCCATAGATCCCTTGTCGAGATACTTAAATGGCTTAAGTTCTTGACCGGATACAAATCTTTTAATTTGTTGAGCTACGTGTCGACCTTGCTGCAATGCAACTGGTGCAACCATCGGCAACATTCTGCCATTTTCTCCAACAAAACCAGCGATATCTCCAATAGCAAAGATGTGAGGGTAGTGCTTCACCTGTAACGTTTTTTCAACATCGATGCGTGTATTGACCAATGGCAAATTCAATTGTGCACCTGTTGGCTCGCCCTTAACGCCAGCGGCCCAGACAGTTACCTCAGAAGCAATTGTTCTGCCATCACTGACTTCAATACTGCGGGGTTTAATTTCTTTGACAGCGGTGTTTAAGTGAACGGTCACACCAAGTTTTTCGAGATCCTTTTTACCGTGTGCAGAAAGTTTTTCAGAGAACATAGGCAAGATCCGAGGACCTGCTTCGATTAAATTAATTTTGATGTGAGCAGCAGCATGTCGTTGGTCATTCTTTAATGGTCCACGAACAAGTTCTGCAAATGCACCAGCCATTTCCACACCTGTCGGGCCACCACCAACAACGGTTATTGAAAAAACTGTCTCATCTTCAAAGCGACACAAATCTTCAAAACGGCGTAAAACTTCAGCACGAATGTTTAGTGCTTCGTGAACACTCTTCATACCCAGTGCATGTTCAGTAACACCTGGAATTCCGAAATCAGCATTTGCCGAACCGAGTGCGACAACAAGGTAGTCAAACTCCAACACCTCGCTGCTATCTAACTTCACAGAGTTGTTTTTGTGATCGACAGATAATGGTGAACCCATGCGAAACTGCACGCCGGTTTTACGTAGCGCACCGCGAATCGGGTGAGCAACGTGGTCTGCAGCTAACCCAGCAGTTGATACCTGATATAAAAGTGGCAAAAAAGTTTGGAAGTTGTGGCGATCGACCACAGTGACATCGGCAAAGTCGGCCATCTTTCGCGCCGCGGTTAAACCGCCAAAACCGGCACCCAAAATCACTACTCGTGGTTTTTGGAGTGCCTTTTGCATGGGATAAGTCTAGGCTTGCCAGCATGAACTCGCATAACGGAGGCCGTAAATTCCTCGTCACAGGGGCATCTGGATATGTCGGAGGTCGATTAGTCCGCGCATTTGTTGATGAAAAAGAAGATGTTCGAATTTTGGTGCGCGATAAAAACAAAATCATGGGCCAGCCGTGGGCGCCGCTGGTGGAAATATGTGAAGGAAGTGCTGAGAACTTCAGTGATTTACAAAGAGCGCTCGAAGGTGTTCACACAGCTTTTTACTTGTTGCACTCAATTAATTTAGGTCCAAACTTTGATGAGATTGAAAAGGAAATGGCTCGCAATTTTGCCAAGGCTGCCGAGCAAGCCGGCGTATCGCAGATCATTTACTTGGGTGGAATCGCAAACGATGTGAATATCAGCAAGCACCTAGCATCTCGTGCGATGACAGGTAGTTCGCTAGCAACTACTTCTGTTGCCGTCCTAGAACTTCGCGCAGGAATCATCATCGGTTCTGGCTCTGCCAGCTTTGAAATGTTGCGCCATTTAACACACCGACTTCCGATTATGACCACGCCTAAATGGGTCATGAATAAAACACATCCAATCGCTATCCGCGACGTTTTGTATTATCTAAAGGGTGCTGCACATTTAGAAAAGCCGGTTAACAAGGTATTTGATATTGGTGGCCCCGAAGTCTTGTCGTACGCGGACATGATGCAAAAGTTTGCCAAGTTATCGGGATTAAAAAAGCGTTGGATCATCAGAGTCCCAGTTCTAACTCCTGGTCTTTCTAGTTTGTGGATTGGTTTAGTAACACCTGTTCCAACCGCACTTGCTCGTCCACTTGTTGGATCACTTATCAGCGAAGTTGTCGCAGATCCAGCAAAAAGTATTGATGCGCTAATTCCAAAGCCGCCTGAAGGATTAATTGATGTTGAGACAGCTATTTCTTTAGCACTTTCAAAGATCACCACTCATAACGTTGAAACTCGTTGGTCTGATGCAACTATGCCAACTGCACCGTGGCAGAAAGCTCAAGGCGATCCTGATTGGGCTGGTGAAATGGTTTTGCGTGATCGTCGCGAAAGCATTACCGATGTTCCAGCAGAACAGGTGTGGCGACAAGTTGAACGAATCGGCGGAGACAACGGATGGTTTGGTTCAGATTTATTGTGGTGGGCACGTGGCGTTTTAGATCGCTTCTTAGTTGGTGGAGTTGGTTTGCGCCGGGGCCGTCGTGATCCAGATTTCTTGCGCGTCGGTGAAAGTTTAGATTTTTGGCGAGTAGAAGAGTTAGAACCTGGCCGCAGATTAAAGTTGTATGCCGAAATGGTGTTGCCAGGCAAAGCGTGGCTGGAATTTACAGTGTCACGAGAAAATGGAAAGACAAAGATTGTGCAAGAGGCAACATTTAATCCACGTGGATTAGGTGGGCAGTTGTATTGGTATGCAATTTCTCCACTGCACCTATTTGTTTTTCCAACGATGATTAGAAACATTGTTAAGAAGGCACGAATCAATGCATGAGTTCGCTTCTGTAAGTTCCCCCTTACGAAGTTCCCCCTTACGAAGTTCCCACACTTTGAGCACTCTCTGTCGTAAGATTTAACCCATGTCCGCGCAAGAAGAGTCCGCAATGAACACTGGGCTCAGTGACCTCGAAGTTCGCATCCTTGATTTTGAAGGCAACTGGTGGCGCTATGCAGGGGCAAAAGAGGCGGCTATCAAGGATTTATTTGATCTGAGCGCTCCTCGTTATTACCAATTACTGAACGATCTGATCGACCGCGACGACGCCCTAGCTGCTTCACCGATGCTAGTTAAGCGTCTGCGCCGCCTACGCGAGGCCCGCATGGCTACTCGCGTCGCTCGTCCCTAGTTCTTCCAAACCCTCGTTTTGCGCCTTGGAAATAAAGGCTCTAGATTTGGCGTTAGCACTCTCGGGGTGCGAGTGATAAAGCCCCCCATTCGAAGAGTATTTGAATGAAGATCTAGCACAAGGAGCACAACTCATGGCAAAGCAGATTGCCTTTAATGAAGAAGCACGTCGCGGATTAGAGCGCGGCATGAATATCTTGGCCGATGCGGTCAAGGTAACCCTTGGACCTCGTGGACGAAATGTTGTTCTCGAGAAGAAGTGGGGCGCCCCAACAATTACTAACGATGGCGTTTCCATTGCAAAGGAAAT
>JBAXPH010000084.1:0-4582 GCA_037132355.1 Actinomycetes bacterium
AGCACCCGCCTTCTAAGCGGGTTGTCGCAGGTTCGATTCCTGCCAGGCGCGCAGTGGCTTTTTGGATCTTTACATCAGTCTTTCAAATAATTGGGAAAAGAAAAACGGCCGGGATATACCCGACCGTTTTTCTACCCTCGTGCTTTAACTATTAAGCGCCGATCTTTGCGATTTGCTTCTGGTTGAAAGCAAGTAGTGCACCAGAGATTACTGAGTACTCAAGTGTTGGATCTGTGTTAACACACTTTGGGCTCAGTATGTAGTTAAGAAGTGACTTAACCGCAGCTGCGTTTGTTGTCTTTGTATCAACTAGCGCGTAAGAAACGATTCCTAGTGGGTAAGCACCAGCAATAGTTGTCTTGTAGTCAAACTTCAAGAAGCCGTTTGCATCTTGTGTGGCTGCACCAAGAAACGCTGATGTTCCCGCTGCATCTGGAGCCTGGAAGTTACCAGCTGCGTTACCGATGTTTGCAACACCAAGTCCCTGTGCCTTTGCGTAGTTCTTCTCAGCGAATGTGATTGAGTAAGGAGTCTTTCCTGCAAGAACAGATACACCAGATGAACCTGATGCAGAAGTAATGCGACCTAGGTTAGATACTGAGTTTAGATCTCCTGGGAAAGTTGCCTTGAAGTCATTATTTCCAGCCTTTGTCCACACTGATGGTGCAGCGCCAGCTAGGAAGTTTGTGAAGTTACCTTGAGTACCTGATGCATCTGAACGGTAAATCACCTTGATTGCTGAGCTTGGAAGTGTGAACACTGCTGTGCGTGTGTCCTTACGAAGAACGATTGGCTGACCCGTTGCATCCTTCTTCACTGAACCATCTGCGTTCTTACGGTAGATGATTGTTGTGATTGAACGGTTGTTGTCAGCAACAATTGCTGGATCGTTCCACTTTGTGATTGTTCCTGCAAAAATTCCTGCAACTGTGTTAGCTGAAAGATTAAGTGTCTTGTTCTTGCTTGTTGGCAAGTTGTACATAACAGCAACTGGTGCTGCTACAACTGGAATGTGAATAACTGTTGCTACGCGTGTAGCTGCTGTATGAGGTGTATCAGAGAAGTTAACATCGCCAACACCCTTATCTGAATTTCCACGACCTGTACCTGAACCGCCACCACCATATGTGAATGAGTGACCTGTATCTGCTGCAAATCCAGCCTTGCAAATATCAATTAGTGGCTGTGGAAATGTTGCGCCGGCGCCAGTTAGGCCGACAGCTGAAGCTGGCTGTACTGCAACGAAAGATAGTGCAAGAGCTGCAGCTACAACTTTCAAAGACTTTGAGATCTTCATTCGATTTGTTTCCCCTTTATATGTGGATTTAGTTATTAGACGTGCACGACTAATACGGGTGAAACGTATGCATTCAGGCTTAACTTTTGGCCGATTGCCGCCAAACGCAGGGTAAAAACTAAGTGAACAAATGGTTAAGTGATTTTTAACCAAAACGCCCTGTCACATAGTTCTCGGTACGAGTATCTCGTGGGCGGGAGAAGATTTCGGAAGTTGGTCCGACCTCAATCATCGATCCTGGACCACCATCTGACAGGAAGAAAGCGGTGTAGTCGGATACACGAGCTGCCTGCTGCATGTTGTGAGTAACAATAATGATCGTCATGGATGAAGAAAGGTGATTGATTGTTTCTTCAATCTTTAGCGTTGATCCCGGGTCAAGGGCAGAACATGGCTCATCCATCAATAGAACCTGTGGCTTAACCGCAAGTGAACGAGCAATACACAAACGCTGCTGTTGTCCACCTGACAGTGAACCGCCATGTGCGTTAAGGCGATCCTTAACTTCAGACCAAAGTCCAGCACGCTCTAGGCAATCTTCAAGTAGTGCGTCTTTGTCTGCGACTTTTAATTCTGCAAGCTTTAAACCTGATAAAACGTTTTCTGCAATTGTCATTGATGGGAATGGATTTGGCTTCTGGAAAACCATTCCAACCTTTAAACGAATCTTTGTGACATCTGTGCCTGATTCATAAATATCTTTTCCATCAAGTAAAACTTCACCGGCCATCTGTGCACCAGGAATAAATTCATGCATACGATTGAGTGTGCGAATAAATGTTGACTTACCGCACCCTGAAGGACCGATCAGAGCAGTGACAGTGCCTGACCAGAAATCGAGTGAGATGTTGTCTAGGACGTGCTTGCCGCTAAACCATGCGTGAACGCCACGTGCTTCAAGACCAACGCCTAATGATTGACCACCAGGTGCCTTCTTTTGCTTCGCTGCTGCAACATCACTTAGTGATGAAGGCTTGGTTGCTGTCTTGTCCATCTTGTCCTCGTTTTCGTTAGTTGTCACTTTGTCACTTTCCTCTCACTCAAGAAGCGAGCAGTCATGAAGAGCGCTAAAACAATTACGAGTAGCACCAAAATTCCTGACCAAGCGCGAGCAATCGATTCTTCCGTACCTTGCCCAAAGCATTTCCAAATATAGATAGGGAGTGATCCCATTGGTCCACTGAATGGGTTTGGATTAACCTTTTCGCCGCCACCAGTAAGTAGTACTAATGGGGCAGTTTCTCCAGCAACACGTGCAATTCCCAAAATAAGTGCCGTAACAAGTCCACTCTTTGCAGCGGGAACAACGACAAGCGCAACTGTTCTCCATTGAGTTCCGCCCAGTGCAACTCCAGCTTCGCGTAAATCATTCGGAATCAAGAGAAGTACTTCTTCCGATGTACGAGCAATTGTTGGAATCATCAAAATCATCAGGGCAAGTGAGCCAGCAAAACCTGAAAGGGATCCAGTAATTGGATACACATAGGCAGAGAGAATAAAAAGACCAGCGACAATTGATGGAACACCTGACATAGCCTGCACTAAGAACTTTATTGGGCGAGAAAACTTTCCACGAATTTCAGTTAAGTAAACTGCGGTCAAGATTCCGATAGGCATCGCGACGATGAGTGCGATCGCAACCATGATCACTGTGCCCGTTATCGCGTGGAGTAACCCGCCATTCCCAATTGGATCGTTCACGCTTGTAACACTCATGTCCGTTGTGAAAAGGCTAAAATGCAAACCTTTATATCCGCGCTTTACAACTTCAAATAAAATACTGAAAATTGGCAAGACCGCAAAGACCATACCTACACTCACGAAACCACGGGCAATCGCATCTTTTGCACTTGCAATTCCGCGTTGGAAATAACTCAAACCAAAATCAATTGCAACTGAAGCAAAGAAGAAAACTGTAAAGTAAGCAAGTTTTCCCTTCATTGGAGTTACTGAAATCATTAAAAAGGAAACCAAAGCAGATGCTAGATAAATACCCGCGGTAATTGCACGCTGTTTAGGCGTTGCAACCCAAGGCCGGCTTGGCTTTGGAGTCACTACAGAAGTACTCATCGGCCTTTTGCTCCTGAACTCTTAACAATTAAATCTGCAATTGAGTTAACGATCAAAGTCAAAATGAAGAGGATCAGGCCAGCTGCCATAAGAGCCTTAATTTCTTCATCTCCGGCTTCACCGAATTTCAACAGGATCATTGATGCCACGTTTCCACCTGCGCCAATTAAGACATGCCAGTTGATCTGGTACACAATGTTTAAAACTGTGTACACAGCAACGGTTTCACCCATTGCGCGTCCAAGTCCAAGCATTGCCCCACCAACTACTCCACTGCGGCCATATGGAATTACAACAGCTTTGATCATTGCCCAACGAGTAGCACCAAGAGCGTAGGCAGCTTGAATTCGATCTAGTGGTGTTTGTCCAAAGATTTCACGAGAGATTGAGGTAACAATCGGAATGATCATGATCGCAAGAACCACGCCTGCGACAAATGGTGAACGGGTAAAAACAGGCACTTCCATTTTGAAAAATGGCAAGAATCCAAGGTACTTGTGGAGCAACTTGCCCCAGTATTCAACGCTTGGCATTAATACAAAGAAACCCCAAATACCAAACAACACTGAAGGAAAGGCAGCCATCAAATCGATGATTGCGACCATGAACTTACGTATTGACGCAGGTGCGTAAAAGGAGAGATACAGAGCTGTTAGAACTGAAATTGGAACAGCAATAAGAATTGCAATCGTCGCACAAATCATTGTTCCTACGAGCATTGCAGCAATTCCGAAAGTAGTCTGTGCTGGATCAAGATTTCCGGCATCATCTAAAACAATTTGCCAACCACTTGTGGTGATAAAACCAAGGCCTTGTGATTTCAAAACATCAAAACCCTGATACGTTAAATAAATTAGAATTAAACCTAAGATCACCAATGAAGATAATCCGCCAGCGGTTACAACTCCGCGGAAAATTTTGTCCGATACGCGTGGCTTGGTCGTGATTTCGCGTGGGGCAGGGGTGGCTGCCGACTTGTTTTCAAGCAATGTCATGTGCTGAATCTTGTACATACACGGGATTTTTTACATAGACCAAAGGTGTCTAGAAGGTTAACAAAAGGTGAAATCAGCCCTTTCCCCCTAAGGTTGCCCCTATGCCCAATGAACAACCGAATCTGATCTGGATCGACTGCGAAATGACCGGACTTTCCCTTGAAAAAGACGTTCTAGTCGAAATTGCCGTCCTTGTGACCGATTCTGATTTAAATGTCAT
>JBAXPH010000085.1:0-4542 GCA_037132355.1 Actinomycetes bacterium
GAAAAGCAACGTGTGTTACTTCCGTGTGATTATTTTACTCTGAGTACGGCTTTTCATATGCACCGGGCTCATCGATTGCTTGAGCCAAAATCGGAATCGCATTCATTTTCACGTTGTTTTTGCTCAAAGCCCTGCGGTACGAGCCCACATTTTCCCAATGGGTAGTGAGCGACCACAGGGTTAGTTCATCAAGATTTTGACCGTACTCGCCATTTTTGAACCCAGCACACTGAGAAAAAGCGTCAAGTGCGTTGATCAACTGCGCTTCGAAGTGAGCAGCATTGGCCAATGGAACGGTGAAGCGAGCTATAGCGAACATAGCCCTGAGCCTAATCGGATACCCTAAAACAATGAAGTCCGCGATCTTTTTTGCCTCACTTACAGTGCTGGCCACCACATTGGGTGGAGTCCTCGCATTTCGTTCCAAAGATCGCTTTCACTTAATTCTTGGATTGTCTGCAGGCTTGTTAATGGGCCTCGTTGGCTTTGATTTATTGCCAGAAGTTTTTGCAATGAACACCGATCACTTTGCGGGCGTGCCTATTGTTTCGATAGCAATTTTGGCAGGCTTCTTGATTTTGCACATTGTCGAACGCGGGTTTGGATCTCACGAACCAGCTGAATCACATTACGGACATGACCATGATCACCATTCTGTCTCTGGAGTTATTGGTGCACTTGCAATGGGAGGCCATGTATTTCTTGATGGCGTTGGTTTAGGTGTTGCCTTCCAAGTCAGCTCTTCACTTGGTATCGCAGTGTTTATTGCAATAGTTGTTCATGCATTTAGCGATGGTCTTAATACAGTTTCAATGTTGATTAAGAGCGGCAATTGGACAAAGAAAAGTAAGTATCTACTTGGATTAGATGCAATAGCTCGAATTGGCGGAGCAACAGTTGGAACTTATTTGGCCTTAAACGATAAGTACATGGCTCTATACCTTGCTCTGTTTTCAGGTTTTGTTATTTATATTGCAACATCTCATATTTTGCCAGAGGCACATTCTCGTCACGCATCTAAATGGACATTAGCTGCAACAGCATTTGGTGTACTGATCATGTGGGGCGTTGTAGCAGCAACTGCATAATTAAATTTTACGCTTTTCCGCTAGCCACTCAATTCGGAATCGCTACGCTTTTCCGAATCTACGATCTCTAGCTGAATACTCCTCAATCGCTTTCCACAAAGTCTTTCGCGTTACATCTGGCCACAAGACATCCATGAAAACAAATTCGGCATAAACACTTTGCCAGGGCAAAAAGTTACTGGTGCGCTGCTCACCTGATGAGCGCAAAAATAGGTCTACATCACTCATAGTTGGTGAATCTAAATACTTAGTAAATACTTTGTCGGTAATTGCATCAGCCTTGATTTTTCCACGCTTCACATCGCGTGCAAGCTCAGCAGCCGCATCAACAATCTCTGCTCGCCCGCCATAATTAACACACATATTCAAAGTTAACTTCTTATTCTTCTTCGTTAACTCTTCAGCTTCTTCTAACTCATTAATAACGCTGCTCCACAATCGCTTGGGACGTCCAATCCAACGGATTCGAACACCCATCTCATTCATCTGATCGCGGCGCCTGCGAATAACATCTCGGTTAAAGCCCATCAAGAACTTGACCTCTTCGGGTGAGCGTCGCCAGTTCTCGGTTGAAAATGCATAGGCGCTGATTTCTTTAACTCCAAATTCAAGTGCGCCTTCTACAACATCAAATAGCGCCGCTTCGCCTGCTTCATGTCCTGCTGTGCGAGGTAGGCCGCGCTTTTGTGCCCAGCGTCCATTTCCATCCATCACTATTGCAACGTGATTAGGAATCTTTATTGTCATACCCGCTCCACCATTGGCAAGGAACGCAAGCCGCGTTCAAGGTGCCATTGTAAGTAAGCAGCGATTAAACCACTAGCCTCTCGGCGAAATTTTCCTTCACTTGCAGATGCAACATCCCAATCACTTGATAGCAATGCACCCATGAGATCCAAGGTTTCTGGTGCAGGTGTTGCACATGCAGATGGTCGACAATCTGCGCACACCGATCCTCCACCTACTAGTGAAAAGTATCTATGGGGACCAGGTGCTTCACATTTTGAACAAACAGTCATGGATGGTGCATAACCAGCAACAGCCAATGACCTCAACAAAAATGCATCAAGGATTAATAATGGTTCATATCTATTTTCTGCTAAAGCTTTCATTCCACCAACAACTAATTGAAACTCCTGCAATGCCGGTTCATTTTCTTGGGATGTAAAACGTTCTGCAGCCTCTAAAATCGCTGCAGCAACTGTCCAACGTTGATAATCCTCGGTCAACGCCTCGCCATAATTCATTAACGCTTCAACTTGTGTGACTGTGTCAAAAGTTTTACCGGTGTACAGCTGAATATCAACGTGACTGCCTGGTTCTAAACGTGCGCCAAATTTTGACTTGGTGCGACGAACCCCTTTTGCAACACCACGAATACGCCCGTGATCGCGGGTAAGCATTGTGATGATGCGGTCTGCTTCACCGAGTTTTTGAGTGCGCAAAACAATTGCCTCATCCCGGTACAAACTCATATGGGTAAAGGTAGTGCGTGAATTAACGAATTGCGCGATTTATCGCAGACACGACCGCTTTTAATGAAGCGGTTGTGGTGTTGGGATCGATTCCGACGCCCCAGAAGGTTTCGCCATCGATTGCACATTCAAGATACGCAGCAGCAGAAGCATCGCCACCTGCAGACAAAGCATGCTCGAAGTAATCAAGGACTTGTACATCTACTCCGTATGCCTGCAAAATATTACAGAAGGCTGCAATCGGACCATTGCCTTGTCCCTTAAGTTCATGAAGCTCACCGCGATCTGTCAATGAAACAGTCAGATGAACATCTTCTCCAAGCACAGAATTTTGTGACAATCCCTTTAGACGGAAACGTCCCCATGGTGCACTTTCTGTTGGCAAATACTCATCTTCAAAAATATTCCACAAATCCTCGGCACTTACTTCGCCACCTTCAGCATCAGTTTTTGCCTGAACATTTTTAGAGAATTCGATTTGTAAGCGTCGAGGCAAATCAAGATGATGCTCATTCTTCATTAAGTAAGCAACACCTCCCTTACCTGATTGCGAATTAACACGAATTACAGCCTCGTATGAGCGACCAATATCTAGTGGATCAATTGGCAGATATGGAATAGCCCAGGTGTGATCACGAACTTCTTTACCAGCAGCTTTGGCATCAACTGCCATGTGATCAAAGCCTTTTTTAATTGCATCTTGGTGTGAACCAGAAAAGGCAGTAAAAACAAGGTCGCCGCCATAAGGATGACGCTCAGGTACACGCAATTGATTCGCGTATTCAACGGTTCGACGAACTTCATCGATGTTAGAAAAATCAATATGTGGATCGATACCATGTGTAACTAAATTGATGCCAAGGGTTACTAGGCAGACATTTCCGGTGCGCTCACCATTTCCGAACAATGTTCCTTCAATGCGATCAGCCCCTGCAAGATAGCCAAGTTCTGCTGCTGCAACGCCTGTTCCACGGTCATTGTGAGGGTGAAGCGAAACGATCACGCTATCGCGGCTATTCAGGTTGCGACACATCCATTCGATCGAATCTGCATAAACATTTGGAGTTGCCATTTCAACAGTTGCTGGAAGATTCATGATTGTCTTCCACTGCGGGGTTGGCTTCCATACATCATTGACCGCGTTGCAAACCTCAACAGCAAACTCAAGTTCGGTACCTGTATATGACTCAGGTGAGTATTCAAATGAAACCTTTGTTTCAGGAACAGTTGGTACTAGATCCAAGCAAATCTTGGCAGCATCTGTTGCAATTTTTTTGATGCCTTCTTTATCAAGTCCAAATACAACTCGGCGCTGCAAAGTAGAAGTCGAGTTATATAAGTGAACAATCGCTTGCTTCGAACCCTTGATAGCCTCGAATGTTCGAATAATTAATGCTTCCCGGGCTTGAGTTAACACCTGGATTACAACATCATCAGGGATCAAGTTCTCGTCGATAATCTTTCGGACAAAATCAAAATCAGTCTGACTCGCACTTGGAAAACCAACTTCAATCTCTTTGTAGCCCATCGCAACTAGCAGCTTAAACATCGCTAATTTGCGAGGAGTGTCCATTGGATCAATCAGCGCTTGATTTCCATCGCGAAGATCAACTGAACACCATTTAGGTGCTTTAGTAATTTTTTTGTTTGGCCAGGTGCGATCTGCAAGATCTACTGGATGAAAAGGTTCATAGCGATGCACGGGCATCTTGGATGGAACTTGCTTGGGAAAATTCATTTCGTGCTCCTTATTAATTGGCGGGTTTTGTCATGGGTGAACCGGTACGACAAACCCCGCGGCGAGGGGACCGGTTACTTGGCCCCGCCACGGCAGCGAAGGAGGAGGCTGCGATTAATCATGGGTTAAGGGTAACGCGTGTATTAAAGGACTGGCAAATATCGATCAAGTTCAAATGCGCTGACCTGGCGGCTGTAATCGAGCCATTCTGCGCGCTTATTGCGCAGTACATACTCGAAAA
>JBAXPH010000086.1:0-4448 GCA_037132355.1 Actinomycetes bacterium
GACCTGAACCTTGGCAAGGTTCCGCGCTACCAACTGCGCTACGTCCGCGAGGAGGGTAAATCTATCGCAGGAGAGGCGTAAGCGCCAAAGTGAGGTTGATTGGTTAGCGTTAGCCCGTGCCATATGCGGAAGATTCTTCATTGTTTTGGATGGGAGGCAGGCTTGCCACCGATCTGGTTGAAGTTTCGCATGATCCCGAATGTTTGGATGATGGTGGATTCTGGGCAGTGACCACAACATTTGAGAATGAATTTACAGCTGCAAAATTTGCAACAGTTACTGATGCACCTTTTCCTGCAACACCGTGGGCTCCGTTGCAGGGGTCATGGAGCTCATCCTTTAGCGCCGATCAATATGTTGCATACGTTGAAAGAATTAGAAATTCCGTCGTGCAAGGTTGGGTGTACCAAGTAAATGCCTGTCGACAATTAACTCATCACGATCAGGGTCAATCACTGCGTGGTCTTTTCTCACAAATATTGCGCAATAACCCAGCGCCGTGGGCCAGTTATTTAGAAATACCAGGAACGATGATTGCATCAGCATCACCTGAATTGTTTCTCAGCCGAAATGGTTCGACCGTTAAAACTTCTCCGATTAAGGGCACTCAGCCTACAAACTCTCAAGAATTCGGTGCGAAAGACAAGGCCGAAAATGTCATGATCGTGGACTTGATGCGAAATGATTTGGGCCAAATTTGTAAAAGCGGAACGGTTGAAGTTCCTCGCTTCCTATCTAGTGAGGAACATCCAGGGTTACAACATCTTGTCTCAGATGTTCAGGGTCAATTGCTGGACGATATTTCGTGGAGTGACATTCTCAACTCATTGTCACCACCAGGTTCTGTTAGTGGCGCACCAAAATCTTCAGCAACACAGATAATTGCAGACAATGAAACTCCGCGCGGCCCATATTGCGGCGCACTTGGTTGGGTTCAAGGAGATCAGGCCGATCTTTCGGTAGCGATTAGAATTTTCTGGAAAGATTCGCATTTAAATTTTGGAACTGGTGCTGGAATTACATGGGGCAGTGATGCACGAGCAGAGTGGGAAGAAACTCAACTCAAAGCAAAGCGATTGATTTCGATTGCTGGGGGAGATCTGCAATGAAAGTAATTGCTAATGGCTCTTTAGTCCCGATAGAACAATCAAATTGCACAGCCCTCGGATGGTTGGAAGGTGCAGGAATCTTTGAGACTATAAAAACTGTTGCTGGAAAACCATGGGCACTGACTCGCCACATGCGAAGAGCGGTCAATAGTTCGGCAAAAGAAAATATTAAGTTGCCTAGTGAAGAATTAGTTCGGGAATCAATTGCAACATTACTTGTTGCCGAGAGCCATGAATCTGGGCTTTTACGTGTTTCATTTGATGCGACAGGAAACTGGGCCGCGGTTCATCTTCCTTACACTGAAGTAAATGCTGCAGCGAAGGTAGGTGTTCTTCCTGTTCCGTTGGTCGTTAACGGTGTGCCAGTGAAAAGTTACCCGTACAACCATCGCCTTGAAATTCTGGAACATGCTCGTGCCAATGGGTTTGATGAAGCATTAGTAACAAGTACGGACGAGAAAGTTTGTGAAGGCTCAGTGTGTAATGTTCTATTGAAGATTAGGGGCGCTTGGGTCACTCCGCCGCTGTCTGATGGCGTGCTTGCCGGGGTAATGCGAGCTCTAGTAATTGAAAATTGTAACGTCACAGTTCGATCTATCGCTGTATCCGAAATCGGAGATATTGAATCTGGATTCTTATTAAGTAGCCTGCGGATAGCACAGCCGATTGCTTCAATAGCTGGTCGAGAATTATCGCAATCACATGAATTTAGAGAAGAAATAGAAGCGATGGCGCTTCGGACTTCGGTAGGCTAAGCGCATGTCCCAGATATCGATCACAGTTGATGGCGCGAAGCTTCAGGTCGAAGCCGATCAACGTCCGACCCATATCTTCGCCGATAACAAAGAGATTGTTGTCTGTCGAGTTAATGGAGTCCTTAAGGATTTGTGGACTGACCTAGCTGACGGTGATGTTGTTGAATCTGTTCTAATTTCATCCCCGACCGGGCTTGAAGTATTACGACACTCCACCGCACACGTTATGGCGCAAGCCGTGCAAGAGGTTTATGCAAATACACGTCTTGGTATTGGACCTCCAATCAAAGACGGCTTCTATTACGACTTTGATCCTGAAAACACTTTTAACCCAGATGATCTAACAAAAATTGAAAGCGCAATGCGCAAGATCATCAAAGAGGGACAACGTTTCAAGCGCCGTGTTACTACAGAAGCAGATGCACTCAAAGAATTGGCACACGAGCCATATAAATGTGAATTGATCGGTATCAAGGGTCCTGCAGGCGAAGAAGCGTCGGTTGAAGTAGGCGGAGCTGAATTAACTATTTATGACAATTTAGGACGTGATGGAAATCCAGTGTGGAGCGATCTATGTCGAGGTCCACACTTGCCCTCGACAAAGCACATACCTGCATTTAAATTGATGAGAACTGCTGCTGCATATTGGCGCGGCTCTGAGAAGAACCCAATGTTGCAACGAATTTATGGAACTGCATGGCCTTCACAAGATGAGCTCAACGGCTACTTGGAACTGTTAGCCGAGGCGGAAAAACGCGACCATCGTCGCTTAGGTACCGAGTTGGATTTATTTTCATTCCCTGAAGAAATTGGTTCAGGTTTGGCCGTATTCCATCCAAAGGGTGGAATTGTGCGCCGTGCGATGGAAGATTACTCACGTATTCGCCATGAAGAAGAGGGATACGAGTTTGTTTACTCGCCACATTTAACAAAAGCTGCATTGTTTGAAACTTCAGGCCACTTGCAGTGGTATGCCGATGGAATGTATCCGCCAATGATTTTGGATGAGGAATACAACGAGGACGGAACAGTTAAGCGCGCTGGTCAGCAGTACTACATGAAGCCTATGAATTGCCCGTTCCACAATCTGATCTATAGATCTCGCGGTCGGTCATATCGCGAACTTCCTTTACGACTCTTTGAATTTGGAACTGTTTATCGCTATGAAAAGTCAGGCGTTTTACACGGCATTACTCGTGCCCGCGGATTTACCCAAGATGATGCGCATATTTATTGCACGAAAGAGCAAATGGTCGGCGAACTCGATTCCTTGCTAACTTTCGTTTTAAATCTTCTGCGTGATTATGGTTTAAATGATTTCTACCTGGAACTGTCAACAAAAAACCCTGAAAAATTTGTGGGTGAAGATTCTGATTGGGCTGAAGCAACAGAGGCTCTGCGCAAAGCTGCAACTGCGCAAAATCTAGAGCTTGTTTTGGATGAGGGTGGCGCTGCGTTTTACGGACCAAAAATTTCGGTGCAAGCAAAAGATGCAATTGGTCGCACCTGGCAGATGTCTACGATTCAGGTTGATTTCCAACTGCCGCAACGTTTTGAATTGGAATATTCAGCAACGGATGGAACTCGTCAACGTCCAGTCATGATTCACCGTGCCTTGTTTGGTTCTATCGAACGTTTCTTTGGAGTTCTAACCGAGCACTACAGCGGAGCATTCCCACCATGGCTTGCACCTGTTCAGGCGATTGGTATTCCAGTTGCTGACACATTCGGTGATTACTTGGGTGAGGTTATTCAGCAGATGCGCAAAGCGGGTATTCGTGCAGAACTTGATTCCTCAGATGATCGGATGCAAAAGAAGGTTCGCAACGCTCAAATGCAGAAGATTCCATTCATGGTTATTGCTGGGGAAGAGGATCAAAAGGCTGGAGCCGTTTCATTCCGCTACCGAAATGGCGAGCAGAAAAATGGAATTCCAATTGCAGATGCAATCGCTGAGATCAAAAAGGTAGTTCAGGAACGTACTCAGGTTTAAGTAGTGAGTAATTCAATTGAGGGTGCAGGAATGCCAGATGGATGGCAACGACTGTGGGCTCCGCATCGACTTGATTACTTGCGTGGAGAAAACCGCCCGCTCGAAGGAAACGATGTCGCGTGCCCATTTTGTCGTATCCCTACCTTGAGCGATGAAGACGGATTAATTGTTTATCGGGGTACATCTGCTTACGTTGTCATGAATCTTTATCCATACAATCCAGGACATCTTCTCATTTGTGCATACCGACATGTCCCAGATCTAACGGATCTAACCAATGAAGAGCGTCACGAGATTACTGATTTAACAGCGCATGCAATGAAAACTATTCGTACAGTCTCTGGTCCTGAAGGTTTTAATCTTGGCATGAATCAAGGTGCAATTTCAGGCGCGGGCGTTGCCGAACATATTCATCAGCATGTTGTACCTCGTTGGGGAGGCGATGCTAACTTCATGCCGATAATTGGTAAAACAAAAGTGCTTCCACAGTTGCTAACCCTGACACGTTCCGAAATTGCAGCAGCGTGGTAGTTAGCCAACTAGTTTTTTAATAAAGCCTTCAACAATATCTACGCCTATACCTCTGTCAAT
>JBAXPH010000087.1:0-4441 GCA_037132355.1 Actinomycetes bacterium
ATTGGGCCTTATTCATTGAAATCCCCTTATTTACGCGTAAATGTTAAGCAACTGCTTAACGTGTTCATAAACTTACGCGCATATAAGGGGTGATGTGGTTATTGAATTGCGCGTGTCGCATTTTTTATTTTTACGAAAAATACGCAAAAAGCGCGATTTTTATGCGTAGAAAACCCTCAATCTCTTATCTAGAGTTTTCTATTTCGCTTCTCACCCGCGCGTAAAACTAATAATTTACGCTTGTTTTTAGCCCTTACGAGCGAATTGGAAGAGTAGTTGGCTTGTAAACAGATCGAGATTTCTCAAAAGAATCAATGGAATCAGTCTGTTTTAAGGTCAAACCAATGTCATCCAATCCTTCCATCAAGCGCCAGCGAGTGTAATCATCGATGACAAAAGGCAAACTCTTTGAGCCATATGCCACGGTGCGGGTTTCAAGGTCAACTGTGATCGATGTTGAAGGGTCAGCCTCAACGGCAGCCCACATCGCTTCAACTTCGGCTTGATCCAGAATGATTGTTAGCAACCCACCTTTTAAAGAATTGCCGCGGAAAATATCTGCAAAGCGGCTTGAAATAACCACTTTGAACCCATAGTTCTGCAGCGCCCAGACCGCGTGCTCGCGGGAAGAACCTGTTCCAAAGTCTGCTCCTGCAATAAGCACTGTGCCCTTTTTGAAGGCGTCATTATTTAAAACAAACTCAGGATCATTGCGCCACGCAGCAAATAGACCATCTTCAAAACCGCTGCGCGTCACTCGCTTTAAATAAACAGCAGGGATTATCTGATCTGTATCAACGTTGCTGCGACGAAGTGGAACTCCGGTACCGATGTGTTTAATGAACTTTTCCATGGTCTTGGCTCCTTACAGATCCGCAGGTGAGGACAACGTTCCACGCAGCGCTGTTGCAGCTGCGACAAGTGGACTTACTAAGTGTGTGCGACCACCCTTACCTTGGCGACCTTCAAAGTTACGGTTTGAAGTTGAGGCAGAGCGCTCTCCTACTGCAAGCTGATCTGGGTTCATGCCAAGACACATTGAACATCCCGCATTGCGCCATTCAGCACCTGCATCAAGAAAGACCTTGTCCAAGCCTTCGGCTTCTGCTTCTAAACGAACTCGCGCAGATCCTGGAACAACCAACATGCGCAAAGAGGAAGCAATCTTTTTGCCTTTTAAAATATCGGCAGCCGCACGTAAATCTTCGATACGACCGTTGGTGCATGAACCCAAGAAAACAGTGTCAATGGCTATCTTTTTAAGCGGTGTGCCAGCTTCAAGGCCCATGTAAACAAGTGCACGTTCTGCCGCAGTGCGGGCTTCTGAATCTGCAATGTCTGCAGGATTTGGAACAACTGAATTTAGCGGCAAGCCTTGGCCTGGGTTAGTTCCCCAGGTAACAAATGGCTCTAGCTCATCTGCATTCAGATTTACCTCAACATCAAATTTTGCGTCCGAATCTGTAAATAGGGTTTTCCAATAAGAAACGGCTGCATCAAAATCTTCTGGTGCATGTGGCTTGCCCTTGATGTAATCAAATGTTGTTTGATCTGGAGCAATCAAACCTGCACGCGCACCAGCTTCAATAGACATATTACATACGGTCATGCGTGATTCCATTGACAGAGCACGGATTGCACTGCCTCGGTATTCGATGACATATCCCTGGCCACCGCCGGTGCCAATCTTTGCAATGATTGCAAGGATGATGTCCTTAGATGTGACACCTGGCTTTAATGAACCTTCAACATTGATCGCCATGGTCTTTGGACGTTGCAAAGGCAATGTTTGTGTGGCAAGAACATGCTCAACTTCAGATGTTCCAATACCAAAAGCAAGTGCGCCAAAAGCACCATGGGTGGATGTGTGAGAATCTCCGCACACAATTGTCATGCCCGGTTGTGTAACACCAAGTTGTGGTCCAACAACATGAACAACTCCTTGGTCCTTATCGCCTAATGAGTGAATGCGCACGCCAAACTCTGCGCAGTTTGCACGCAAGGTGTCGACCTGTAGCTTTGAAACTGGATCTGCGATTGGCAAATTAATATTTTGTGTCGGCACATTGTGATCTTCTGTTGCAATTGTTAGATCAGGGCGACGAACTGGGCGTCCTGCAAGACGCAGACCATCAAATGCTTGCGGGCTAGTTACTTCGTGGATTAAATGCAGATCGATATAAATCAAATCTGGTTCGCCTTGTGCCGCGCGAACAACATGCTCTGCCCAAATTTTCTCGGCTAGCGTTTTACCCACGATGTACTGCTCCTTACATTTCTAAGTTGTGGTATCAGATACTGAGATGCTAATATCACTCTATGAACACGAAGAATAGCGGAGTTGGTGTATTAGACAAAGCCGTCTCTATTTTGAGCACGCTAGAAGCCGGCCCGCATTCACTTGCCGAACTTGTTGCTGCAACCGGTATCGCCCGCCCCACCGCCCACCGTTTAGCTGTGGCACTTGAGTTTCATCGTTTAGTTGCACGTGATTTAACGGGGCGATTTGTTTTAGGTCCACGTTCTGGCGAATTAGGCGCTGCTGCCGGCGAAGATCGTTTATTAGCCGCTGCCGCCCCTGCGCTAGCCGCGCTACGCGATGCGACAGGTGAAAGTGCGCAGTTGTATCGCCGTCAAGGAGATCTACGCATTTGTGTTGCTGTGGCAGAACGTTTATCAGGATTGCGTGACTCTGTTCCTGTTGGCGCAGCTCTGACAATGCACGCCGGATCTGCTGCGCAGATTCTTCTGGCGTGGGAAGAGTCGGAAAAGATTCATCGTGGATTAACTAACGCTCGCTTTACCGCCGCACAACTATCTGCTGATCGACGTCGAGGATGGGCGCAATCTGTGGGAGAACGCGAAGCAGGTGTTGCATCTGTATCAGCACCCGTGCGCGCACCAAATGGAAAAGTAATTGCCGCAGTAAGCATAAGCGGCCCGATCGAACGTCTAGGACGTCAACCTGGCCGCATACATGCTGCTGCTGTAGTTGCTACTGCAGCTCGTCTGACTGAACATCTAGCTCGCGAATAACACGAGCAATTGTAGGAAAAGAAAAACCTTTTCGCTGCAATAGGGATTGAATTCTGCGAATCTGCACCTCTGGCTGAAGTCGACTCATTGTGTTGTATTTTTTCATTCCCAATGAAAACGCGGTTCGATACTCAGACTCATCATCAATTTCATCTAACGCTTCATCAATACTGGATTGATCTACTCCCCTAGTGCGAAGTTCTCCAGCGATGATTCGTTTCGATAATTTCTTGGAGGTATGACGGGATTGAGTCCATGCTTTCGCAAACTCTGAATCGTTGATCAACCCTTTTTCTTGAAGGCGAAAGATTGTTGCCTGAGCAACATCATCTTCTATGCCTCGCTTTTTTAAGTGAGCCAGAAGCTCACCCTTACTCTTTGCGCGAGTAACCAAAGCGTTAAGTGCGATGGTATTTGCGATCGAGTAAGGGTCAGCCTCGTGGTCAACTTTATTAAACTCCAACATTGGAGCTTAGAAATCCACCTCTGCGGCAGCCTCATCAATTGCAGCAACTAACGCTGGATCGACCTCAACTGGAACAAAGTGTTCGCGGATCTTGTTTTCAATCTCATTGGCTAGATCTGGGTTATCAAGTAGGAATGCGCGTGCATTTTCCTTGCCCTGACCAAGCTGATCTGCTTCGTAGGTGTACCAAGCGCCAGACTTCTTAACAACACCGATTTCAACACCCATATCAATCAATGAGCCTTCGCGTGAAATACCTGTGCCGTAAATAATGTCGAACTCTGCCTGCTTGAAAGGTGGAGCCATCTTGTTCTTAACTACCTTTACGCGGGTACGGTTACCAACTGATTCTTGGCCATCCTTAAGCGTTTCAATACGACGGATATCAAGACGAACTGAGGCGTAGAACTTAAGTGCCTTTCCACCTGTAGTTGTCTCTGGTGAACCAAAGAAGACACCGATCTTGTCACGCAACTGGTTAATAAAGATTGCTGTTGTCTTTGATTGGTGCAGCGCTCCTGTGATCTTACGAAGTGCTTGAGACATCAAACGAGCTTGTAGACCCATGTGTGAATCACCCATCTCGCCTTCGATTTCTGCGCGAGGAACAAGTGCTGCAACTGAGTCAACTACAACGAGATCAAGTGCACCTGAACGAATAAGCATGTCCATGATTTCTAGCGCTTGCTCACCAGTATCTGGCTGTGATACCAACAGTGCATCAATATCAACACCAAGCTTCTTTGCATACTCTGAATCAAATGCGTGCTCTGCATCGATAAATGCACAGATGCCGCCAGCCTTTTGAGCATTAGCGATAGCGTGCAATGTAAGAGTTGTCTTACCTGAAGACTCTGGTCCGTAAATTTCAACAACACGACCTCGTGGAAGTCCACCAATACCAAGTGCGATATCTAGTGCGATTGAGCCAGTTGGGAT
>JBAXPH010000088.1:0-4295 GCA_037132355.1 Actinomycetes bacterium
AAGAAGGTTGATCGCAAGGCACGTATGGGACGTAACCCATTTACCGGCGAGACAATCAAGATCAAGGCATCAAAGAAGGCACGCTTCCTACCTGCAAAGGCACTTAAGGAAGTTATTGCTGGAGATCGCAAGCTTGCTCCAGCACCAAAGCCAGAGCCAAAGGTAGTTGCTAAGCCAGCAGCTAAGAAGGCAGCGCCAAAGAAGGCAGCTAAGAAGGTTGTCAAGAAGACAGCTAAGAAGGCTGCAAAGAAGTCTCCTGCTAAGAAGCGTCCAGCAGCGAAGAAGGTAGTTAAGAAGGCGAAGAAGAAGTAATTCTTGTAGCTTAAAAAAACGGGGCTGGCTAACGCTAGCCCCGTTTTTTTACTTATGCGGCACTATTATTACGGTTATGACGGAGTTCAAGATTTCATATGCTCCACCTCAGGGAAAACCACTCGGAACTAATTTTGCTTTTAAGCTCGGTACTAAGGTAGTTATCCCACTTCTTAATCTGGTGGGAAAAAAAGTATGGCGGGGTGGAGAAAACATTCCCAAGAGTGGCAAAGCAATCGTTGCCAGTAATCATGTCTCATACTTAGACGTTTTGTTTCTCACTCACTTTCTCTATCGCAATGGGCGGGCTCCACGTTACATAGGCAAAGAAGGCGTTTTTAAAGTTCCCGTTATTGGAAAAATTGTTTTGGCAGCGGGCATGGTTCCGGTGGCTCGCGAAAGTAAGGACGCCTCTAAAGCTTTGGATCACGCGGTTCGATTGTTAGACATCGGCCATTGCGTTGGGGTCTATCCAGAAGGAACATTAACTAGGGATGCGAACGGTTGGCCGATGGTTGCAAAAACAGGGCTTGCCCGACTAGCTATAGCTACTCACACCCCGATCGTTCCAATTGCTCAATGGGGCTCGCAGATTGTCATGCCAACGTATGAAAAGAAAATTAAGTTTTTCCCTCGTACGCCGATACAGGTGCTGGCAGGAAAGCCACTTGATTTGTCAGCCTGGTATGGAAAAGAGAATGATCCTGAAGCATTACGTGAGGCCACTGCATTTGTAATGCGCGAGCTGACTAATCTGCTGGAAGAGCTTCGTGGAGAAAAGCGGCCGGTGGAGATATTTGATCCACATACTTCAACTCTGCCACGCACCGGAAATTTTAAGAAGGATAAAAAGAAGTGAGCAAGGTAGTAGTGCTAGGTGCTGGACAGTGGGGAAGCACTATGGCTCAAGTTTTATGCGATGCCGGCAACCATGTTTTGTTGTGGGGCCGTAATCAAGATGTCGTAGATGAGATAAACAACAATCACACTAATAGAAAATACTTAGACGAGAATGTTTTTCCAGTCGGGCTCAAAGCAACGAGTAATCTTCAAGAGGCATTTGATTATTCAAATATTTATGTCTTGGCAGTGCCGGCACAGACATTGCGCGATAATTTAAAGAGTTGGAAGCCTTTGGTGCAGCCAGGTGCTATTTATGTCAGTACTTTAAAGGGTATAGAAGTCAGCACCATGTCTCGGATGACTGAGATTATTCATGAGGTAATGGAAACAGAAAACATCGCAATTATTACTGGACCCAACCTTGCTAATGAGTTGATTCTGCGCCAGCCAGCAGGAGCCGTTGCTGCAGCTTCACATATGGTTCTGGCTGAGAAGGTTCAGCAACTCTTTGCAACTCCTTACTACCGCGTTTACACATCTGTAGATGTTTTGGGATGTGAATTTGCTGGTGCGATTAAAAGTGTCATCGCACTTGCGGTTGGAATTTCTATAGGACTTGGATTCGGCGAAAATACGCAAGCGATGTTAATTACACGTGGACTCAATGAAGTTGCACGGTTGTGTGCGGCTCATAATGCTGATCCACTGAGTGCAGCGGGCTTAGCCGGTATGGGAGATCTTGTTGCTAGTTGTGGTTCTTCATTGTCCCGAAATCGAACCTTTGGAGAAGTACTAGGTCGCAGTGGATCGATGGATGTTGCTCGCACGGAAGTAGCAAAGACTGTCGAAGGAGTTGCTTCATCTAGTGCAATTCTGGAAATTGCACACCGCGTTGGCGTGGAAGTACCTGTAATTGAGGCGGTTGCAGATGTAGTTTCAGGAGTCATCACGCCTACCGAAGCGCTAGATCGCTTAATGGAAATAACCACAAAAGCTGAAAACTTTATTCGATGAGCAAACAAATAATCGCAATTATTTGCGGCGGTCCCAGCAGCGAACACGAAGTTTCTTGTGTTTCAGCAGGAGGAGTACTCAAAGGTTTAGATAGGCAACGTTTTGAGCCATTGTTAATTGGAATCACAAAAACCGGGACTTGGGTTGAGCTCCCAATTGATTATCCATTAACGATTGTTAATAAGCAGATGCCAGTAGTTGAAGATAATGGGCGGCATATTGAGGTAAATCAGTCGGGATTTTCAATCGATGGCCAGATACTAGAGATTGATTGTGTATTTCCTGTCCTGCATGGCGAATTTGGCGAAGATGGACAGATCCAACGTTTACTTGATGAGGCCGAAATGGCTTATGTTGGAAGTGGCGTCAGTGCATCAGCACAAGCCATGGACAAGGATGTTGCAAAGCTTATTTTTGCATCCAGCGGCATGAAGGTCGCAGAAGGTATTGCTGTTACGGCACATGATTGGCAGAGCGCCGCTGATTCGATGAGTTTTCCAGTATTTGTAAAACCAGCAAGCGGTGGATCAAGCCGAGGTACTCATAAAGTTAAGTCTGCTGCCGAGTTAAAGCCAGCGATCACAGATGCATTGTTGTATGACAGCAAAGTTTTGATTGAGAAAGCCATTAAAGGACGCGAGATTGAATGCGCAGTCTTAGAACGAGACGGCAAGGTTGAAGCATCCATTGTTGGTGAAATCATTGTTAACCCAAAATTTGAATTTTATGATTTTGAGGCTAAGTATTTAGATGATGCAACTACCGTAAGGATTCCCGCTGATATTCCAGAGTTAGATGCTGATGAAATCCGAAGACTTGCCGTTGCGGCGTTTCATGTCTTGGGATGTTCTGGCTTAGCCCGTTGTGACTTTTTCTATACACATGATGCCGAGATCATTATTAATGAAGTTAATACAATGCCCGGTTTTACCGGGACTTCCGTTTATCCAAAATTGTGGCAGGCATCAGGGGTTACTTACACAGAATTAATTTCAGCGCTTATAGATACAGCGCTTTCTTCTTAACTTAGGTGTGTAACAGGACAAGTTAATGTGCGAGTAATACCTGGCACATTCTGAACCTTTGACAGTACAAGTCGTCCAAAATCTTCCATGCTTGTTGCTTCAGCACGCATGATTACATCGTATGGACCAGTGACACCTTCTGACAGTGTGACGCCAGGGATTTTTGCAACAGCGTCTGCAACTCCAGATGCCTTGCCAACTTCGGTTTGAATCAGAATGAAAGCTTGTACTGACATGTGAGGTCCTTTCTGGTCGAGGACTAAACGCTACCGCAGAACATCCCTTACTCACTAGTCGATTAGGCTAGGTGCTATGAACTTCGATGAGGCGGGCGTGATTTCTGCATTAACGCGCATTTTTGGCGCGACTCATCGCGGGGTCGAGATAGGAATCGGTGATGACGGGGCGGTAGTTACAACAACTGATCGAACTGTCATCACGACCGATATGGCTGTTGAAGGCACACATTTTTCAACTAAATGGAGCAGCGCCTTTGATATTGGTCGCAAGATAACGGCTGCAAACTTGGCAGATGTCTATGCAATGGGTGGATCGCCAAAGTACCTAGTAGCTGCTGTAACCCTTACTGGCCAAGAAAGTATGGAATGGATCGAAGAACTGGCAGAAGGTATTGCACATGAAGCGAGTAGTTGTGGTGCATTTGTTGTGGGTGGAGATTTAGCCAAAGGGCCTTGCATAGTTATTTCGATTACCGCCATTGGAGATGTAGATAATCCAATTACACGTGCTGGTGCGCAGGTCGGAGACTCAATTTATATCTCATCCTTGCCTGGTTGGTCTGCCGCTGGTCTTTCAATAATTGAAAAAGATCTAGAAGATGATCTGGCTCTCCACGCCGTGTCCGAGTACAACGCGCCAACTGTTGATTATGTTTCTGCTATTCAGTTCTCAAATAATCGTGCACACGCAATGTGTGATGTTAGTGATGCACTTGTTATTCAAGCCGATCAATTGGCAAAAGCATCTGGAGTTGCCTTGAAATTTGATCAGCAATTAATTGCTCAACACCCAGAGTTTGAATCCTTGAAAGAGCTGGCTGATAGCCAAGATGTTGATGTGTGGCAATGGATATTTGCAGGT
>JBAXPH010000089.1:0-3869 GCA_037132355.1 Actinomycetes bacterium
TGCCGGTGCGACATCTGTTATTAACTCTGTAGCCGACTTAAAGACACTTATTTAATACCTGTACGTCGGTGAGTGTTCACCACCTGATTTCTGTCAATCTACTTTCAAGTCGCTAACTGTTTGCATTAGAAGACGAGAGTGCGCCCACAATCCTTAGGAAGGGATCCCACTTATGCGCACAACGCGTTTAGTTGCAGCGACAATCGCTGCAGTTACAGCAATTTCAGGCTTAATTGCAGTTACAACTCCTGCACAAGCAGCAGTTAACTTCTGCAACGTTCAAAACCTTCAGCAAGCAGGCGGCATGGACGCACTTGTGAAGGCTGCAAAGGCAGAAAAAGAACTTAACATCATCACAATCCCTCGCGACTGGGCAAACTACGGCGAGGCAATTGATCTATTTACAAAGGCTTTTGGCATCAAGATCAACAGCGACAATCCTGAAGGTTCATCAGCGTATGAAATTCAGACAATCAAGACAGCTCCTGCGTCAAAGCAGCCAGATGTTGTAGATATCGGTGTTTCAGTTCTTCCAGATGCACTTGGAATCGGACGCAAGCCACTATTTGCTCCATACAAGGTTGCAACATGGAATGACATTCCATCAGAGTGGAAAGATCCAGCAGGACTTTGGTACGGCGATTACTACGGCCTACTAGCAATCTCATACGATGCATCACTTCCAAAGGCGCCTACATCAATCAAGGCACTTTTAACTGATCCAGCGTTCAAGGGTGCATTCGCACTTTCAGGAGATCCAACATCTTCACAGCAGGCACTAATGGCACTATTTGCTGTTGCAGGTGCTAACGGTGGAAGCGCAACAAACATTCTTCCAGGAATCGAAGCAATCAAGGCTGCTAAGGCAAACGGAAACTTCGTTTCAGTAATCGGAAACTCAGCTAACTACGCAGCGGGTGCATACAAGGCAACAATCACTTGGGACTTCAACGGTCCAGGAGCGATTGCATCGTCAACAGCTGCAGGTAAGCCATTGAAGTTTGTTATTCCTTCAGATGTTGCACTACAAGGAACTCCTTACCTACAGGCAGTTAACGCTAAGGCACCACACTGTGCAGCAGCGCGCCTATGGGAAGAGTTCTTGTACTCACAGAATGTTGGAAAGGGTTCCAAGGAACTCACAGCAGCTGACATCAAGCTTTCAGGTTCAAAGTTGATGAAGGTAATCATGGGCGGACAGAACATTTGGGTAGCAGGTGCTGCACACCCAATTACTGAAGCTGCAATGATCAAGAAGAAGACAATCGTTGATGCACCAGAAGGTTTTGCAGTTCCAAAGACAGCAAAGCGCATTGCACCATCACCAGATCAGCAGACAGAGCAAAAGGCGATTGTTGTAACTGAATGGCCAAAGCTCTAAAAATATGAAACAAGCAACGAATCCCAACGTTGACATGAAAGGCGCCTCTTCCAAGGGGGGCGCCTTTCATGGTTTTCTATCCTCTTTTCCGCTGCCCTTGGTTCCGCTTTTCCTTTTTCTTCTTATATTTTTCTTGTGGCCGATTGGCGCATTAACCGGCAATGCTTTCAAAAGCAATGAAGGCGCCTTTACTCTTTCAAATATACAAATGTTGTTTCAGGATCCATACCGGCTCGCATTTAAAAACAGCATCACCCTCGGATTGATTTCTGCATTAGTCGGTGCAATTCCAGGATTGCTTATTGCCATGGCAATTGAAAAGCAGGGCAGCCAAACGCTTAAGAAGTTTGTGGCATCGATCAGTGGTGTCTTAGCAAACACTGGCGGAGTACCTCTTGCATTTATGTTTTTGGCAGCATTTGGTCCAGCAGGTTTGGTTATTTCGGCACTCAAATCAATTGGCATTGATCTTTACGGAATGGGTTTTACTCTCTTTTCCTTTACGGGACTTGTGATTGTTTACGCATACTTTCAAATACCGATCATGGTAATTGTTATCTCCCCAGCCTTAACCGCATTACGAAGCGAATGGAAAGATAGTGCTGCAAACCTAGGAGCATCCAAAGCACAGTATTGGCTGCGCGTTGGAATCCCATTGTTACTTCCATCGTTTATTGCTTGTTTCCTGTTGCTTTTTGCAAGTGCATTTTCAGCTTTTGCTACCGCAAGAGCTCTAACTGTTGGAAACATTGCACTAGTTCCACTCCAAATTGGATCATTAATTGATGGCAACGTAACTGTAAATCAATTCAATCTTGGCTACGCACTCGCATTTGGAATGATAATTGTTTCCTTACTCGCGATGATTCCGTATATCTGGATTCAATCACGTACATCGAAATGGCAACAGAAATGAAAAACTTAGGTTCGAAGATCATTCTTCTTGTCACGGGAATCTTCATTTTCCTCCCGCTATATGCCGCAACGGAATTCTCAATGCGAAACGGTGCCGAAAAGACCCACGGTCTCAATGCTTATAGGTGGATCTTCCAACAATCGGGATTTGCTGAAAATCTTGCAATTACAGCCAGAATTACTGTGTTAGCCGTAGTTTTAAACCTGTTAATCATGGTGCCTACGGTGACCTGGTTGCACCTAAGCGGACAGCGCTACAAGCGCCTGATTGAAATTCTTACAATCTTGCCTTTAATTATTCCAGTGGTTGCCTTGGCAACTGGCGCACAGTTAGCGCTGCCTTCGATATTAGAAAATACTGTCTACGAGCTTTCATTTATGTATGTAGTTGTCGCAATGCCATATACGTATAGAGCCTTAGATATCGGCTTGTCTGGCCACCCTCTAGCAACGCTAACAAATGCTGCACGAAATTTAGGGGCATCCTGGATTCGCGTTTTAATGAATGTAATAGTCCCGACAATAAGACCTTCAATTTTTGCAGCTCTGTTTCTGATGGTTGCGCTATCTCTTGGCGAATTTACTTTGGCACAACTTCTTCACTGGACGACATTTCCAGTATGGGTTACCAATGCGTCGCAACAAAATATTATCGGAGCAACGGCCCTTGCCGTCGGCTCACTCTTTTTTGCATGGTTGCTGTTGTTTGGCTTCACATTCTTTGGTGGAAAAAACTCTAATACGGTTCAGGAAGAAGCATAAATGACTACAGATTCATTAGTTGTTGGCGGACTAACTCGACAATTTGGCGCAGTCGTTGCCTTAGATAATTTCAGCTTGAACGTTGCAAAGGGTGAACTTGTTGCGCTGTTGGGGCCATCAGGCTGTGGCAAAACAACTGCACTTCGAATTATTGCTGGTTTAGAAAAATCGAATGCAGGTAGTGTGCAACTAAATACAAAAGACATTACCAACGATCCGGCGCACGTGCGTAACATGGGAATGGTTTTTCAAGCATATAGTTTGTTCCCACATCTAAATGTTGCAGAAAATGTTGCGTTTGGTCTAAAGATGCGAAAAGTATCTAAAGCTGTCCGTGACAACAAAGTTAATTCAATTCTAGAATTAGTAGGTCTTGATCATCATCACAAGCGATTTGCTCATCAATTATCTGGTGGTCAGCAGCAGCGCGTAGCACTGGCCAGAGCGCTAGTTATTGAGCCAGAGGTGCTTTTGCTTGATGAACCGCTATCCGCCCTTGATGCACAGGTCCGCACCAATTTACGTGAAGAAATTCGACGCCTGCAATTAGAGTTAGGGACAACCACCCTATTTGTTACGCATGATCAAGAAGAAGCGATGGCTATCTCTGATCGTGTAGGAGTAATGAACAAAGGCAAGCTAGAACAAATAGATACGCCAGATACTTTGTACAATAAGCCAGCAACAGAGTTCGTAGGAACTTTCGTCGGAACAATGAATCATCTGCCAACAAAATTAGTTGATGGGCAAGTAAATCTATTTGGCAACAGTATTCAGGCCTTAAAGACAGGAAATGAATCAGGAAATGTTA
>JBAXPH010000090.1:0-3792 GCA_037132355.1 Actinomycetes bacterium
TTTATCCAGGTTACCCAAGAAGATGCAATTACGAGTTCAGGGGGCAATTACAACTTTGGCAAGTAATCCACTTCCACCGGTTGCAAAGAAATTGGTGGGGCGCGATAACTATCGGCTTCGGGTTAGTGATTACAGGATTGTGTATTCGATCCATGAAAACATTTTGACGGTCAAGATTGTTTCCGTTGGGCATAGGCGCGAGATTTACAGAAAGAGTTAAAAATTACGGGATCAGGACGCCGTAGCCAATTGATTCAATGAAGGTTCAATATGTGGCGTTGGCCTTTGCAATTGCTGCGTTCTTGGCATCAAGTGCTGCCTTGTTGGCGGCATCCTTTGCTGTTAATGCTGCGGGTTGGCTGGCTTTGTAATCTGCGGCAGATTTCTTTTGCGCAGCGGTGTATGCCTTGAGAGCAGCAGATGTAAGTGCGCGCGTGGCCTTTGTATAAGGCAGCGATTTAATCCGATCTCGCTCTGAGTAATAGTCGGTGCGAATCTTTTCAGTGTCACTTCGCCACTTAGCGCGATTATCAACTAGCGCCTTTTGGTAAGCCTTTTCATTGGCAGATACCGCTGCTGCGTATGCGGCATTGGCTGTTGCTATGGCCGTTGTTTGGGTGGAGAGCGCAGAGCTGCTTGATGTTGCATTGTCACTGCTCTTGTCGGTGTTGGTAACTCCGTTTGCACTGACTGTGACAGAACAGGTTATAAGAGCACCTGCGGCAGATGCTGGAATGTTCCAGGAGGCAGATGTGGTGCTTGACGTTACGACAAGTGATGTTTGTGTGATGCCATTGATAAGCAGGTTATAGGTGAAGGAAGATGGCGTGAAGAGTGTTGTTCCGCTTCCTTGTATAACTCCATCTAATGTGTAGCCGGCGTTATATGTGCCTGGTGTGCAGATCAACTTTCCGTCTTTAAGGTTTAACTTTGGCTTAGTTAAAGTTTTTAAGTAAGGAACAGGAGTTGGTGCAACGGCTACAACAACTGGGGCTGCAGTTGGGGCTGCAGTTGCAGGGAATTGATAGGTGAAGACTCCTGAGTTGGTTGGAGCTAATCTAAGGACTTGATTTCCAGTATCTGCGACGTAGACATTTCCCAAAGAATCAACAGCTATTTCTGATGCAGCATAGGCTGGATAAGAAAGTAGATTTGATGCGACGCCTTGTGGAGATATCTTTGTCACCTTGGCATTAGTTGAACCAGATGAAAGGTTTGCTGTGTAAACATTTCCGACTGCGTCAACCGCTACTCCCATCGGCAGTCCCCCTGTACTACCAAAAGTGGAGGATGCTCCATTCTGTAAAATTTTTGTAACCGTATCGTCAGCAAAGTTTGAGACGTACACGTTTCCAATTGCGTCTACTGCTATTCCCCAAGGATTCCTACCTACTGTCCCGAAAATAGTTGAAACTCCGGACGAATCAATCTTTGTAACATTTTGATTGGCTGAAATGAGTCCAAAATTTACGGTAAAAATATTACCAAGGTGGTCTACCCCTATTTTTCTGGGGGTGACACATGGTGCGCAAGGAATATTCGTTACTCCACCGATTGGAGTTATCTTCGTAACACTATTTGCTGAAGCATTTGCCGTGTACACATTTCCAGCTGAGTCAATTGCGATTCCACTTGGACCTGCATCTGTGTTGCCAAAAGTGGTTGAGTTTCCGTTTGGAGTTATCTTTGTAACAGTGTTCGAACCAAAATTCGAGGTGTAGACATTTCCTGACGTATCAATAGCTATGCCGGTGGGTTGTAAACCTGTGGTACCAAGAATAGTTGTAACCCCTTGTGGAGTTATCTTTGTAACATTACCTGCCGTGTAGTTTGATGTGTACACATTTCCTGTTGAGTCAACTGCGATTCCAGTTGGATATATATCCGGCGTTCCAATTCTAGATGCAGTGATCGGGCTGACAACGCTGGTGGGTGCACTGCCGTTAACGGTAAAGAAATTGGTACCAACACCATTCAACGTGTAACCGGCAACAGGTGTAACGGTAACTGTTGCGGTGTAGGCGGTACTGCTATCAAATACTGAAGGTGATCCGCTCCATGTAATCGCAGTGGTGTATTGCCCATTACTTGTTATCGATGAAACAGGTGTTGCACCGCGAACTGGCGCAGGGACAGCCACATTGGAAATAGAAACAGCCGTTGGTGCTGTTCCAAAAGCGCGAATAGGTCGGACATAAAGGGTGGCATCAGTCTTTATGGCGTAATCACTAACGCTCTGTTGGTTGCTGTAAGCGGTGTAAAGGTACCAAGCCTCTGAAGCATTGGACTCTGTAGAAGACCAGTAACTTCTAGCATCTGAAATTCCTCCAACAATTGCTCGCTGTGCATACAGTGGATCCAGTTCATTTTTTGCTGGCAGATACCAATCCGTTTTGCCTCCACCTGCATATGCGCGAGCTAAAACTGCTGCAGAATTCGAAGTCGTACTTCCCGAGCAACACCTTAAATATTCGGAGTTCTGGTATCCAGAACCAATGGATACTCCATCAATACCTAAAAACGTATAGATGCCATCGTTGAAAACTCTATAATTTTGGTAGCCATCTACAACCCATTTTCTGTAGAGTTGATTCCCTGATGGTGAAGCCCAAGTGCTTGGTGCTACCTCAAGATATTTGCACCAGGTAGAACACATTGAAATGGTTGCACCCGGTTGCGTGAAAGTTGTGGGAGCAACATAGAAAATCTTTCCGCCACCAGGGCCGGTATCACCCACCTGACAAGTAAAGCTAGCTCCATCACACGTTGTGCCAGTCAGCGTTACGGTTGCAGTTGCAACTGTTAGATCAGCTGCCGAGTAAGTAATTGTGTATGTCGAGCCTATGGTTCCATCAACACCAAGATTGCTAAAGGTTGCAACACCTGAAGATGTAGTTGCGGTAGTGGTTCCAATTAATGTTCCGCCAGGACTGACTGTTGCAGCTACCACCACTGATGAAACAGTCGCAGTGTCATTATTTGAATATTGAAGAGTAACTTGGGGTTGAGTTGTAAAAGCGGTTTTACGTTGTGTTCCAACAGCTGCTCGAGTAATTGCAACCTTTGTTGCCGGTGCGAATGCACGAATGGGGCGGACGTTGAGTGTAGAAAATTTGAAAATACTGTACTGTCCACCACCCGAATTATCGAAGTCCTGCATCCATGCATTAGTGCTGGGATTACTGCTCACTTCGGATGATGACCAATAAAATAGATTAAGGAGTCCATCGACAGATGCCTTTTTTGAATAGAGCTCATTCAATTCATCTTTTGATGGCAAAAACCAATCTGTTAAATTGGCTGGTCCTCTAAAAGCCCGTGTAAGTGTGCCAGCTTTATCTGAAGTAGATGATTGTGTCACAATTGCTAAAGTGTTTGAGTAGCCAGTACCGATTTCTGTTCCTGTTGTCCCAATCGCAGTATTAAGATTTCCAGACCACTGATAGTAGGAATCTGTCCAAGCGTTGCTTCCTGATGTTGGTGCAGCTTCAAGATACTTGCAGTTTGTTGTGCACATTCCAGCCGTTGCACCAACTTGTGTAAAGGTTGTTGGAGCAACATAGAAAACTTTTCCGCCGCCTGGCCCAGTTTCACCGACCACACATGTCCCTCCCTGAGCACAAGTTTGTGAGCTAGGTGGAGCAATCGCTGTTGCTGGTGTTGTTACAAAGGAAAGCAATGAAGCAATAAGCGCGCATACGATGGCAAGATTTTTTGTGCGTAGAAGGGTGAATGTTTTAATTTTCTTTACCCTTCGAGGTATCAGGCCAGTGGGCTGGCATTCGACGAATA
>JBAXPH010000091.1:0-3784 GCA_037132355.1 Actinomycetes bacterium
TGTTTCATTGAATGTGAAGGTTGGTAATGCAGGGGGAGTTGATTTAACTGTTAATGGTAAGAAGGTCACTTCAATTGGCGCAGATGGGGAAGTTGTTAGCGTGTCGTACGGAGTAGATTCCTAACACCTTTAAACAGGGTAAGATTGCGCAAATGAAGCGCACCGTTGCAGTAGTCACACTTGGATGTGCACGCAACGAGGTAGATTCCGAAGAGTTAGCCGGCCGATTAGCAGCCGATGGTTGGACCCTCGTTGATGATGTGGAATCAGCAGAGGTAGCCCTTGTAAATACTTGTGGTTTTATTGAGTCTGCCAAGAAGGATTCAGTAGATGCCCTTCTTGAGGCCAATTCGCTAAAAGGTCACGGCGTTACTCGTGCTGTAGTAGCTGTTGGTTGCATGGCCGAGCGCTATGGAAATGAATTAGCCGACGCTTTGCCTGAAGCTGATGCAATTCTGGGATTTGATGATTACAAAGATATTTCTGCGCGCCTTCAATCGATCATTGCGGGCGAATCTCATAAAGCACACGTTCCACGTGATCGGCGTGCCCTGCTACCTATCGCTCCAGTTGATCGCGCTGATGCACGAGAAAGTGAAGAGTTTTCTAGAAAGCGCTTAGGCACTGCGCCGTGGGCACCGCTAAAAATTGCATCAGGCTGTGATCGCCGTTGTTCTTTCTGTGCGATTCCATATTTCCGAGGCTCGTTCATTTCTAGACGCCCAACTGACATCATCAAAGAGGCACGTTGGCTAGCTGAAAATGGTGTCTCTGAATTATTTTTAGTCAGCGAAAACACAACCTCGTATGGAAAAGATCTAGGCGACTTGCAATTAATGGAAAAGATTTTGCCAGATATCGCTGCATTACCAGGTGTGGAGCGGGTCCGCCTTTCTTACTTGCAGCCCGCTGAAATGCGTCCGACATTGATTCAAGCAATGATCGCCACAGATAAGACAGCTCCGTACTTCGATTTATCATTCCAGCACACCAGCCCAACCGTGCTTCGCAGAATGCGCCGATTCGGCGACAGCGAGAAGTTTTTACATTTAATCAGCCAAGTTCGCGCAGTGTCGCCGGAGGCTGGAATTCGTTCAAACTTTATTGTCGGCTTCCCAGGTGAAACGCAAGCGGACTTTGATGATCTGGCTGACTTCATTACAAAGGCAAAGTTAGATGCAGTCGGCGTATTTGGATATTCAGATGAGGACAACACTGAAGCGCTAGATCTTGAAGACAAAGTTGATGCAGATGTTATTGCCCAGCGGGTTGAGACTTTGTCTTCACTAGCCGATGAGATGGTTTCATTGAGAGCGCAAGCACGAATTGGTGAAAATGTGCGGGTTCTGATTGAAGATGAAGAGCTACAAGAAGGTCGCGCTGCACATCAAGGACCTGAAGTAGATGGAACCACCTCATTTATCGGGACACATTACAAAGTCGGGCAGTATGTTGATGCCGTGGTTATTGATTCCATGGGCGCAGATTTGGTAGCTAAACCACTATGAATCTGCCAGCTTTCATAACACCCAATTTTATTACGGTTATGCGATTATTTTTCGTGCCAGTTGGTGCGTATACGCTTTTTAAAAATGGCGGGGATGATCCAACTTGGCAATATATTTCATGGTGTGTTTTCTTTGTTCTTGGAATGTCTGATGTATTGGACGGCAACCTAGCCCGCAGCCGAGGAAAGATCACAGAGTTTGGCAAATTCCTAGACCCAGTAGCGGACAAGTTTATGATCGGAACTGCAATGGTTTCGCTTTCGATCTTGGATCGCATGCCATGGTGGATCACGATTGTGATTTTGTCTCGCGAAATTGGTATTACATTATTTAGACTCTCGGTCATTAAACGCGGAGTAATCCCGGCAAATAAAGGTGGCAAAATCAAGGCGATGCTCCAAGGTTTTGGTGTGGGTTTCTACGTTCTGCCACTTAGTCCTAGTCTTTACTGGTTCCGTGACGGATTTATGTATATTGCAGTAATACTTACTATCGTTACTGGTGCGTATTATGTAAAATCAGCGTTCACGCACAAAGCGTGATTTAAGAAAGGTTTGGCAGATGACATTAGCAAACGAGATTCTTGGCTTTTCTGCCGAGATCGTTGAACATCTGCGCCAACGCGGAGAAACAATTAGTACCGCAGAATCTTTAACTGCCGGCTCTGTGAGTGCAGCAATTGTCATGGTTGCAGGAGCATCAGATGTGTTTGTTGGTGGAATCACGGCGTACCGCGATGAAATTAAAATTTCACATTTAGATGTCGATCCAACACTTATTGAAAAGCACACCGTGATTAGCGAAGAGGTCGCAGTTGCGATGGCTAAGGGTGCGATTAAATCTTTTGGGACAACGTGGGCGATTGGAACAACAGGAGTTGCAGGCCCTAATCAGGCCGGTGGTTCTGCCGTAGGTGTGGTGTGGGTGGCCATAGAAGGCCCAATCAGCCAAACGATTGAATTAGCCCTATCGGGGGATCGTGAATCTGTGCGAAACGCAGCTACATCAAGCGCGATCTCCACCTTTGCGCGTATCCTTAGACACCGAGCATAAACATCTCATTGAAAGATCGACAATTGAAGGGAGTATGACAATGGTTCTAGTTCGTGAAGCTATTGGCCAAACCCTTCGTTCTGCACGCACCGCTCAAGGTCGCACATTGCGCGATGTTGCCCGTGATGCACGAGTCTCACTTGGATATCTATCTGAGGTTGAACGCGGACAAAAAGAAGCATCCTCTGAATTACTTAATGCAATTTGCGTCGCCTTGGGACTTTCTCTTTCTGGCGTATTCAGTGATGTATCTGCAGAGCTCAAGAGCCGTGAGGGCGTAACTCTCACTGTTGTCGATGCCGCTTAATAAGTACGCGCCACAAGTAGCAACTCACCGCCGTACACAAAACGCAATCCTTGAGGCAACAAAGCAGCTAATTGCAACTACTGGCTTGCGAAAAATGTCCATGATTGAGATTGCAGATGTATCAGAGGTTTCTCGCGCAACTTTGTATAACCATTACAGGGACAAAGAGAGCCTTATTCGCAGCTTATGCGAATCAGAGATGCAAAGATTAGTTGGCATTGCACAAGTTGCTCCGGATTCAACGACAGCATTAGAACAAATTTCAATTGAAATTTCTGCTGACAAAGCTCTAGCTGCAATGCGCACGCAAGACCCTGAATCATTGACAATTGCACTATCAGCTCAGAGCGATACTTTGTGGAAAGCATTTTCTATTGCAATGGCCCACTTGTTAGGAAAAGAAAAGAGCGAGCTAGCAACACGATGGTTACTCGGACAAGCCTTACATCCAATTACTCCTGCACAATCTCGTGCTCAAGCAGAAGCAATTAACGGCATTGCGAATCTCTGATTTGCGCGAACGCATCTCCCTGTCATTTGGTGATGCTTGGGCGCCCTCATTTTCATCGGATATTGCATTATCTGAATTAGGAAGCAAGAGCGTTAACGAAGCTCTGGCTGCAGGTTTTGAACCAGATATTATTTGGAAAGCAGTGTGTAAGGCACATCCAAACGAGACAGAAAAGTACAAGTACTAAAATGCCAGTTAGCTCTCATCGTTACACGAACGACCTGAATAAACCCGCACTAGTCCTTGTACATGGCTTGGGTTCTGCTGGAAATATCTGGAAAACTCTAGTTCCGCAGTTAATAGAAAGTTTTACGGTCTATGCCATTGATCTTCCAGGTCATGGTGATGCACCGCTTACAAATGATGAAGAAATGGATCCACGATCTCTTGCACAGGCGATTATTG
>JBAXPH010000092.1:0-3771 GCA_037132355.1 Actinomycetes bacterium
TGGGTCGGCCGAAAACTCCAGGCTTTAACGAGAGAGTCATTTAATGTAAACGCAGAAATGTCTAGCACCATGACGGAGCGCTTCAATGTCTCTGGAGCAATGTTGGTTGCCCTTTACGGTGAACCAGATCGCGAACGTGAATATTTTAGAAGTCGCGCACGACGAGTAGCCGATATTGGTATCAAGATGGCGATGCTCAATAGATTGTTTTTTATTGCATTAACTAGTGTTGCAGCAGTCGCCACAGCATTTGCCTATGGGATCGGCGGCCATTTGGCAATTAACGGGGGAGTAACAGTTGGAACATTGCTGGCAATCACAGCATTGTTAGCACGTTTATATGGCCCACTCACGGCTCTTTCAAATGTTCGTATTGATGTTATGACTTCGTTGGTTTCATTCGAACGCGTCTTTGAAGTTCTAGATCTCGAGCCGATGGTTAAAAATCGAGATGGCGCAAAGGTTCTAATCACCAAGGAACCTCGAATCGAATTTAAGGATGTTAACTTTTCATATCCGCGAGCAGAAGAAATTTCACTGGCTTCACTTGAATCAGCGGCAAAGGCAGAAACAGTTCAGAGCGGACAAGTTCTTCGGAATCTTTCATTTGTTGCCGAACCTGGGACGATGACAGCTTTAGTTGGCCCATCAGGTGCTGGTAAAACTACAATCAGCGCTCTGTTGCCACGCCTTTACGATGTTACTGATGGCTCAATCTCGATCGATGGAAATGATATTCGTGACTTAACACTCGAATCATTGCGACAATCAATTGGCGTTGTCATGCAGGATGCTCACCTTTTTCACGAATCAATTGCAGAGAATCTTCGGTATGCAAAACAAGATGCGACCCCAGAAGAAATGCAAGCAGCATGTGAGTCTGCACAAATATGGAAGTTAATTCAGTCGCTACCTAACGGCTTAGACACAATGGTGGGAGAGCGTGGACATCGACTATCAGGTGGAGAAAAGCAGCGTCTTGCTATTGCTCGCTTGTTGTTGAAATCTCCTGCAGTTGTGATTCTCGATGAAGCTACTGCGCATCTGGATTCAGAAAATGAACAACTTGTACATGCTGCACTTCAGACAGCGCTCAAGGGCAGAACCAGCATCGTGATTGCTCACCGTTTGAGCACAGTGCGCGATGCAGATCAGATTCTGGTTCTAGAAAAGGGTTCGATTGTCGAACGCGGCAAGCACGACGAACTTGTTGCTAAAGGTGGTCTGTATGCAGATCTCTACAACCGTCAAGATTTAACGGGAGCGGCGAATCAAGATTCGCCCATAAATAACTAAGCCTCCGAAGAAGATCCACTGCAAGGCATATGCCATGTGCGGTCCATCGCTTAGCTCAGGTAACTGCGCAGTTACCGCAGGTGTCAAAGAACTTTCCGATCCCGACAATAAATCTATGTAAAACTTTTCGGTATTCAATTGTGACTGAGCATTGAGTTCAGAAACTAACCCTTGTCCCTTTCCAGGCAATGCGAAGAACGAACCACGAGGTAATGAGGAATCAAGACGTAAGCGACCTGTGATTGAAACTGTACTTGTTGGCATTGGAGCTACATCTGGCGGAGTCGTTGCGGTAGCACCAGCTTCAACCCATCCTCGATCTACCCAGAATTTCTTATTACCTTCTGAAGTGAAAAGAGTCAGGACCTCATATCCGTACTTACCTTCGTTGTATCGGTTTCGCAATAAAATCTGCTTGTTATTATCAAATGTTCCGCTCGTGGAGATCGTTTGCCATTCATAGTCAGCAAATGGTGATTTTACTTGCGTTAAATCGATGGCAGATTTGGAAATTCGATGTTCGATGACTGCATTGCGAGCATGTCTATCTACTCCACGGTGGTACTGCCATTGGGCCGCCCACGCACACAGCAGGATAAGTAGCAGGGCAACAAAAGTTTTAAATAATGCCCACGGTTCTTTACTTTTAACTTCAGAAGACATTATTAATTGAGTTCGAAAGGCTTATCTTCTACAACTTGTGCGCCACGAGTAATTGTCTCGCGCCCTGCATTCGCAATGACGACAGCGAAGTACGGAAGAGTTACAGCGCCCAATAAAGCAAACCAACGATAAGGACTAGGCAACATAACTGTCAAAAGGAAGCAGGCAGTACGGATCATCATCGAGATGAAGTAGCGCTTCTGACGAGCAGCTTGATCACGGGTCAGAGCATTGGGAGCACTCGTGATGTCGTAAATCTTCTTTTCTCTGGCCATGTAGCCAAGGGTAGTGCTCGGCGCGCACCTTCGCTTCTTTTGTTTACTCAAAGGTAGCCACTAGGTTCTGACTATGAGTTCAATTGCCTTAGTAACGGGCGGAAATCGCGGAATTGGATTGGCGATCGCTCACTCCTTACAAGCCGCAGGCCATGATGTTGTTGTGACCTATCGCAGCGGAAATCCACCAACAGGATTCAAATCTGTGCAGATGGATGTGACCAACACTGAGAGCGTGGAAGCTGGTTTCGCAGCAATAGAAGAACAGTGGGGAGCCCCCGAGATAATTGTGGCTAATGCCGGCATCACAAAAGATGGTCTTGTCATGCGCATGAGTGATGAGGATTTTGAATCAGTAATTGATGCCAATCTGACAGGTGCGTTTCGTGTTGCTCGCCGTGCTACAAAAGGATTACTAAAATTAAAGCGTGGTCGATTGATCTTTGTTGGTTCAGTTGTCGGATCTGTTGGATCTGCTGGTCAAGTGAACTACTCATCGTCAAAAGCAGGCTTAGTGGGTATGGCGAGATCTTTTGCTCGTGAACTTGGTAGCCGAGGCATAACAGCAAACGTGATTTCTCCCGGTTTTGTTGAAACCGACATGACTGCAACACTTGATGAGAAACGTCGTAAAGAGATAGCAGCATCTGTTCCATTAGGCCGTTTTTGTACAGCAGAAGAAATATCTGATGTTGTAACTTTTATTGCATCTCCACAAGCAAGTTATATCTCTGGTGCATTAATTCCAGTAGATGGCGGATTAGGAATGGGGCACTAAGTGGGAATTCTCGACGGCAAAAAGATTCTAGTTACCGGCGTCTTAACTGACGCCTCTATTGCATTTCATATTGCCCGGCTGTCGCAAGAACAAGGTGCTGATGTAATTCTGACAGGATTCGGAAGAGCTCTTTCCTTAACTACTCGTATTGCCGGTCGCTTGCCTAAGCCTTGTCCGATTATTGAATTAGATGTGACTAGCGAAGCTGATCTGGCTGCACTTGAATCACGTGTGCGCGAACATTTTCCAGAAGGTCTAGATGGCGTTGTGCACTCAATTGGTTTCGCGCCAGAAGCGGCACTTGGCGGAAACTTTTTAAATACCCAATGGGAAGATGTTGCAACGGCGATTCAGGTTTCGGCTTTCTCACTTAAGTCATTAACAATGGCTGCCCGTCCTTTGTTTAACGGCGCAGGGTCAGTTGTTGGTCTTGATTTTGATGGTCAGGTCGCGTGGCCAAAGTATGACTGGATGGGTGTTGCAAAAGCAGCATTGGAATCAACAGCTAGATATCTCGCCAAGGATCTCGGAGCTGAAAATATTCGCATCAACTTGGTTGCTGCTGGTCCCATTCGTACCATCGCTGCGAAATCGATTCCAGATTTCGAACGTTTTGAGCATCTCTGGGATGAGCGCTCTCCGATGCGTTGGGATGTCAATGATCCCGTCCCTGCGGCCCAAGCTGTTGTTGCGCTGCTGTCTGATTGGTTCCCAAAGACAACGGCTGAGATCATCCACGTTGATGGTGGTTTCCACGCA
>JBAXPH010000093.1:0-3646 GCA_037132355.1 Actinomycetes bacterium
ATGAAACCGAAACCCTTTTCAGAGTTGAACCACTTAACTGTGCCTGTTGCCATGTATTTATTTCCTTCGATATGTGGGTGATTCGAGAAATCCTCGACTCACGGTCTTCCTCTTGCTCCAGCGATACCGATTATGCAAAACATGAAACGGGTACTGATTAAGCGTCCGACTGAGGTGAACTCTACCTCCTACCGTCCCGTATGCCTAAAGGAGGAGTAGACAGTTTTAGGCTCCTGGGTGTGTAATTAAGGGGTTCACCAAGCAAAAGTGAAGCGTAAATGCCGCTGGGGAAGGTCGCATTAGGCGCATCTTGCTAGGAGAACCATGGAACGTTTAACCACGCCTTCAAAGCCGTCACAGGTTCGAGGTTTCTTAACCATTCATTCGGCGCCATCTGCTTTGCGCCACCACATTGATTGGGCGATCCAAACTGTGCTCGGTAATTGGATAAAGCTTTCGTGGAATCCGCAGCCGTTGATGCCCGGAACATTTCGCTCGCAATTAGAGTTTCGCGGCAATCAAGGTGCAGCATCGGAAATTGCTAGCGCACTTCGCAGTTGGCATTACCTAAATTTTGAAGTGATCGAAGGAACTGAACTAGGTGGCGAACTGTTTCGCTTCACACCACAACTAGGGATTCATCGCGCAGTCGTTGACCAATCAGGTGCGGTTCTCATTAATGAAAACCAATTAGGTGCAGTTCTTGCAAACTCCTTTGATGAGGATGCTATCCGCGAAGGAATCGCTGCCATAGTGGGAAATTCTTGGGAAGTTGAACTAGATCGATTCAGGAGTGTTGACATTCAAGAGCTTCCTCGGCTTCGCGCAATATAAAAGGTAAGATATTGGTATGACTCAACTTAATGAAAGCCCAATTATCACGGTGGAACGTCGCAAAGCGATCACCATAATTATTTCTGCAGTAATCCTGTCACTTGCCCTTGGTGGTGGATTAATGAAAGTTGGTTCGGGTTTCGCATCTCGCAGCAGTGACGGTATTACTGTTACTGGTTCTGCTAAAACAACAGCAACAGCAGATAACGCTGTATGGGTTCTCAATGTGTCGCTTTCATCCCCAACGGTTGCAACAGCTGTCAAAAAGGTCGATACCGATGTTGAAGCGCTCTCAAATTATCTAACAAAGGGCGGAATCCCAGCCGATGGCTTAACACTTGGTGCGGTTTCAACATTTGCAAATGAAGAATTTAATAACGGCAATGCAACAGGCCGAGTACTTTCTTATCGCGCATCTCGCGAAGTTACAGTTCGCTCAAAGGATGTGCAGTTGATTTCTAAGCTCAGCCAAGGAATTGGTTCACTTCTTGCTACTGGAATCAATGCAAATAATTATGGTCCTCAGTACTACATTTCAAATCTTCCCGAGCTTCGCCCCAAGCTAATGTCAGAGGCCATGAAAGATGCAAAGATCCGCGCAGAGGCTTTAACAAAGGCTGTCGGTGGAAGCATTGGTGCCCTTGTTAATGTAAAGGCTGGCCCAATTCAAATCACAACACCAGATTCAACAATGACTGCTGATTTCGGTGCATATGACACTTCAACAATTAAAAAGACAGTTACTGCAACGGTTTCTGTAACTTTCAAGAGCTAGGACAATTTCGATTTACAGTAAGAGCCCATCAGCTGCGAAGGCTTTGAGCACACTGCTGTATTTACAGTCATTAGCTTTGTTTGGATTGTTTTCACTCAACTCTTTGCCGCATTTTGTTCGCAAAATTGGCAATGAAGTATATCCATCTTTAGTGGTATCGACTGAAGTGGCCACAATATTAATCGCTGCTTGTCTCTTTATGGTTGCTCGGGGAGTTGGCCAACGACGGAGCCGGGCATGGCTTTCGGCAACAACCTTGCAGGTCATCCTGATTCTTACATCGGTATTTCACTCGGCGCACTTTCTTTATCATCCAAACTCCAAGTCTTCGATCTCATTTATTCAATTCAGTTTTTCCCATCTTCTATCTGAGTTCGTCGTCTTGGGCTTACTTATTTACTTTAGGAGAGATTTTAAGACTGTTACTGATCCACTAACGCGTAATCAGACTTTATTTTTCTTTTTTAGAAATCTATTTCTAGGATTTGTTCTTGGTTCGATAATCGTATTTTTTGACTCACATTCTTTTAAACAACCTCCTAACATCCTGAACGCTTTTGAGATAGCGATAAAAGGGTTGATTGGAATCTCTGGTTCGCTCGAATTTGTTTCTATTTCTGCGCAGGAACGGTTAGAGTTTTTCTTAGGCGGAATTGGACTTTTAGTTGCTATATCAACGCTAACTAAATTTTTACGTCCAGCTTCCCGAAATACAGTATTGACCCAAGAAAACGAGTTGAAGGTAAGAAATTTGCTAGAAAGGTATAGCGCTTCAGATTCACTCAGTTATTTTGCATTGCGAGAAAATAAGAACGTTGTTTGGTCAAAGAATCAAAAATCTGCGATTCCATATTCGGTTGTTAATGGCGTGATGATTACGACAGGTGATCCACTTGGTGATCAAGAATCGTGGCCGAGCGCTATGAAGGAATTCTTGGATGAGGCACAGAGGCACGCATGGCTTCCAGCAATTTATGGATGTTCTGAAGAGGCGGGACAAATCTGGGTGCGTGAATCTAATTTTGATGCACTCGAAATTGGGGATGAAGCGGTTGTGTCTGTCGCTACATTTACCCTTGATGGACCAGAGATGAAGAATGTTCGCCAAACAATTAATCGCATAAATCGTTTCGAGTACACAACTACAACACAAAAGATTAAAAATATTGATGTCGAAACAAGAGAAAAGCTCTCATCCCTTGCGCAGCATTGGCGCGGTAACGCTTCTGAGCGTGGGTTTTCGATGGCACTTGGTCGTTTTTGCGACATCCGCGATCCTGAATGTGTCATCACCTGGTCGGAATTAAATGGAGAGATTCTTGCGCTCTTGCAGTTTGTGCCATGGAATGAAAATGGACTTTCACTCGACCTGATGAGGCGATCTCCATCAGCTGAAACGGGAGTAAATGAACTAATGATTTGTGCGACTTTGGAGTACGCCAAGAAAAATCAGATAGAACATATCTCTTTAAATTTTGCATCCTTCAGAAGTGTTTTCGAACGAGGAAAGAAACTAGGAGCGGGTCCAATAACGCGGTTGAATCATCGAGTCCTTGTTTTCTTGTCGCGCTTTTTTCAAATGGAGTCGCTATACAGATTTAACGCGAAATTTAGACCAGTGTGGGAACCACGGTTCGTAATTTTCCCAGGAGTATCAAATTTGTTGCGAGTAGGCCTAGCAATCCTTCGAATTGAATCTTTTGTTACGACTCCTAAATTCAGAGTAAAAAACAAAATCTCCTGATTTAGTTACTTACAAGGGAATATTGCCGTGGGAACCACGGCGGTGAGGTGCGTTAGCAATTGTTTTTGCTAGCGCACTTCGCGTTTTAGCAGGGCTCACCATTTCATCGACAGCGCCAATTTCAATGGCCTTTGCGACACCACCTGAAACTTTTTCATGTTCTGCGGCAAGTTCTAACTCCATTGATTCGCGTTGATCTGCTGGAATATCGGCCAATAAACGTCGATGTAGTACACGGACAGCAGCAACTGCCCCCATGACCGAAACTTCTGCATCAGGCCAAGCAAATACTC
>JBAXPH010000094.1:0-3183 GCA_037132355.1 Actinomycetes bacterium
AAGGTATTGATGCAGCTGTTGCCGCTGGAGATACAAATATCTACATCAGCAGCGATTTCGATACAACTTCTTACGATGCATTTAATAAGCAGAAGCTTGCAGTTCTTGGCGCAGCTAAGAACATCGGCTTCTTCCTAGACCGCGATACACGCGGAGACTTTGCAGGTCCAGTTGTTGGTCCAGCAATTCAAAGCTTCCTGAAGAATCCAAAGGATCTTAATAAGATTCTTGAAAATACTCAGAAGCAATGGGATGCACTACCTGCACTTTAATTCGTTTTCATTAGCGAATTAGACTAGGATTAAGAAATGAAAACGGCGGCTGCGGATAAAAAAATTCGCAGTCGCCGTTCTCTTTCTACGGGAGACCGTGTAACGCTTGCGGCATTTATAGGTATTCCTACCTTGATGCAAATAATTTTTCTTTGGTTACCTGCACTAATCACAATTGTTTTATCATTTACATATTGGAACGGCATTAATGTAAGTGACATAAAGTGGGCAGGTCTTGCTAACTATAAAAATATTTTCTTTGGCACACCAGTATTTTATGAAGCTCTGAAAAACAATGTTATTTGGTTACTGTGGTTCACTTTTCTTGCCACCCCACTAGGGATTCTTCTGGCTTATCAAATTGATCGAAAAATCAAGGGTCACAAGATTTATGAAACTGTTTTTTACATTCCTGTTGTTCTCTCCCTAGCCATCATCGGGATTATTTGGAATTTCATGTTGCAGCCTGGTGGTTTTGTACAAGGCGTGATGGGTCGAGATATCGGAAACGCCGTTTCAATTTGGGGTAATTACAGCATTAACACCTATGTAATTATGGGCGTAGCTTCTTGGCGACATATTGGATACATCATGTTGTTGTATTTAGCTGGTTTGAAATCAGTTGATTCTTCACTTCGCGAGGCTTCAGCTATTGATGGGGCAACAGAGTGGCAGACTTTCAGAAAGATCGTTTTGCCAACAATGCGCCCGGTAAACATCATTATTGTGGTGATCACAATTATCGAGTCATTACGAGCTTTTGACTTGGTGTACATCATTTATGGAACAAGTACTGCCTGGCCCTTGCTTAACATCTTGGTATTCCAGAACTTTGCTGGTCAGGGTATTTCTATGAAGGGTGCGGCTTATGCCGTCATCTTGCTTGTCCTATGTATTGGTCCAATTCTTTTGTACCTCCGAAATGTATTCAAGGAGGATCTCAAGTGAGTTCAACGATTGTCCAAAATAAAGAGTATAAGAATAAGCAAAAGGTTAAAGATGGTTTCATCTCGGCCTTTATTGGTTTCTTTGCATTCGTCTGGATTTTCCCAATCCTCTGGACGGTTTGGACTTCGCTACGTCCATACAATGACATTATTTCTTACGGCGTATTTTCTTGGCCGCGTCATCTAAACCTCGACAATTATTTCCATGCTTTCAGAGTTATGGGTCTTACGCATTACTTCTTGAATACTTTGTATGTCACGGTGCCCGCTGTACTTTTGACTTTGTTCTTAGGTTCATTAATTGCTTTCGTTGTCTCACGTTATTCATTTAGATTTAATTTGACCCTGCTTCTACTATTTACTGCGGGCAACATGTTGCCGATTGTTTTGACCTACATTCCTGTTTTCTGGTTGTACATCAAAATTGGCGACCTATTAGGTAATCGATCTTTGTTGTATAACAACTATTTAGGAATTGTCTTAGTACACGTCGCTTTCCAGGTAGGTTTTGCCACATTCGTATTGTCGTCTTACATGAAGACAGTGCCAAAGGAAATTTCTGAGTCCGCAATCATTGACGGTGCCTCCGTCTTTAGACACTACTGGAATGTGATGTTGCCTCTTTTGCGTCCGCCGTTAGCAGCACTTGGCGTATTGATGAGCTGCTGGATCTATAACGACTTCTTCTGGGCGTTAATTTTGATGTCTGAAGATTCAAAGCGACCAGTGACTTCAGCATTGCGCCAACTTCAGGGTCAATACATCACAGACTTCAACTTATTAGCGGCGGGTGCAAGCATTGTCGCGGCACCAACAATTCTTCTATTTTTTGTTTTACGCAAGCAGTTTGTATCTGGCTTAACTCTCGGCTCAACAAAGGGCTAATCAAGAAAGGTAGGTTGGCCATGAAGGCAATACAAATCACCGAATTTGGTGGTCCAGATGTTATGCATCTGGTTGATCTAGATGCTCCAACACCAGGAGTGGGGCAAGAGCTGATTACAGTTTCTGCAATTGGTATTAACTATGCAGATACCCACCAAACTGAAAATTCATATCTATCCCCACAAAAGCTTCCATTGATTCCTGGTATCGAAGTTGTTGGAACTACCGCATCAGGTGTTCGTGTGCTGGCACCTGTTGATGGCGGGGGATATGCGCAACAAGCAGTCACACATTCAGCAACTATGATTCCAATTCCTGATGGAGTAACAGATGGACAAGCGTTGTGCATGTTGGTTCAAGGTTCAACTGCATGGCATATTTTAAAAACCGTTGGCCATGTTCAACCAGGTGAGACAGTTGTTGTTCATGCAGCAGCTGGAGGTGTCGGCACAATTGCAATTCAGTTAGCGAAGATGTGGGGCGCAAAGGTAATCGCAGTTGCATCATCAGAAGGCAAGCGTGCACTAGCAACTTCACTTGGTGCAGATGCGGTTGTTGAAGCAACACATGAAAATTTGGGCGATGCAATCAAAGCAGCAAACGGTGGCAAGCGCGTTAATTTAATTCTTGAAATGGTTGGCGGGAAAACTTTCGATGACAGTCTAGAAATCCTGGCACCATTTGGTCGCTTGGTTACCTACGGCATGGCATCACGCGTTGCCCCTTCAATGATTCAACCTGCTTCGCTAATGGGTGGAAGCAAAACAATCACAGGTTTTTGGTTGTCACATTGCTTCGGTAAAAAAGAGTTAATGAATGATGTGATCGAACAACTTTTTGCTTTGGTTGTACAAGGAAAGTTGAAGCCAGTAATTGGCGCGACCTATCCACTGAGCCAAGCGAGCATCGCTCACAAAGCGATGTTGAGTCGTGAAACCACAGGCAAAATCACGCTAAATCCAAAGGAGTAATTGACTCTTTTTTGCCATTCCTATTAATACAGGTAGGCTTCGCATTCGACCTATGCCCCCCTAGCTCAGTTGGTAGAGCGTTTCCATGGTAAGGAAAAGGTCACCGGT
>JBAXPH010000095.1:0-3150 GCA_037132355.1 Actinomycetes bacterium
GAATGAATTCATGTTGGGACAAACCATTGTCTTTCGTGTCTATGGCAATAACGCAGATCAAGGCGGCGCAGTGATGGACTCTTCTAACACCACAAAGGCATACATCGAAGTTGCTGGGATTAAAGATCCAATTGCATTGGCCTACGGAAACCACAGTGGAGTTGCATTTTGGACTGGAGTTCTAAAAACAGGTGCGGCACCTTTGTACAGCACTCTTGGTGTTATCAATTACAAGGTAACAATGATCGCTAAAGATTCATCAACAATTAAAGTACTTTCTACAAAGCTAACTCCACGTATGGAAAACGGGAAGCGTGTGCTTAGTGACACTGGCGCAACGGTCTACGAGCGAGTTAGTTACTACCGCACAGTTAATTTGTCAGTACCGCTCCGAGGAGCAACAGGAACGTGGACATCAAACTTCACTGCAAATTCACAATTGAGTTTGTTTGCTGCACCAGTAGTTACTAAATAATCCACAACGATCAGTGAGCGGAGAGAAACATGCGAAGAAGTTATGCAGTTGCACGAGTAGGAGCGGTACTGGTCCTAACTTTAGGATTCATCACTCCTGCTCATGCAGCAGATAATCCAGTTAAGTTAACAGCACCAAAAGAAATTAGCGTTCCAGCTCTTCCCTTTACTGGGTTGACTGCGCCAGCTTTTACGACACCTTCAAATATGGTCAATCTTGAGATTGCACCAACTCAGATGGTTATTGGCGATGCAATGACTATCGCTGGAAAAGGCTTACCGGGAAATACTCCAGTTACTTTGACGTGGTCAACAAGTGATGCGACATGGGTTACAGATGTTCAACCAAATACTGTCAACTACATGGGTACTTCATATGCGAAGTACAACTTAGTCATGGCTACGTTTTCTACCGATGCTCTGGGTGGCTTTGTTTACAAGACAAAGGTTCCTTCCGATTTTGGTGGAGTCCACGATATTTATGCGGTAAATAATGGTGTCGCACTGGCTCATGGTGGCATTCAAGTTTCACGCACACTCACCATTACGCCAAAGTGCGGTCCGATTGGTACCCCGGTAACAATCACATATAACGGCCTTGGGCCATCACTGTATGCGGCAGGTTCTGCCGTTTACTACGACGGAAAATACACGGGTTCCATGCAAGCACGATGGACTCGTGGCACTGCAACCACAACAATTTTGGCAACAGGTCCAGTTGGTAATCATTACATACAGGCAAACGAAGCGATTAGCTTTTCTTATTTAAATGCAATGCAATCACCTGTTCCATTTGCAAACAGTGAAATGGGAACATTTACGGTTACAAAGGATGCAGGATTATTCAAGCCATACTTGATTTATCCAAAGTTGATGACGGCAACGGTTACCCAACGAACAACCTTGGCTGATGTTGGACTTGATCCAAATACCAAGGCAGCTATGACCCTGTCACCTGATCGCGGAATTGTCGGAAGCAAAACCACAATTAAAGTAACAGGAATTCCCACAAAGGGAGTTCACACAATCGTATGGTCTACAGTTACTGGCAATCGCGTTAACTGCACAACCGGAACCTGTTGGATCTATAACCCAATTCCATTAGGAACAGTTGATGTTACTGATGGAACAGTTAATAAAGAGGTCACGATCCCAGATCACCTTGGTGGATATCACGTCGTTCAGATCAAGTTGGGTGATGTCATTGAGGCTCAGCAAGTGTTTTATGTAAAAGAAAGCATTCAGCCACTTCTTGATAGTAAAGGAAAAGTTTTAACACTCGGTGTTGCAAAGGCAGATCTATCCGGTTCTGTTGATGCATTTCAACGTGGTGGTCAAGGAACTCCTACTTACACATTCAAGGAAGGCGAAGAGTTCACTCTGAGCATGAAGGGTGTTGGCTGGACTCAAATGGACAACACTTTGGCAGTTGCATATGACAACAGCTACGTTGGCTACGGTTGTGGATTTAATTCAAATGGCTACCTAGTAGTTCACTTGAAGGCTCTTGGAGGCCTTGGAACACACATTATTTCAATGCGCCCATTGCTCTACACACAGCAACCATCATTTGCTAATACTCCATATGGAATGGTGCCAATCCTTACATCGGAAAATGATTTGCCAGGCTTAGCTCTTGGTTATCAAATTCCTACCGTTTACTTTGCGATAAAAATCGTTAAGTAAATACTTTCCGGGGCTAAAACCCCGTCTTTCACTTATGTGTTAGGCGGGGTTTTCCCTTGTCCGGAGTATATTTGCTTACCGTATTGTGTATGCAGATGGCATTATTTGAGCATGAGCCACAATGTGAAAATTGAGATTATTAATCCAGATGAGTGGCAGCGGCTGCGTGCGATAAGACTTAAGTCATTGGTCGTTAACCCAGAGGCATTTGGAGGAAGGCATGAAATTGAAAGCCAAGAAGATGAAACGATTTGGCGAGAGAAGTTTCTGAAGAATGATTTTTTAATTGCATCAGTTGACGGTGTAGATGCTGCAATTATGTTTATCGAAGTTCTCGATGGTGACTTCGGTGCAACATGTTGGATTGGCGGGTGTTGGAGTGATCCTGACTATCGCGGAAAAGGTTTATTGCGAGCCCTGATGAACTTTGTTGATGAGCAAGACAGGGGTTGGGATGTTCAAGGGTTAGGTGTGTGGATTGATAACTACAGCGCTATTGCCGCCTATGAAAAACTAGGTTTCGTGAAGATGGGTGAGGACACACCAAGTACGCGCCAACTCGGCAAGTTTCACCAAAGAATGATTAGAAAGGGTGCAAACTAAATGTTTTCTAGTTTGTAACCAAGTCCGCGAATAGTCTGAATAAGAACTGGATTTGCAGGATCTGCTTCGATCTTGGCGCGCAGACGCTTGATGTGTACATCCAGAGTCTTGGTATCGCCGTAGTAATCCCCGCCCCACACTCGATCAATTAACTGTCAGCGTGTTAGGACTCGACCCGAATTTCGCATTAAGAACTCAAGTAGTTCAAACTCTTTCAAAGGTAATGAAACAGGAGCCCCATTTACTGAAACCTGGTGCTTGCCAATATTGAGCTTTACCGGACCAACTTCCATTAAATCTTGATCCTGAATTGAGCCATCATCAGTAATACCTCGACGCAACACAGCTTTGATGCGGGCAATTAATTCTCGTGATGAATAAGGCTTA
>JBAXPH010000096.1:0-2928 GCA_037132355.1 Actinomycetes bacterium
GCTTCGCCGGGTGTATCGATACGAACCTTTGCGTTAAATGTAATTGACCCTGCAGTAACTGTTAGTTCCTTTGGAACTCCCCCGCTATTAAGAGCAGTGATGCCAGAAATAGCAAAGGTTTCAGTTCCGTTTAGACCAAGGGATGCAGCAGTTTCGCCATCCTTGAACTGCAATGGCAATACGCCCATACCGATCAAGTTGGAACGGTGAATACGTTCGAAGCTTTCGGCGATTACTGCGCGAACACCTAATAACGCAGTTCCCTTTGCCGCCCAGTCACGTGATGAACCTGATCCGTATTCCTTACCAGCCAGGATTACAAGAGGTGTTCCTGCAGCTTGATATGCAACTGATGCATCATAAATTGTTGTTTGTTCACCATTAGCTGCGAAGTTGCGGGTAAATCCGCCTTCAACACTATCTAGTAACAAGTTCTTTAAACGAATATTTGCAAATGTTCCACGAATCATAATCTCGTGGTTACCGCGACGTGATCCATATGAATTGAAATCTGCGCGTTCGATTCCATGCTCTGCCAGATACTTGCCAGCTGGTGAATCAGCCTTGATGTTTCCAGCAGGTGAAATGTGATCTGTTGTTACAGAATCACCCAGAACTGCCAAAACTCGTGCACCAGAAATATCTGTTACAGGTGTTGGCTGCTTTGGCATGCCTTCAAAGTAAGGAGGTTTGCGCACATAGGTTGACTTGGAATCCCATTCAAAGGTCTTTCCTGTTGGTGTAGCCAGCGATTTCCAGCGATGATCGCCTTCAAAGACAGTTGCATAATCCTTTTTAAACATCTCTGAGGAAATAGAAGAGTCGATAACGCCTTGAATTTCTTGTGGAGTAGGCCAGATGTCCTTGAGGAACACATCGTTACCCGCAATGTCCTTACCCAGCGCATCTTTCTCAAAATCATGATCCATCGTGCCGGCGATTGCGTAAGCAACAACTAGCGGAGGTGATGCAAGATAGTTCATCTTCACATCTGGGCTAATGCGACCTTCAAAGTTTCGGTTTCCTGACAAAACTGCCGTTACTGCTAAATCAGAGTCGTTGATGGCCTTGCTAATATCAATTGGTAGTGGGCCAGAATTACCGATGCAGGTAACACAACCATAGCCAACAAGGTGGAAGCCAAGTGCTTCCATGTAGCGAGTTAAATCTGCGCGATCGTAATAATCAGTTACTACTTTTGATCCTGGAGCAAGAGTTGTCTTAACCCAAGGCTTTGATTTCAGACCCTTTTCAACAGCTTTCTTAGCAAGCAGTGCTGCACCAATCATTACTGATGGATTAGATGTATTTGTACATGAAGTAATTGATGCAATTACAACATCGCCGTTTTTAACGCGAGTTGATCCCGCGGCTACCTCGCCCTTTGCTGTTTTATCACTGAAATATGTTGGAACAATTGTTGAATACGCTTTTTTGGAATCGCTCAGAGAAATGCGATCTTGCGGACGCTTTGGTCCTGAAATCGAAGGAACGACAGTTGAAAGGTCTAGTTCTACAACCTGTGAGAAACGTGGCTCAACTGAAGGGTCGTGCCACATTCCCTGCTTCTTTGCATACTGTTCGACTAAAGCGACCTGATCATCGCCGCGACCTGTAAGGCGCAGGTAACGAAGTGTTTCTTCATCAATTGGGAAAATTGCACATGTTGAACCATATTCAGGGCTCATATTTCCGATTGTTGTTCGGTTAGCCATAGGTACCGTTGTTACTCCTGGGCCAAAGAACTCCACAAACTTTCCAACTACGCCGACTTTACGCAAAATTTCAGTAATCGTTAAAGCCATATCGGTTGCAGTTGTGCCAAGCGGCAAAGCGCCAGTCAACTTGAAACCAACTACACGCGGAATCAACATTGAAACAGGCTGACCTAGTAACGCGGCTTCTGCCTCGATTCCACCAACACCCCAGCCGAGGACACCAAGTCCATTAACCATCGTTGTATGTGAATCTGTTCCAACAACTGTGTCGGGGTATGCGCGAAGTGTGCCATTTAATGTGCGAGTCATAACAACGCGCGCCAAATATTCGATATTTACCTGGTGAACGATTCCTGTTCCGGGTGGAACTACTTTGAACTCATCAAAGGCGCTCTGACCCCAACGCAAGAAACGGTAACGCTCTTGGTTTCGCTCATATTCAATATCTGTGTTTTGCTCGAATGAATCCTTGCTTCCAAACTTATCTGCGATAACAGAGTGATCGATCACAAGCTCAGCAGGTGCAAGTGGGTTTACCTTTGAAGCATCTCCCCCTAGCTCGACAATTGCCTCGCGCATCGTTGCAAGATCTACAACACAAGGAACTCCGGTGAAGTCCTGCATAACAACGCGTGCAGGTGTGAATTGAATTTCAGTATCTGGTTCAACGGATGGATCCCACGCGGCAAGTGCCTTGATGTGATCGGCTGTGATGTTGGCGCCATCCTCGGTACGAAGTAAATTCTCTAGAAGAACCTTGAGGCTAAATGGAAGGTTTGAAGCACCGTCAATTGAGGAGATATCAAAAATCTCAAAACTCTTGCCCGCAACATCTAGATTCTTTTGTGCGTTGAAAGAGTTTTTACTCATTATTTGCCTTTCGTAGAAGCCTTTAGAGTGCTGAAGATACCTCAGCGCGCGTATACAGAGCAACACATTCGATGTGATGTGTCATTGGAAAGAGATCAAAAGCACGCACTTTTACGAGTGAATAACTGTGATCTGCAAGATAGGCGGTGTCTCTGGCCAATGCAGCAGGATCACATGCCACATAAACAATTGCACGTGGTGCCAATCTCGCTATTTGAGCAACTGCTTCCTTACCTGCCCCATCTCTAGGAGGATCTAAAACAACTACATCTGCTGCCGTAATTCTTGGCATTAACTTTGCAACATCACCAGTTGCAATTGTTATATTTGAATAAGCAGC
>JBAXPH010000097.1:0-2926 GCA_037132355.1 Actinomycetes bacterium
CAAGGTTTCGGCTGTTCAATAATTGGATACGACCCATATGCAAAGAACTTATCAAATATCGAATTAACATCTTTTGATGATGTTTTAAAGCGCAGCGACGTTGTCAGTATTCACATGCCTTCAACAGCAGAGACAAATGGAAGCATCAATGCCGCATCACTTGCTTTGATGAAGCCAGATGCGATCATCGTCAACGTTGGACGCGGAGAAGTTATTAACGAGGCTGATTTGATTGCCGCCCTAAAGGCAAAAACCATTGCTGGGGCAGCACTTGATGTGCGAGCACAGGAGCCACCTGTTAAGGGTGAAATGGAAGAGATTCCTAACTTAATTCTGACGCCTCACGTGGCTGGTATTACTAAAGAAAGCCAACTGCGAATCAATCAAATTCTTACTTCAAATATTGAACTCGTTCTAAACTCTAAGCCTGCTACCCACGCAGTGGGTGCTTTAAAGGAAAGCAGCAACTAAATGCCTCAGCTAACTGTTGGTTCGGCAATAGATAAAGCAACTTCTTTGTTGGAAGCAGCAGGTGTCCCTTCTCACGAAGCAGCAACAACTGCGCGGTGCATAGTTGCCAGTGATCGCTGGGGGATTGGTAGCCATGGATTGATGCGCTTGCCTTTTTATCTTTCACGTTTACAAGCAGGTGGAATCAATCCAAAAGCACAGTTGAAAACTGTTACAGATCTACCAAGCCTTGTTGTCTTTGATGGTGATGATGGTCTTGGGCATTGGCAGTTGCAAAAGGCAGCAGAACTTGCATCAGAGCGCGCACTTGTTAACGGAATTGCAGCTGTCGGTGTTGGACGATCCAATCACTGTGGTGCACTAGGAATCTATGTATGGCCAATGATTAATCGTGGATTAGTTGGAATTGCATTTAGTACTGGCCCAGCAGTTATGCCTCCATGGGGTGGAAACAAGCCTTTGCTTTCAACTTCACCAATTGCTGCAGGTATTCCAACGAATCCGCCAACCGTTGTTGACCTTGCAACAAGCGCTGTAGCTCGCGGAAAAATTCAGGCAAAAGCTCAAGCTGGCGCAGAATTAGAACCAGGATGGGCATTTACAAAAGATGGCGCACCAACAACTGATGCAAAAGAAGCGTTGGCTGGAATGTTGGCACCCCTTGGTGGAGTTAAGGGATATGCAGTTGCAGTTCTTGTTGAATCATTAACAGGAATGTTGATTGGCCCAACACTTGCAAAAAATATTCCAGATATGTTTGCAGCTAGCCAAGATGCACTGCCACAACAGATCTCACATTTTGTCATTGCTATTGATGCTTCAAAGTTATCTGTCGATGGAAACACAAGCAGACCAGCAGAATTTGCGGCAGAAGTCACCGCTGCAGGTGGTCGCCTGCCTGGCTCTAATCGTGTGAATCCCGAGAAGTTGGTGGATTCAGATGAGATCACTATTACTGATCAAGTTTTCGCACAGTTGGGCTTTTAAATGGTTAAGACATATGCACCGGGCTTTGCTCTCATTTCAGGTTTGGTAGCAGTTGCTTTTCAGATAAACCACATCCAATCAGCGGTTAGCCCATTAGCGTTGTGCGTTGCATTTGGTTTTCTGGTTGCAAACTTCATTAAATGGCCAGCGTTTGCTGCCCCTGCAACAAAGCTTTCAAGCAAAACTATTATGCGAATTGGCGTTGCATTACTTGGCGCACAAGTAAGCGTTGCTTCCCTTCGCGAAATTGGATTAAAGGGTGTTATCACTGTCGTTGTCGTTGTCACGTTTACCATTTTTGGAATTCTTGGACTGTCAAAATTATTTAAAATGTCTGGCGATCTTGGGCTCCTTATTGGAGTCGGGTTTGGAGTTTGTGGTGCAACTGCTGTTGCAGCAATACGTCCTCAAACTCGAGCAACCGAAGAAGAGACTTCATATGCAATTGCTCTGATTTCTTTGTGCGGAACTCTTTCTATTTTTCTTTTGCCACTTATAGGTCATGCCATTGGATTAGACACCCGTGAATTTGGTTCGTGGGCAGGAGCTGCTGTACATGATGTTGGCCAAGTAGTTGCAACCGCATCAGTGTGGGGCGATGGCGCTGATAAATATGCAATCGTTGTGAAACTTTCACGAGTCTGCTTGTTAGCTCCAATAGTTTTGATTCTGTCGATCCGCCATCGTCGTTGGCTAACATCACAAGGTAAAGAACAAACAGCAACTGCAAAGATTCCATTGATTCCATACTTTGTTCTTGGCTTCATTGCTGTTGCCATAATTCACAACTTGGTTGACATCAATGCGCGACTTCTGGCTGACATTGTCTTTACAAGCAAGTTGATGCTCGGTGCAGGATTAGTTGCACTTGGTTCGGGAGTTCGTTGGAAAGCGATTCGCGCGATTGGTCCGCGTCCCATGGCAATGGGCATGATCGCCTGGGTGATTGTTGCCGGCGTTGCCCTGGCTGCGGTTAAAGTGACGGGGCTGTAGTCTTCAAGCATGTGTAGCAAAGTGGTGTGTAGAAATTGTGGAAAGTTCACCTGGTCAGGCTGCGGTGAACACATTGAAGAGGCCTTGGCCGGGGTGCCCTCGGCTGACCGTTGCGCCTGCGCCGACAAGTAATCTCACGCTCACATCTGGCCAAATCGTCGGGCAATCGTCACCTAATCGTTACCTAAACCTCCTATGAATTGAGCCTACCCACGCGTAGATTTCCAAGAGTCCTAAGGCTTTGTCCCCTCAAAACCCGATGACCTTCGAAGCTCAACATAAGAGAAAAGGACAATGATGTCAGATCAAGATAATGGCATTTCCCGCCGTTCGGTACTTAAGGGTGCTGCAGTTGGCGGTCTCGGAATAGCAGCAGGTGGTTCACTTCTTGCTGGCTGCGGAACTAAAAAAGTTACTGGCGATGTTCACTTCACAATTCGTGGAAATCTAAGTGATGCTGGTGCAAAAATTGCAA
>JBAXPH010000098.1:0-2859 GCA_037132355.1 Actinomycetes bacterium
AGGAATGCAGCAAGGGTAGGTCCGCTCTGGCGGGTGTGCGAGGGGTCCTTTTAATAGGGTTAATAGGTAAGAAAATTAGCGCGACGAACAGTAGAGGAGCACGGCGATGTCATTAGCTTTGTATCGTAAATATCGTCCCTCTGTTTTTGCTGATGTCATCGGACAAGAACATGTAACTGTTCCACTTTCAAATGCTTTGGAATCAGGTCGCACACACCACGCATATTTATTTAGTGGTCCACGTGGTTGCGGAAAAACTTCGAGCGCACGAATCATGGCGCGCTCGCTTAACTGCGAAAAGGGCCCAACACCAAATCCATGCGGCGAGTGCCAATCATGTAAAGATCTAGTGGCAAATGGTCCAGGTTCATTAGATGTTATTGAACTAGATGCAGCGACTCACGGTTTAGTAGATGATGCGCGCGATCTTCGCGACAAAGCATTTTTTGCTCCAGTTCAAAGTCGTTACAAGATTTACATTATCGATGAGGCACATCAGCTTGGACCAGGTGCTGCAAATGCGTTGCTTAAAGTTGTGGAAGAACCACCGGCACACGTAATTTTTATCTTTGCTACAACAGAGCCAGATAAGTTGATTGCAACTATTCGTTCTCGCACACATCACTATCCATTCCGCTTGGTGCCACCTGGAACATTGGCTGCTCACCTTGAAAAGGTTTGTAACGCTGAAGGTGTAAAAGTTGCAAAGGGTGTAATTCCACTTGTAGTTCGCGCATCTGGGGGCTCAGTTCGTGATGCACTTTCCGTGTTGGGGCAGTTATTAGCTGGTGCTGGCAAAGATGGCGTCAGCTATGAAATTGCAATTCAATTACTTGGGTTCACTGATGGTGCGCTACTAGATGATGCCATCGATGCGATTGCCGCCCATGATGGTGCAACGTTGTTTAAGACTATTGATCGTGTTATCGAATCAGGACATGATCCACGCAGATTCACTAGCGATATGTTGGAACGTATTCGCGACTTAATGATTGTTGATGCACTTAAGGATTCAACAGCTAATTCAATCTTGCGCGATATGCCAGATGATCAAATGGAACGCATGCGCAATCAGGCAAACAGAATTGGAACTGCAAATCTTTCACGAGCAGCAGATATTGCAGCAGAGGGTTTAACCCAAATGCGTGGGGCTACTGCGCCGCGCTTGATCTTGGAGCTCATTTGCGGGCGCATTTTGTTGCCAATTGGGGACAACACAGAAGCAGGGATGTTGTCGCGTATTGAGCGTCTTGAACGTGCAGAAAACATTGCTCCTCTTACATCCAGTCGTTCTTCAGAAACACGAGCCGTGGAGCCAAAAGAAAGAGCAACCTCCACTCACTCGGTTTCTGATGTCACTCCTTCTAAAGCGCAAGAGGAAACACCTCCTGCTAAAGAAAAGGAATCCGCCCCGGTCGCCGCACCTAAGGCGAATGTTCCGGGCAATTTTGATATTGCCGCACTTAGACGAGCATGGCCGGATGTTATTGAAGATGTAAAGAAGCGTCGTAGGCTGACTTGGTCGTTGCTGTCAGCAAGTGCGCAGGTGCTGTCTGTTGATGAAAGTGCGATCACGATTGGCATTGTTAATGCTGGTGCGAAGGAAAGTTTTGAAAGATCTGAATCTGATGTGATTTTGCGCAACGCATTTATTGATGTGGTGGGATTGGATCGAAAGATTGCAGTTGTTGTTGATCCATCTATTGATACAAATACGCCTGCAGCGCGAGAGACAAGAACTTCTGAAGCACCAAATGATGCCGTGCTGTTGTCAGGTGCTGCATTACTTGCAAAAGAACTTGGCGCAAAAATTGTTGAAGGTAAGTAATAGATGTCAGGAATGTATGAAGGTGCAATTCAAGATTTAATTGATGCACTAGGTCGCCTGCCAGGAATTGGCCCAAAGAGCGCGCAGCGAATCGCTTTTCACATCTTGCAATCTGATTCCGAAGTTGCATCAGCACTCGTAGATTCAATTCGTGTGGTTAAAGAGCGTGTGAAGTTTTGTACAGTCTGCGGCAATGTTTCCGAAGAAGATGAATGCCGTATTTGTCGTGACCCTCGCCGTGATAACACCATCATCTGCGTTGTTGAGGAAAGCAAAGATGTAATTGCAATTGAACGTACTCGCGAATTTCGCGGTAAGTATCATGTACTTGGTGGCGCAATTAGTCCGATCGATGGCATTGGTCCTGAACAACTTCGCATTCGTGAATTAATGGTTCGGTTGGCAGATGCCGGAATCGTCGAAGTTATTTTGGCGACGGATCCAAACCTAGAAGGTGAAGCGACAGCTACTTATCTATCCCGTTTGATTAAGCCGATGGATATAAAGGTGTCGCGCTTGGCCAGCGGCTTGCCAGTAGGCGGAGATTTGGAATATGCCGATGAAGTTACCCTTGGACGAGCCTTTGAGGGCCGTAGGGATGTTTAATCTCATTAATTGAGATGTCTTACGTCTCATTATTTGGGAAAAAAAGGAAATCAGGTAGCCCCACAGGATTTTGTGCTTCATGATTGAGCCATGGGGTTAATTGTTCAGAAGTACGGCGGCTCATCGGTAGCAGATGCCGAGGGCATGAAGCGCGTGGCAGCCAGAATTGTGGCTGCAAAACGGGATGGCAATCAGGTTGTTGTAGTGGTTTCTGCCATGGGCGATACCACTGATGAATTGATTGATCTGGCTGAACAAATCACTCCTATTCCTCAGGGCCGCGAATTAGATATGTTGCTAACTGCCGGTGAACGAATTTCAATGGCACTTCTTGCAATGGCAATTAACAACTTAGGCCACGAAGCTCTTTCTTTCACTGGTAGCCAAGCAGGCGTGATTACAACTTCTGCACATGGTCGCGCTCG
>JBAXPH010000099.1:0-2850 GCA_037132355.1 Actinomycetes bacterium
AGTCCTACAACCTTGTCGATCTCAGCATCCTTTGCAGTCAGCATAATGATTGGAACTTGTGAAGTTGTGCGAATTGTTCGGCATACCTCAACACCTGAAACTTCAGGAATCATGAGATCCAACAGGATTAAGTCAGCGCCTTCTTTTGCAAAGATTTCAAGGGCTTTGCGGCCATCTTCAGCTACCAAAGTTTCAAATCCCTCTTTGCCAAGTAGGAATGCCAGTGCTTCTGAAAATGATGCTTCATCTTCTACGATGAGAATCTTGGACATTAATTGGCCTCCGCTTGTTTGTTATAAATGGGCAAAAGTAAAGTGAATGTACTTCCGATATTTTCTGCGCTCCAGACCTTCACATCGCCGCCATGCTTTGAGGCAACGTGCTTAACAATCGAAAGACCTAAGCCAGTTCCGCCGGTTTGGCGAGAGCGTGCTGGATCTACTCTGTAGAAACGTTCAAAGATTCGTAATAAATCAGATTCAGGGATACCAATACCTTGATCAGTAACTGAAATTTCAACAATGCCATCAACTAACTTGCTTGTTACCGCAACCTTTGTGTTTTCGGGGGAGTAATTAACCGCGTTATCAATAAGATTTTGGATGGCCATGGTCAGTTGATCGCGGTCGCCCCACACAAACAAATTCTTTTCTTCCTGAAAATTAACTGTGATGTGCCGGTTTTCAGCGTTAATCTGACTTTGATCTATTGCCTCTTTCACTAAGTATCCAACTTCTACTTCCTCTGCAACTTGCAAAGGATCAGAATCTTGAATACGCGATAGGTTAATAATTTCTTGCACTAAATCTGTCAATCGCTTCGACTCTGATTGCATGCGTGTAGCAAACATCGTGACCGCTTCCGGCTCATCCTTTGCTCCTAATACAGCTTCGCTTAATAGTGACAGTGCGCCGATAGGAGTCTTTAGTTCGTGTGAAATGTTTGCGACAAAATCACGGCGAATTTCGTGCACGCGTTGAGCTTCGCTTTCATCTGAAATTAAAACAATGACAAGATCACCTTCGGTTAAAGGAAAAATATTTACTGTTAATTCGTGAATACCTTCGCCAATTGGCCCGCGTGGAATATCTATCCGCCCCGTGTGCTTGGTATTTGTACGACGTACTACTCTTATTGTTGCTAGCAATTCTGGGCTATCAATGCGGCCATCCTTCAAAATTCCAAGGCGCTCTATTCCAGATGATTCAAAAATTGGAAGTTCTCCTGGAGCTAGAACTAGAGCTTCACCATCAAGGTTATTGAGAGTACTTATCAGCATGTCTGGCAGAAGGCGAGGGTCTGCAGCGACGTCTATAACCCTGCGCTTTAACCTCATAATGAAACTCTATCGCTCCAAAACCCCAGTTTACCGCTCGTTAACCCAATAGATTGCATATGTTAACCATTGAGCCTTAGGTTGCACCCATGGCCCTTATTAGATCAGCGTTTCAGGACGAGCTCGACGGTGTTTCACAATCCTTAGTCGACCTAACAAACATGGTTTCTGAATCAATCGTCAAGTCTTCGAAAGCGCTGCTCACTGCCGACCTCAAACTGGCCGAAGAAGTTATCGCAACTGATGCAAAAATTGATGACTATCAACACGATCTTGATACCCGAATCATTGACATCATTGCCCGCCAACAACCAGTTGCATCAGATCTTCGCGCACTCATTACCGCACTTCGCATGAGTGCTGATTTAGAACGTATGGGGGATCTTTCACACCACATCGCAAAGGTCGCACGTCTGCGTCATCCAAATAATGCAATCCCTGCGGATTTAGTTTTAGCATTTACAGAAATGGGCTATGTTGCAGAAAAACTTTCTACCAAGGTTGCAACAGTAATTACAACCAGAGATACCGATATGGCGCTACAGGTTGAAAAAGATGATGATGAAATGGACGACCTACATAGAAAAGTTATTTCAGGCATCATCACCAACGGCCCCGGAATCACGATCGAATCAGCGATCGACCTTACTTTGCTAGGCCGTTACTACGAGCGTTTTGCAGACCACGCTGTTGCAGTTGCCCGCCGTGTGTACTTCCTTGTTAAGGGCGAGTTCCCAGCCTAAAACCAACTTTTACCTCTTCCTACTTATTCGATTCCAGGGCTACACTAAAGAATCGAGAGAAAGAGGATCAGGTGCAGATCAACTTAGATAAGAAATCCGGCTTATTGTTGGGCATTATTGCTGGACTATTGGTCGTAATCATTGTCCTGTTGGTCGACAAAGTGGGCGATGACGGGCACATGATCGAAACGCATTCACATCAGATCGTAAAGATTGGGTAGCCATGAATATTCAAGAGATCGCCGCAGCCTATGAAGCAGCGACCAAAGAGTTCCTTCAGATAGCCACTTCTGTGCCTGAAAATAAGCTGGATGTGAACGATGGCGAAAACTGGAGTTCTCGCCAAGTCATCCACCACTGTGCAGATAGTGAGGCGCAGTCATATGCACGCCTGCGTCGATTGGTGGCCGAACCAAATCCAGTTATTCAGGGATACGACGAAAATTTGTGGGCAAAAGATGCAACCCTTGGATATACAGATTTACCCGTTGAAAATTCAATTGCAGTTTTCGCCGCAGTTCGCGCCGGATCATTAGACATCATCAAGCGATTAAAGCCAGAGCAACTAGAGTTAACGGGAACTCATACAGAAGCAGGTGAGTATTCATTGAAGCGTTGGCTCGAGACGTACACCCGTCATGCCAACAACCACGCAGAACAAATCAAGCAGAACTTGGCGTAATAAGTAGGTAGGTAGCTGAGTTAGCCTTTGATTTATGGGTCCAGCCTTTAACCGCATGTGGGCGGCGAGCATAATTTCTAACCTTTCAG
>JBAXPH010000100.1:0-2663 GCA_037132355.1 Actinomycetes bacterium
CGCGTTACGGCGATAGAAAATATTAAATGGTGCCAAGAAGCGGTGCCAAGCAATGCCCATTGTTAAATTGGTTGCAATAACAATAAACCACAGCATTGAGCCAACAATTTTGATCGTGGCAACAATCTGAATCCATGATGTTAGTTGCGACAGCGTCATTGATTTAAACATTGAGGCGATAAACCAAGTTGTGATGTAGTGGCGATTCCACTTAGTTTCATCAGACAACGCGCCTTCAAGTCCGCGAAGTGCGATTACACAAAAAACAATTAGGACGATTGTGAATTCAACGTAATACGCCTTGCCCATTCCAGAACCAGCAAAACGTGACCGCTTGTTGCGCAGGCGTGTTACTTGGCGGATACCAATTAGGGCAACAATTCCGATACCGGTTGCCCACGCAATTAATTCTGTGATGTATTCATAAATCCACATATGTCCGATAATTGGCAATGCAAATCGTGGGTCAATTAATTGTCCGTATGCAGTGACCAATGTGCCAAACAAAACAACAAAGCCGACCATCACAAACCAGTGTGCAAAACCAACAACGGTGAAGTTGAGCATCTTTGTGTGACCAAAGATTTCACCAGCTGCCATCTTCAAGCGCTTAGCTGTGTCATTGCTACGCGTTGGATCTGGTTGACCTTTCTTGTAGATACCGATCAGCGCTTTAGTGCGGACGGCAAGAAGGAGGAGGGCAACAATGGTGATGCCATAGGAAAGGCCTGCGAGTGCGAGGTTCATAGGGAGAGGGTATGTCCGAGCGAACGGGTTTCGCAGCGTGGTTCGAGGTTCCAGGTTAGATAAATGACTTCGGGAATAAGTTCTCTAACCTCGTGGTTCTCTAAAATAGAAACCTGAGTCGCGACGACTCAACCTTTTGTGTAAGATCGACTCAGGTTCAGCAATCCTCGACCCTAAATCAGGCTCGAGCGGGATAAAAGGAGCACAAACAATGGCTAGAGCAGTCGGAATCGACCTCGGTACAACTAACAGCTGCGTATCTGTCCTTGAAGGTGGCGAGCCAACGGTTATCGCCAATGCTGAAGGAGCGCGCACAACACCATCGATCGTGGCCTTTGCTAAAAACGGTGAAGTCCTTGTTGGCGAAGTTGCCAAGCGTCAATCAGTAACAAACGTAGAACGCACAATCCGTTCCGTTAAGCGTCACATGGGTACTAACTGGACTATCGATATTGATGGCAAGAAGTACACATCACAAGAAATTTCAGCACGTGTTTTGCAGAAGCTAAAGCGAGATGCGGAAAGCTATTTAGGCGAGACAGTAACCGATGCGGTTATCACTGTCCCTGCATACTTCAATGATGCACAGCGTCAAGCTACAAAAGAAGCTGGCGAAATTGCTGGCCTCAATGTTCTTCGCATTATCAACGAGCCAACTGCAGCAGCGCTCGCATATGGTTTAGATAAGGCTGACAAGGAACAAACAATTCTTGTATTCGACCTTGGCGGTGGAACATTTGACGTTTCACTATTGGAAATCGGCGATGGTGTTGTTGAAGTTAAGGCAACTAACGGCGATAACAACCTCGGTGGAGATGACTGGGATCAGGCACTTGTTGATCACCTAGTACAAACATTTGGTGCAGCAAACGGTATTGATTTAACAAAAGACAAGATGGCGATGCAACGTATTCGTGAAGCTGCTGAAAAGGCAAAGATCGAATTGTCATCATCACAATCTGCGTCAGTGAATTTGCCATACATCACAGTTGATTCTGAAAAGAATCCATTGTTCATGGATGAAACAATTACACGTGCGCAGTTCCAGCAATTGACAGCTGCTCTACTAGAGCGATGCAAGAAGCCATTCCAAGCAGTTCTAAAAGATGCTGGAATTCCTATCAATAAGATTGAATCAGTTGTACTAGTCGGTGGATCAACTCGTATGCCAGCTGTTGTTGATTTGGTAAAAGAATTAACGGGCGGCAAAGAGCCAAACAAGGGTGTTAACCCTGATGAGGTTGTTGCAGTTGGTGCATCCCTTCAAGCCGGTGTTTTAAAGGGTGAAGTAAAGGATGTATTGCTCCTAGATGTAACTCCGCTGTCACTTGGTATCGAAACCAAGGGTGGCGTGATGACTCGTCTGATCGAGCGCAACACGACAATTCCTACAAAACGCAGCGAAGTATTTACAACAGCTGATGACAATCAGCCTGCTGTACAAATCCAGGCATACCAAGGCGAACGTGAAATGGCTGCTTACAACAAGAAGCTAGGAATGTTTGAACTAACTGGTTTGCCACCAGCACCTCGTGGAGTTCCACAAATCGAAGTCACATTCGACATCGATGCAAACGGAATTGTGCACGTATCTGCAAAGGATCTTGGAACAGGTAAAGAGCAGAGCATGACCATCACTGGTGGATCTGCATTATCTAAGGAAGAGATCGAGCGCATGATGGCCGATGCTGAATCACATGCAGAAGAAGATCGTCAGCGCAAGGAAGAGGCAGAGATTCGTAACGCTGGAGATTCACTTCTTTACTCAACTGAAAAGTTCATCAAGGACAACGAAGAGAAGTTGTCACAAGGTGACGCACTTGAGAAGAAGACAGAAACTGAGGCTGCATTAGAAGAGTTGAAGACCGCACTTGGTGGTTCAAACTACGAAATGATTAAGTCAGCAACTGAAAAGG
>JBAXPH010000101.1:0-2553 GCA_037132355.1 Actinomycetes bacterium
CACCTGTTCCACCTTGTGCAGCACGAACATATTCTGTTGAAATCCAAACAGAAACCGCCTTTGATGGATCAAAGTAAGCACCGGCAGGGGTTGCGATAAGAAGGTACGTAGCCTTATTGGAAGGACGAACTCCAAGTCCGACCTCAGTTGCAATCATGAATGGGCGGATATACAAAGATTCGCCAACTTTGTTTGGTACCCAGCCAGCATCTTGCTTCACCAGTGCCTCGACAGTTTCCATAAATAATTTAACGGGCATTTCTGGAAGTGCTAAGCGACGTGCCGAATTAGCAAAACGTTTTGCATTTGCTGTTGGACGGAATAATGCAATTGAGCCATCTGGTTGGCGGTATGCTTTCATGCCTTCAAAAATTTCTTGGCCGTAGTGAAAGACCGCAGTTGCTGGATCCAATGAGATTGGACCATATGGCATTAAGTGCGGTTCGCCCCAGCCATCCTTTTCACTCCATTCGCACATCACCATGTGATCGGTGTAGTACTTACCAAATCCACCTTCAGCAACTAACGCATCGCGTGTAGCTGCATCTTTCGCATGTGGATTAAGAGTGATTTTCATAAGATTACAGAGCGCTTGCTAGCGCATCTCCAACTTCACTAGTGCTGCGCTTCTTGTCTCCGCGAGCCAAAAGATCTGCCGCAACTACTCGCTCAACATCACGAGCAGCATCAGTAAAACCAAGGTGATCCAGCATCATGGCAACTGACATTACCGTTGCAGTTGGATCAGCTAAATTCTTTCCAGCAATATCAGGAGCTGATCCGTGTACCGGTTCAAACATTGATGGGAATTTACCTGTTGGATTAATGTTTCCAGAAGCAGCAAGTCCAATACCGCCACAAATTGCAGCTGCGATATCAGTCAGGATGTCTCCAAACAAATTATCTGTGACAACAACATCAAATCGCTCTGGGTTAGTAACAAAGAACATTGACGCGGCATCAACGTGCAAATAATCAGTTGTGATCGCTGGATACTCTTTTGCGACTTCGTTAAAGGTTCGTGTCCATAAACCACCAGCGCGAGTTAGTACATTGTTTTTATGTACCAGAGTTAGTTTCTTACGATCACGCTTTGAGGCACGCTCAAAAGCATCGCGAATAACTCGTTCTGCGCCGCGGCGGGTATTCAAACTTTCTTCAGTGGCAATTTCTGCATCTGTTCCTTCGGCTAGGACACCACCGGCTCCAACGTAAGGACCTTCTGTGCCCTCGCGGACAACAATAAAATCAATTGGCGCCTTAGTTGCAAGTGGACCTGTAACACCAGGCATCAAACGAGCAGGGCGAAGATTGATGTAGTGATCAAAAGCAAAGCGAAGCTTGAGCAATAGACCACGCTCTAGCACTCCACTTGGAACAGTTGGATCCCCTACTGCGCCCAGCAAAATTACATCTGCCTTTGCCAGCTCTGCCAATGTTGCATCAGGCAAAACTTCACCGGTGCGGTGCCAAAACGCTGCGCCAAGATCATAAGAAGTCTTTTTAAATTCAACCCCATATTTTTTGGCAACAACATCTAGAACCTTGAGGCCTTCGTTAACAACCTCAGGGCCAATGCCATCGCCTGCAATAACTGCCAAATTAATTGTTGTCATTACCCCACCAAAGTTACAGAGCGCACCACATCTGCTCCAGTTTCCTTTTTAACTGATGCGGTTAGTTCATCACTTATAAGTGAGTCAACGGTAATGGCCATTAATGCATCGCCACCAGCGGTACTACGTGCTACTTGCATTCCTGCAATGTTGATACCAGCTTTTCCAAGTGCGTTTCCTACAGCGCCAACGACACCTGGCTTATCTGAGTAACGAAGGAACAAAAGATTTTCAGTTGGTGGAAGATCGAGATCAAATCCATCAATTGCAATAATCTTTTCAACTTTGCGAATGCCCATCAATGTTCCATCAACGGTAACGATCTTGCCATCTGCAAGAGCTGCGCGAAGTGAAATCATGCTGCGGTATTCAGGGCTTTCAGGATCTGTTGTAACAGCAGAAGTTACGCCGCGCTCTGCAGCAAGTGCTGGTGCATTGACATATGTAACATCTGAAAGTCCGCAGGCAAGAAGGGCACCCTTGAGCGCACTTGTTGCAAGGATTGATGAATCATGGCCAGAAATATCGCCTCTGACAGTTAAGTCCATACTTACTGGAGCTTCACCTGCGATTGCGGTTGCAATCTGTGCCATTTTTTCAACCAACGGCAAGCTTGGACGAATTTCTTCGTGAATTGCTCCACCCTTAACGTTAACCGCATCAGGTACTAGTTCGCCGGCAAGTGCTTTGCGCACTGACACAGCAACAGCAATTCCTGCACGCTCTTGCGCTTCGTCAGTTGATGCACCTAAATGTGGCGTTGCAACAACTTGGTCCAAAGTAAATAACGGTGAGTCTGTGCATGGTTCGGTTGAGAACACATCAAGACCTGCTCCTGCTACACGACCTTGGGTGATTGCATCAAATAGTGCTGCTTCATCAAGTACGCCACCACGAGCAGCGTTGATGATGCGAACAGAAGGCTTTACCTTCTTTA
>JBAXPH010000102.1:0-2469 GCA_037132355.1 Actinomycetes bacterium
CAAGGGGTCCCGTGCTTAACGTGTTTTCTTTTGGTGCCAAGCAAGCTCGACTTACATTGCGCTCAAAAATCTCGCGGGTAGTTGTTGCCTCGCTAGTGGGCTCGCTAATTTCTTTCATCCCGAGCGTGATGGCGCCAAGTCTCCTCGAGCAGGCCAATGCGGCTTTTCCGGAGAATGCAATTTGTTTTAATGGAACTAATCAATATCTGGGACTGACTTCGAATACCAACTTGCCCACCGGTAACACTGCTTACACGATTGAAGCATTTGTTAAATCAGGCACCGTGAATCTTGGCGGAATTGCCGGATGGGGTACATATGGCTTGGCGGGGCAGTCAAACGTACTTGCCATGAGCAGCAGCCCACAGGGCTATCGCAATTATCACTGGCAGTCCGATCTAGTTGCTACTACAAGAAACAGTGTTGCATTCAATAACGCCTGGCACCATGTAGTCGCACAATTCGACGGAACAAACCAGCGAATTTACGAAGATGGCTATCTACTTGCAACGAACACGGCCACGCATAGCGTCACCGGTACATCAAATCTCACTATTGGTATGGCCAATGCTAATGAATGGTTTAACGGCTGCCTGAGCAATTTAAGAATTGTTAAAGGTGTTGCAGTTTACGGTGGAACAAGCACCACAGCGGCAAATTTCACAGTCCCAGTTAATTACTTGGCCGCAACTCAATCATCATCAACTAACATCGCAGCAATTACGGGCACGCAAACTGCGTTGTTATTGAATAATCGAAATAATCTTTTGACAGATGCTTCAACATGGGGCTACACACTTACGGCTTACAACTCTCCTACGACAAGTAGCAGCGGGCCTGCTTTAACTGCGGCAGGGCCCGCAATCTCGTATGCCGCTACCACCACTCTTCCAAGCACTTCAGTATCAGTGACTCCGGTAAGTACTGGCTCAACAGTTACGGCCTATTCAGTCAGTGCCGGAACTCCATTGCCAGGTACTTTGAATTTAAACACCACAACTGGCGTAATTTCAGGAACCGCGCCATCCGCTTTTGGCACGTATACCTACACCATTAATGCCATTGATGGCGCAAGCAATTCGTCAAGTGCAAATTTTGTTCTGCAAGTTTCAAAACTTACTCCCACTGTGACCACCACATTTGCAACCCCACCCTCTACAGGCGTCGCGAACACGATCAATGCAAGCTCCTCAGCCCCAGGAGTAATTTCTTTTCAAAATAACAGTGGCAGCATTTCTGGATGTATAAATAAAAATACAACTGGTTCAGGACCATACACGGCTACGTGTGCATGGACCCCAGCATCTGGTTCCTATTCGATAACAGCAACAATTACGCCAACTGACTCAAATTCATATGACGCTGCTATTTCAACGGCAGTTACTGGCACTGTTGCTGGGCCAGGAAGTTTCACAGTTACTGGCGCAGACAATGGTCTAATTATTGAAATGCCAACGGCCAAAGCAATTATGAACAACAGCGCATATACCGTCGAAGCTTGGATAAAAATCGATCCGGCAACGAATACTGTTGCGACTGGCGCCCAAGACTACGGTCGTTTGGACTTCTCTGGCGGCACTACTGATCAATGGAACCAACGTACAGGTACGTGGGATTCCAGGTATGGCTCCTACTACATGACCAACAATAGTAATGGGGCATCCCATCCTCGTTGCGACGGCAGTACTGGAACTGCAGCAACTTGTCCTCTGATTGTTATTCCCAGGGGACAGTGGACACATTTGGCAATGCAGAAGTCATATCTTACCGCGACTACTCAACGCCAAATTATGTTCATTGATGGAAAAGTTGTTTCTTCATATGAAGTTGTTAGCAGTTCAACACTTTCTATGAATGTGCTTAGAGTTGGTAGTTTCGGTTCAGGCGCGTCTACCTCTAAAGCTTCTTATAGTCAGATGCGTATCACAGCAGGTTCGCTTTATCCAACGGCAGCACTTGGAGCAACTGCATTTATTCCAACCTATGATTGGACGACTACCGTTACTGGATCATCGGTATCTGCTGGCGCAACTGTTTTAGCGCTATTTAAGCCGCAAAGTAATTCAACCCCATCCGGACTTGGTGATCTAACTGGAAATGGATCGACACTAAGACTGTCAAATACTGGCAATTCTGTGACAGCCACTTCCGATTATGCAGCCCCACCTCCTCCTGCATTTAGCTATTCGGGCGGGTCGCGTTCCACGATTACTGGTACTGCGCTGCCCACAACTACCCCTGTTTCAACGGGCGGTGACATCAACAGTTATTCAATCAATCCGGCACTGCCAAATGGTTTGAATTTAAACACAACAACCGGAGAGATTTCGGGAACTCCCACGTTATCGTCGCCCACTACAACATACGTTGTTACTGGAACTCAGGCTAGCTCGGGTTTGCTAACAACAGCAAACATCTCCATCACTGTAAACAAACCAGCGACTACGATAACTCTGCAGTTGGCCAATA
>JBAXPH010000103.1:0-2449 GCA_037132355.1 Actinomycetes bacterium
GCCCTATAAGCCGGACAGATTCTTTGCTATCTCTAAATAGAGCGGAATCCCAATAAGCAGATTAAACGGGAATGTAACTCCGATGCTAGACATTAAAGCAAGCGGTGCATTTGCTTCTGGTAAACCGACTGAAACTGCAGCTGGAGCTGCGATGTATGAAGCACTTGCGCATAAAACTCCAAGGATGGTCGCACCTCCCACGGATAGCCCCACCATGTTTCCTGCAACAACCCCTAAAGTTCCTGCAAAGATCGGGAAGATGACTGCAAATACACCAACCATTGCACCTACCTTCTTGATCTCTCCCCAGTTACTTCCGGCTAAGTAGCCAAGGTGTAACAAGAACAGAGCCAAGAATCCAGATTGAAGATCGATAAAGAACGGTGCCACGTTCATAAAGCCGGCATCGCTAGTCAAGGCACCTATCGCTAACCCACCAACTAGCAACAGAATGGTTTTTCCTGTCACAACTTCATGCAGAGTCTTTGCCCATTGCACACTCTTATCTCGGTGGCGAGAACCTAAATACACACCTACAACAATTCCTGGAACTTCCATGATTGTAAGAAGCGCTGTAGCAAACCCTTCAACTTCGATTCCACTGTTTTCTAGAAAGAGAAGTGCCGCTGTGAAAGTTACCAGTGATGTAGATCCGTAATGAGCTGCGATTGCGCCTCTATCTAGATCATTGATTTTTCGCACTAACTTAAGTGTTGCGAATGCAATGAACGGAATGAGAATTCCAAGTCCAAGCGTGACTAGGGCTGGGCCAGCAAAGCTTGTAAAAGAGACCTCTCGTAATGCGTGCCCACCTTTGATTCCAATTCCAAAGAGGAGAAAAATAGAGATCATTTGATAGATCTGCTCTGGAATACGGACATCGCTTTTTATTCTGGCTCCTATGAAGCCAAGGATGAAAACCAGCACTGCAACTGAGGTCAGGTTTGTGATTGTTGCTGAAGTTGAATCCATGCTGGGCTCCATTACTTTGGTCGGGTCACAATAGCAGAAATTCAATTCAGGTATCAAATTACTGGTATGATTCTGCCTATGACTCCAGCATCAGAAATTAGTCGTGAGTGGACCTTTCTCTCTAACCACGGACACGTTCTTGTCCACTTGAGTCGCTACCCCGATTCACGTGTTCGCGATATCGCGGACACCGTAGGGATCACAGAGCGAAGCGTGCAGGCAATACTCGCGGATCTCGAAGAATATGGCTACGTCACAATTACTCGCATTGGCCGCAGGAATAGTTACAAAGTAAATACTGGACTCAAATTTCGCCATCCTTCAGAGGCAAGCAAACCAATCAGTTCATTATTGAAGATATTTACTTGAGGTAGTTTTCTTGAGCGCACACCCCTATTTTCGTAAGAGAATCGCACTCACAACCAAACATGAAAAATTAAGGCTAATCAAACCTGCATTTGATGAGTCTGTCGGCTGTGAACTTTTTGAAGTAAATCTAGATACCGACAAATTAGGAACCTTTTCAGGAGAAATTGAACGAATTGCACCACCTCTTGAGACAGCAATACAAAAGGCCAGACTTGGCATGAAAGAAACAGGCATATTAATTGGTATTGCATCAGAGGGATCGGTGGGTCCAGATCCAATTGTTCCCTTTATTCACTCAAGCATTGAGCATTTAGTACTCGTCGATGATGAAATAGGGATTGTTATCTCAGAAACTTATAGATCATTTGATATTACTGCCGCAGCAATCACAGCAGCTCCTGGTCAAGACTTAACCTCCTTTTTGAAAAAAGCCGATTTTCCTAATCATGCTTTAATTGTTAGACCCAATACGCAAATAACTAGTAATTGCATCAAAGGAATAAACAATCACGAGCAGCTAATGGCAGCTATTGAGAAGATTTCTAAACACTCATACAACGGTTTTGTTGTTCTTGAATCGGACCTGCGTGCCATGCACTCTCCAACGCGCCAGAGAAACATTGAAGAAGTCGCCAAATTACTAGTAAAGCGAGTAAGTCAGCTATGCCCTAATTGCCAGATTCCCGGATGGGGTCGTGTGGGTTATGAGAAAGGACTTAATTGTTCTGAATGCGAACTAAACAATCCAGATGCAATCCGCCAGGAGAAGTTAGGTTGCGTTAAATGTGATCACACTGAACTAGGCAGGGTCCTTTCTTCCACATTGAATCCAGCACAATGCAATTTCTGTAATCCTTGATATCAAGTTCAAAAAGAAGAGTCGCCCTATAAGCCTCAACAATTGGCTGACATACAAACAACTCTGTGAAGTTGTTTGTAGTTCAAACCTGCCCATAAGACTGCCCATATTTGCCCATGGTTTCCCCATAAAAACATCTCAATCTGCGACAGGTTATGTAACAACTTGTACAAATATTTTGAGGCAAAGTGAGCGCAAATTGACTGCACGAACTATAAAATTAAAGAAGAGTCGCCCTATAAGCCGGAT
>JBAXPH010000104.1:0-2408 GCA_037132355.1 Actinomycetes bacterium
CAGCAACAACATCTATAACTCTTTGATCAACGGCGTAAGCAGGAGCCAACCCCAATGAAGCGATCGCAAAAACAATCGCTATGAATGTGGAGACCCGCTTACGCATAGTGAGCATCCTAAATCTCCCACGCAGTATCTTCATGTCGAGTTACCCCAAATAGCTGATACCCCAAAAGTTCATCTTGGCCGAACCAGGAAACTGAGTCTGTTCCGCCCACCATGACTGCCGTTGCCATGGCATCACACAGCCAGCCCAAGGGCCCAACCACAGTTGCAGATGCAGCACCGATTGCAATCATTCCGGTCAGTGGATCATGGATATGAGCGCCTCGTTCGTAGGTGCCAGATGTTGCAATTGCGCCATCGGTAATTTCATAAACCTTTACTACTTCTAATTTGTTATTGGGATTAACAACGCCAATTGGCCACGGCTTAACAACACCATCACTATCTACAAACCCGCCGCGCAACGCTAAATCGCCAGCTGCATTTACTTGCACGTGATCAGCCCCTGCTGCAACCAACATGTCTGCACACTTATCGGCAGCCCAGCCTTTTACCAATCCCGATGGATCAAAACCACCAGCAACGGCCCACGGATCAAAAGCCCCGTCAGTTAACCACTTTGCTTGCGCGCATAAATCCCACACCTCAATAACATCATCAGGACATTCTTCGATCGGCACCTCGCGCCGACGCAACCGCGAAACCCACGAGCCATCTTTATACGTCGAAAAATCCCGATCCACATTTTCGCAAAAAGTAATAACTGATTCCATAGCCGCATCTAATTGTGCGCCACTGACATTGGCCCCAGAACAATCCACATCCACAATCGTTCCCCACACAGGAAACTGTCGACGCAATTGATTCATGCGGTAACTGTATCTGGCCTATGTAAAACGCTTACAAACCAGCGTCAGCGAGCGCTCCTTGCAATGACTTAAACCAGCCATAGCTTGTATATGACGCGCCAGATGCGCCCTTGATATTTGCACTTTGCGCAGCCAATGTCTGTTGCTTCAAAATCGGAACAGCCATTTGTGTATAGCGATCATTGCGACCACTAGGTGCCTGCACAGCAACTGCATCTGTGATGTGACCATTTGAGACAGTAATTTTTACTTGAACAGTTCCGTAATTTACAAAAACTGCAGGACCCGTAAATGTTCCTGACTTTGATACAGGTGCGGCAGGTGACGCACTGTGTGTTGCAGCTGCTGCTGGAGTTGCACTGTGAGTTGCTGTTGCAGTGGGTGTTGCAGAAGCAGTCGCACTAGCTGTCGCGCTAGCTGTTGCTGATGCACTTGCACTTGCCTGCGCACTTGCCTTCTTTGTTGCAACTGGCTTCGAAGTTTTAGTTGGCGTTTGTGTGGCGGCTGTTTGTGTTGCAACAGCCTTTGTAGAAGTTGATGATGAAGCAGACGCTGTTGCGCCACCGTTACCCATTGCAGCTCCACCAGCGATGTTTATCCCGCCGCTAGAACTAAGTTGTGGCGGCGTAATTGCCATGACAGCACCAAGTCCACCGACTGTGCCACCTGCAATTAACAGCGCCCGCTTCATCTCATACCCTCACTTCGTGCTACCTCTAGCCTGAACCCTCGACAGGATCAATTACCTGTATATAAGCCTACTCACCTGAAAGTTTTCTGAGAACGCCCGCAGTACAAGCGCAGAGTCCTACAGAACTGCTACTCCTTGTGGAATGCAAAGGCCTCATCATGAATTCGGTTCTTTGGCACTCCCAAGTCCTCAGCAGCCTTGCGCACAGCACTAACCAACGGCTCTGGCCCACACATATAAATATCGCTATCTGCAAAAGTCGGCACTAACGCCTTTAGCGATGCCGCACTCATCGGATGGTTTTTGCGCGGCCCCACCAAGTAATGAACCCTGATTGATCCACCGCTATTAAATGCCAAGTAATCCATTTCCTTCTTCAGTACTAAATCTTCTTCCTTTGATGCACGGAAAATAACATCTAGCTGCGCACCACCGCCGAACTCATCCATCAGTGCTCGCACCGGCGTAATACCTACGCCACCGCCTACTAATACAACGTGTGGTTGCGTTGATCTACCCGCAGTAAATGCACCATAAGGGCCTTCAACAAATACTCGCGTGCCCGGCTTAATCATTGCCAATGAACGCGAATGATCTCCTAAATCTTTAACAGTAATTCGCAAATGCTTTTCGGTAGGAGCAGCTGACAAAGAAAAAGGATGTGACATCAAGAAGTGTCCCTTTGCCAAAAAGCGCCACCCAAAGAACTGTCCACCTTGAGCATTTAAAGTATCAAGGTGATACCCCTTCATGATTACTGAAACAACACCTGGGCCTTCAACAACAACTTTTTCAACCTTTAAATAAACTTTAATGAAACGATAAAAAGGAACCCAGAAGCG
>JBAXPH010000105.1:0-2300 GCA_037132355.1 Actinomycetes bacterium
GATAACGCAACTTGTCGTTACTGACTCACAAGACTTTCCAGCACCGGCTGTTGCTACGTATTTGATAATTGCAGAACCACCATTGATAGCAGATGCAGTCCATGAAATGGTTGCAGAACTTTCGTTAATTGCCGTTGCGGTAACGCTAGTTGGAGCATCTGGTGCAACCATTGCAACTACAACTGCAGGATCCTTTGTAATAGAAACCTGAACTTGACCATCTACTAGTGCAACTCCTAAGAGATCTGGTTGATTGCCAACTAATCCATAAATCTTTGATCCAGCGGTAATACTTGAATTGGTAACCGTCATAACAATTGGCTTACCGGCAGCAGTCTCTGGAACAGTTCCATCAGGTGCAACCCAAGCAATAATCAAGGAAAGAATTGGGGATGCTGGAGTTAGCAACAGTGATGTCACTCGAGCCGTTGAGTTTTCCAAATAAGCAGTAATCACTGTGCCGTCAGGAAGAGCGCCAGCTGTATAAGTAACTGTTGCCGTACTTCCATTGCAGCCTGCAGTAAACCCTGTATTAATTCCATCTCGAACCGTTATCTGTGCAATCAATGTTGCAGGACCCATCCCGCTCAATGATCCTTGAATCCACTGCGCATATGCCGTAACTGAACCGGTCGGTGAATAGTTTGTGCCTGCATTTCCCAGCAAATATCCACCTGATGCTTGGGAGTACCAACCATTAAAGACATAACTTGTTCTAGTTGCAGAAGGTAGTGGGATCGGCGTTTGAGAGGTGTAACTGATTGAGTCAGAAACTTTTCCAGCTGTTCCGCCATTGCCGTTATAGGTAACAGTGAATATTTGAGGTGCCCACTGCGCATACAGGGTTGCATCAGTTGTTGGCGTGTAAGGGCTAGTTGTCAGAAGCAGAGTTCCGCCAGTTGGCGCAATAGACCAACCTTGCAATGTGTAATTAGCTCTAGTGGCACCTGGCAAAGTCATTGATTGACCAATTGTCACAGTTGCCGTTGCAGTATCGCTGATACCGCTACCTGCATTGAAGGTTAAGCGATAGACCGAAGTGACCCACACTGCGTGCAACAAAATGTTTCCACTTGGTTCATATGAAAATACACCAGTTGTAGCCGTAGGGCTGTTTGACCAACCTCTAAAACTAAATTCTTGTCGGGATGGGCCAGAAGCTGGCAAGGTCGCAGCACCGGTACCAAATGTATAGTTTTGCGCTGCAATTGGTGTTCCAGTACCACCATTGAAGCTATAGGAAATTTGATAGATCTGTGGAGTCCAAATTGCCTGCAGCGTTATGTTGTTTGTTCCAACTTCGTAATCAGCACCTGCGTTGTAATTCTTTGTGCCATCGCTCCAGTACACAAAATTATGGCCATTCTTTGTTGGAGCAGCTGCAACCGTAAAGATCTGACCGATTGTGCGATTTGCCTGGGTTGGAACAACAGAATTGCCACCATTTACATCATAAGTGACGGTGTAAGGCTTTGCTGTCCACTGGGCATACAACAAGTAATGGTTATCGCGCACTACATAGTTGGCTCCTGCTGTTGCATCTTCCCCACTTTGATCTTTCCAAGATGAGAATTCATAGCCGTCGCGAGTAGGTACAACAGCGCTAATTACGATCGTGTCCCCTGAAATCTTTTGCTGATCTGAGATAGGAGTTGAAACGCTTCCGCCGTTAAAGGAGTACTTAACATTGTAAACACGGGTCCACTGCGCGGTTAAAGTTACAGCGCCTGCCCCCATAAGAATACTCTGGCCCGGGGCATAGGTCTTTGTTCCATCACTCCAGGACACAAATGCATATGGATTAGTTCCATCACTTCCGGTCAATCCTGTCGATGGTGCAACGGTAAAGTTTGATCCGTAGTTAACGTTTGCCTGAGTAGGTACTGTTCCGCTTCCGTATGTACCTGCAGCATATGTGACTGCAAAATTTGCGATTGTCCACTGTGCATACAGTTCAACATTAGCTGTGGTTGTGAATGGATCTGCGACCGGAGTTGATACTGCAGTTAGTCCCCAACCGTTAAAGTTGTAACCAGTCTTTGCCAAAGTTCCTCTTGTAGCCAAAGCAATTGCCGTGCCAGCAGTTGTGTAATCGTCATAAGCCTTGCTTGGAGCACCAGTTCCGCCATTAGCATTGAAGGTGACTCTGTAGGTATTTGCAGACCAACGAGCCCAGAATGCGATGTTGTTTGTTCCAACAGTGAATGTGTTTCCAGATACATATTGATTGACAGTGTCTGTTGAACTAATTCCCCAGCCAATAAAGCTATATCCGGTTCGCACCAGAGTTCCGGTATTTC
>JBAXPH010000106.1:0-2282 GCA_037132355.1 Actinomycetes bacterium
TAATCGACATCATCGACCCAACACCTAAGACTGTTGATTCATTGATGCGTCTTGACTTGCCAGCTGGCGTCGACATCGAGATTAAGCTCTAAGGAAAGGACGACAACAATGACTTTTACAACTCAAGCAGCTGGATCGTCCATCAAGGGCGTCCTCGGTAAGAAGCTTGGTATGACCCAAGTTTTTGATGCTAACAACAAGATGGTTCCAGTAACCGTTGTTGAAGCAGGTCCATGCGTTGTGACTCAGATCCGTACACCTGAGAAAGATGGTTACTCAGCTGTTCAGATCGCGTTCGGTGCAATCGACCCAAAGAAAATTACAAAGCCACTTGCAGGCCACTTCGCAAAGGCTGGTGTTACACCACGCCGTTCAGTAGCAGAACTTCGCACACTTGATACAACTAACTACACAGTTGGACAAGAACTTGGTGCATCAGTTTTCGCAGCTGGCGAATTAGTTGATGCAACTGGAACAAGCACAGGTAAAGGAACTGCTGGTGTTATGAAGCGCCACGGTTTCGGTGGTCTTGGTTCATCTCACGGTGTAGATCGTAAGCACCGTATGCCAGGTTCAATCGGTGCATGTTCAACACCAGGTCGTGTTTTCAAGGGTATGCGTATGTCAGGTGTTATGGGTGGCGTTCGCGTTACAACTCAGAACCTTGTTGTGCACTCTGTTGATGCAGACCGCAACTTACTTCTTATTAAGGGATCAGTTCCTGGCCCAGACGGACAGCTTGTTTTCATCCGCTCTGCAGCTAAGCACGCGATCTATGAAACAGCAGGAAAGGCTGGCAACTAATCATGGCGCTTACTGTTGAAGTAAAGAACGCAGAAGGCAAGAAGGTTGGATCAGTAGATCTACCAACTGACATCTTCGATGTTCAAACAAATATTCCTTTAATTCACCAGGTAGTAACAGCTCAACTTGCAGCTGCTCGCCAGGGAACACAAAAGGCTAAGAACCGTGGCGAAACATCTGGTTCAGGTAAGAAGCCGTTCAAGCAGAAGGGAACAGGCCGTGCTCGTCAGGGTTCTGTTCGTGCTCCGCTACAACGCGGTGGTGGTGCAGCACATGCTGTTCGCCCACGTACATATTTCCAACGCACACCAAAGAAGATGATTGCTGCAGCACTACGCGGAGTTCTTTCAGACCGCCAGCGCAATGATCGTATTCACGTGCTGGATTCAATCGCAACAGCTGCTTCAACAAAGTCAGCAATTGCAGCAGTTCGTCAGTTCAGCGATCGCAAGAATCTTCTTGTAGTTGTTTCACGTACTGAGGATCTTGCATGGCGTTCACTTCGTAACGCTGATGATCTACACCTTCTTGTTCCAGATCAGTTGAATGCGTACGACATCCTCAAGAGTGATGACGTTGTTTTCTCAGAAACTGCGATCAAAGATTTCCTAAAGGCTCCTTCAAAGGGCAAGGGAACTACATCAGTTGCACGCGAAAGTGAGGTCAGCGCATGAAAGATTACCGCGACGTTCTAGTTGCTCCAGTAGTTTCTGAAAAGAGCTACGGGTTGCTTGATGAGAACAAGTACACATTCATCGTTGCACCAGATGCTAATAAGACAGAGATCAAGATCGCTGTTGAAAAGGTATTCGGCGTGAAGGTAGTAAGCGTTAACACAATGAACCGTCAGGGCAAGAACAAGAAGACTCGTTTTGGTGATGGAAAGCGTAAAGACACCAAGCGCGCGATTGTTCAAGTTGCAGCTGGCGACCGCATCGACATTTTCGGAGGACCGGTTTCCTAATCGGAACTGGACCTTGAAAAGAAAAGGATCATCATGGCACTTCGTAAATTAAAGCCAACGACCCCTGGTCAACGCGGCGCAAGCGTTCCTGATTTCGCTGAAATCACTCGCTCGACTCCTGAAAAGTCACTTGTTCGTCCAATTCACTCAAAGGGTGGACGTAACAACCAAGGTCGCATCACTATTCGTCACCAAGGTGGCGGACACAAGCGTGCGTACCGTCTTATCGATTTTGTTCGCAATGACAAAGATGGCATTCCGGCAAAGGTTGCTCACATCGAGTACGACCCAAACCGCACTGCTCGCATTGCTCTTCTGCATTACGCAGATGGAGAAAAGCGTTACATCATTGCACCAGACAAGTTGGTTCAAGGCGCCATGATTGAAAACGGTCCAAAGGCCGATATCAAGCCTGGTAATAACTTGCCACTTCGTAATATTCCAGTGGGAACAACTGTGCACGCAATTGAACTTCGTCCAGGTGGAGGAGCAAAGATTGCTCGTTCAGCTGGTG
>JBAXPH010000107.1:0-2275 GCA_037132355.1 Actinomycetes bacterium
CACGCCGATTAGCACCACATGCAATCTTTCTACCTGTTGATATGGCCCGCTACCAAGAGGTCTCTGGCCACATCATGGAGATCTTTGAAAGCTTCACACCTAACGTCGAACCAGTATCAGTTGATGAAGCTTTTCTAGATGTCACAGGTGCAAAGAAGTTACTGGGTACAGGACGTGAGATCGCAACAGCAATTCGTGCACGGGTTGAAGCACAAGAAGGCATTACCTGTTCAGTCGGAATCGCACCATCCAAGTTCATTGCAAAGCTTGCATCAACTCATTGCAAACCAAATGGAATGCTTGAAATAACAAGTGATCGAATTCTTGAGTTTTTGCATCCCTTGCCAATTTCTGCGATGTGGGGAGTAGGACCAAAGACTGCCGAAGTGCTGGAACGTCTAGGACTTCGCACGATTGAAGATATTGCAAAACTGCCTCGCACAACTTTAATCCGTGCAGTAGGGGATGCAGCAGGTGCGAACTTGCATGAGCTTGCCTGGGGTCGGGATTACCGAGATGTTGCTCCGCAAGATGCTGAAAAAAGTATTAGCGCAGCAGAAACATTCCCAACTGATTTAGATAACCCGGAAGAGATCCTGCGTGAATACTTGCGTTTGTGCGAGCGCGCTACATCACGTTTGCGCGATAAAGGATTATTCGCAAAGACGATCAGCATCAAGGTTAGATTCGGAGATTTCTCAACGATTAATCGATCAAAGACTTTGCCGTTGCCCATTGATAGCACCCACGATGTGTATGAAGTTGTGAAGGGTTTATACGAAGCGCTACGAATTGAGAGAGCTCGCCTGCGATTAGTCGGAGTTTCGCTTGAGAATTTAAGTGAGGGAGCACCTGTGCAAATGATGCTGGGCGAGCGCGAAAAGGGTTGGCGCGAGGCAGAAGGGGCTATGGACAAAGCCCGCGAGCGTTTTGGCCATGGCTCTGTCAGACCTGCACGTTTGATCAAGACCAGTGACGACGAAGAAGATGAGTAAGAAAAAGAAGTAGCGGGTATAGACAATCTGTTCTATTGTGAGCCCGTGCCACTTTCAGATCGCGAAAAGCGCTTACTTGATGAGATGGAGGCTGCCCTCTTAACTGAGGATCCACGCCTAGTTTCGGCGCTCTCTGCTGGCCCTGTTTCTCCAGCTCGAAATCGCATCATGGTTGGGGCCGGCCTTGTTCTACTTGGCCTAGCAACATTATTCGGCGGGCTCGTTTCGAAGGTAACCCCCATCGGAATTCTTGGATTTCTGATTGCACTTGGCGGAGTAATCAGCGCAATCTCTAGCTTCACTCCTCGTGCTGGAAATAAGGCTGCAATGAAGCCTCGTTCCCGCTCATCTATCAGCGATCGTATGGAAAAGCGTTGGGACAACAGAGGCCAAGAGCAGTAAGTAAAGTTGAAAGGTCGCTATTTAATGTATAGCGCGAAGAGGCAATACAACTGGACGCGAAACAATCTTCTTTGCCCTTGCAGGTGTAACGCCCCAAACCGACAACGCGATACAAAGTGCATCATCGGCTTGCTCGGGGGAGAGTTCTTCTGTCACATGAACAGCGGTCATTAAACCGATAATCATGCTCGACCAGAGCCTAAAGCGGTACTCAAAATCCTCATTAGTTATTTCCCCTCTTGAAGCCAGCCTTGCGAGCAGTTTTTTAGCAGTCTCTTCATCTGCATGAATAAAGAAATCTGGTATTTCCATTATTGTGTTTTGAAGAACCTGTGCAAAGTGAGGATGCGTCTCTTTGACTCGGAAGATTCTGCGAACAACTGTAATCGCTGCCTCAAAATCATCGGTAGTTGAAGTCTGCGCAAAAGCCCATGGGACCCAACCGTGCCACATTTCACCCAGGGCTTCGATAAATAGCAGATCCTTGTTTTCAAAATACTTGTAGATAGTGGTCGGGGAGACCTGGGCATGTGCCGCCAGCTGCTCGATCGTGGCTGATGGCCCGATCTCGGCGAGCACTTCCTGAGCATCCTTGATCAGCCTGGCTTTATTTCGGGCGGTATAGGCAGCCTGGCGATTGCCCAGAACTTGAGCTGCCTGCTTCTTCGTTGCCATTGGATAAGTGTAGAACCAGCCAGCATCCTTGGGATATAGCCCGACACTTGAAATACAAGTCTAAGAGTGGTGCAACCTCTCATTTATGGCATACTTTCCCAAGATTGAATAGTTATTCCATTCTTTATTACAAGGGGTCCCGTGCTTATCGTGTTTTCTTTTGGTGCCAAGCAAGCTCGACTTACATTGCGCTCAAAAATCTC
>JBAXPH010000108.1:0-938 GCA_037132355.1 Actinomycetes bacterium
CTTGCGGATGAATTGGCATCAGCACAGCTAAAGGCAGAGGAAGAGTTAAAGGTCGCTGCAGCGTTAAAACTTGTAGAAGAGCAGAGAATCGCTGCAGAGCGAGCAGCTGCCGCAAAGAAGATCACTACGGTTTACTCGCTTACTTCTGCTTTCAAGCTGAATACAACCTACACAAAGCGTTTGAACACCTATACAAAGAAGATTGCTACTGGAAGCACAGTGACCTGTATTGGATATGCCAAGAGCTCAAAAACTCTTACATATGCAAAAGCCAAGGTTGTTGCTACTAAGCAAGCGAAAGCACTGTGTTCATCAATGAAGAAGATCAATCCAACATTGATAACAAAGAGCATCGTTTATCCCGCTAGCAAGGCTCCTGTGGCTACAGTAAATAAGAAGTGGATTCCTGTCAGTTATCGAATTGAGAGCCCCGTTAACTAGCGCCACAGGCGTAAACCAGCCGATTTGTCGGCTGGGTCAGGCAAGATGCTCACTGTGAGTAAGCAGCCCTTCAGCCTTGTACGACAGGTACTTCAGGCTGCCCCTGCTGCTTTAGATGCCGAACAACAGGCGGTTGTCGCACACCGTGGATCACCAATAGTTGTTCAAGGCGGTCCTGGCACAGGTAAGACAACTGTTTTAGTTGAAGCAGCACTTGCACGAATTTCTGAAGGCCAGAAACCAGATTCAATTCTGTTGTTGACCTATGGTCGCGAGCGAGCATCAGAACTACGTGATGCGATTGCACTTCGCACAACCAAGACAATGTTTGAACCACTGGCAAGAACATTCCATTCGCTGGCATTTTCGATTTTGAAGTTGAAGGCCAAGGGAGATCCTGATCCGATCTTGCTCAGTGGTCCAGAACAAGAAAGTTATATCCGCGAATTACTGCAAGGTGACATCGACGATGGCTTCAAGGAATGGCCTGAAGATCT
>JBAXPH010000109.1:0-2178 GCA_037132355.1 Actinomycetes bacterium
TTCCAAAAGATGATGGAATTCAGCGCTTCAAAGGTTTGGGTGAGATGCCAGCAAAAGAGTTGTGGGATACAACTATGGACCCAGAGCATCGCGTGTTGGTTCGCGTCACACTAGATGATGCTGCAGCTGCAGATGATTTGTTCTCAGTACTTATGGGTGAAGATGTTGAAAAGCGCCGCGCATTTATTCAGCGCAACGCAAAAGACGTTAGGTTCTTGGATATCTAATGGACGATTTAAACCCAAATAACTTAGAAAACTTTGACAAGATCGACACAGTTGATCTTCAAGTTGAGATGGCTCGCTCTTATCTTGACTATGCGATGTCAGTTATCGTCGGTCGCGCACTTCCAGATGTTCGAGATGGTTTAAAGCCAGTTCATCGCCGCGTTTTATATGCAATGTATGACGCTGGTTATCGACCAGATAAGGGTTATTACAAGTCTTCCCGCATTGTTGGTGACGTCATGGGTAATTACCACCCACACGGTGACACTGCGATTTACGACTCTGTAGTGCGTTTGGCTCAACATTGGTCACTTCGTTATTTATTGATCGATGGAAACGGAAACTTCGGTTCTCCCGGAAACGACCCTGCAGCAGCTATGCGTTACACCGAAGCACGTTTGTCCTCACTTGCCATGGAAATGATGCGGGATATTGATGAAGACACAGTCAATTTCATTCCCAACTATGACGGCCGTTCACAAGAACCAACAGTCCTGCCAAGCCGCCTTCCAAATCTTTTAGTAAATGGTTCTGCAGGAATTGCAGTTGGAATGGCAACAAACATCCCACCGCACAACCTGCGTGAAATTGGTGAAGCCGTTATTTACTCTCTAGAACATCCAGAGATGAAACAAGATGAGTTACTTAATGAATTAATTAAAATCGTTAAAGGTCCAGACTTTCCAACAAAAGGGCTGATTGTTGGTCGTACAGGAATTGAAGAGGCCTATCGAACGGGCCGTGGATCAATCACCATGCGCGCAGTGGTTCAAGTTGAAGAGATCAATAAGCGTACGTGTCTAGTTATTTCTGAGCTTCCATATCAAGTTAACCCAGACAACCTTGCGCTAAAAATCGCAGAGCTTGTTAAAGATGGAAAGATTAAAGGCATCGCAGATGTGCGCGATGAGGGTAACGAGCGTTTAGGACAACGACTTGTAATTGTCTTGCAACAGTCTGCAATTCCAAAAGTGATTCTTAATAATCTATATAAGCAAACACAATTGCAGGACACATTTGGTGCAAACATGTTGGCACTTGTTGATGGTGTGCCGCGCACATTGCGTCTTGATGAATTTATTCGTTACTACATCGAGCACCAAATTGAAGTTATTGTGCGCCGCACCAAGTACCGCTTAGCGGAAAAAGAAAAGCGCGCTCACATCCTGCAAGGCTATTTAAAAGCACTAGACGCTTTAGATGCAGTTATCGCTTTAATCCGCGCATCTACAACACCTGAAGAAGCTCGCACAGGTTTGATGAAGTTACTGAGTGTCGATGAAATCCAAGCTAACGCTATTTTGGATATGCAATTGCGTCGCATTGCAGCGTTGGAGCGTCAAAAGATTAATGACGAGTACGACGGATTAATGGCTGACATTGTTGAGCTCAACAAAATTCTTGTAAGCCCCGAAAGACAGCGCGAAATTGTTAAGACAGAGCTTTCAGAATTAGTTGCAAAATATGGTGATGAGCGCCGTACACAGATTGTTGCAAGCGAAGGCGATTTCAGTGCAGAAGATTTAATTCCAGACCAAGATGTAGTTGTAACAATTACTCGCGGTGGATATTCAAAGCGCACCATGGCGGATCTGTATCGATCACAACGACGCGGTGGTCGCGGAGTAAAGGGTGCGGCGTTAAAGGAAGATGATGTCGTAGATCATTTCTTTGTGGCATCTACCCATGATTGGTTGTTGTTCTTTACAAACCAGGGTCGCGTTTATCGTTCCAAGGTTCATGAACTACCAGATGCGGGGCGCGATGCTCGCGGACAACATGTTGCAAACTTGATGGCATTTAAACCAGATGAGAAAATTGCTGAAGTCTTGTCATTAAAGGATTACACAATTTCCCCATTCCTAGTTCTTGCAACCCGTAATGGATTAGTTAAGAAAACACCTTTGGTTGAATATGACTCACCTAGAACCGGTGGTTTGATTGCAATTAC
>JBAXPH010000110.1:0-2152 GCA_037132355.1 Actinomycetes bacterium
GATGTTGATGGCAATACATACATTGATTTTTGTTTAGGTGATACCGGATCCATGACAGGGCATTCACCAGATGCAACTGTTGCGGCCATCAGAGAACAAGCTGGTAAAGGCATTACAGCAATGCTTCCAACGGCCGATGCCTCAATTGTTTCTGCCGAACTTGCACGTCGCTTTGGATTGCCGTTGTGGCAGTTCACAGTGTCAGCAACTGATGCGAACCGTCACGTTATTCGCTACAGCCGCATGATTACAGGGCGATCAAAGATTGTTGTTATTGATCGTTGCTATCACGGCTCTGTCGATGAAACCTTTGCAACATTAGATTCAGCTGGAAACACAGTGGCCCGCGAAGGAAATATTGGTGCACCCGTTGCACTTGATAAAACAACGCGCGTAGTTGAATTCAATGACATTGTCGGCATGGAAAAAGCTTTGGCACATGGGGATGTTGCAGCGATCTTGATGGAGCCTGCAATGACAAATGTGGGCATTGTGTTGCCACAGACTGGTTATTTAGTGGCTGTACAGGAATTAGCAAAGAAGTACGGGACGATATTAATTATTGATGAGACCCACACAATCTCTGTGGGACCTGGTGGCATGACAGCAGATCAAGGATTAAAGCCAGACTTTTTAACAATTGGTAAAGCAATTGGTGGCGGCATTCCAACTGGAACATTTGGAATGACACAGGCAATGGCTGATTCAATCAAGAAGATGGTTGAGCTAGAAATTATTGACACCGGTGGCATTGGTGGCACCTTGGCAGGTAATGCGTTGTCATTGGCTGCAATGCGAGCAACGTTGACACAAGTACTAACCCAAGAAAACTTTGATCGCATGATTGAGTTAGGTACTCGTTGGTCTGATGGTGTGGACGCTGCGATTAATGAATTTGATCTCCCATGGACATGTAATCGTTTAGGTGCACGTGGTGAATACATGTTTGGAAAAGTTGCACCAGTAACTGGCGCAGATGCCAATAACGCAGGCGATTTTGAGTTAGAGCAATACATTCATTTGCGGATGTTAAATGACGGCTTTTTAATCACTCCGTTCCACAACATGGCGTTGATGTGTCCCGATACAACAGCAGCCGATGTAGATGCCCATACCAAGGCGTTTAGTGCGATGTGTGCGGAGTTAGTTAAACCCTAACGAGTCGTACAGCTTTAAGCCCTTTTCATTATCCGCATCTACATACAAGATCGCATGCTTTAACCCTTTATTAACAAGGTAATTGATTGCCTCCACAGATAGCGCTCTAGCAATACCTTTGCCTGCATGATCTGGGTGTGTGCCAACAACATAGAGCTCACCTACAGGATCTTGATTGATTAAGTCCTGGTGGATTTTGGTCCACACAAAACCTTCAATAACTCCGTTTTCTGTGGCGAGAAAGAAGCCATCTGCATCAAACCAGGGTTCTGCGATGCGATTATCAAGGTCTTCCATCGCCCAATTACCTTGATCTGGGTGATGAGCAAAGATGGTGTTATTCAGATCTAGCCATTGTTGTTTGTGGATTGCAGGGTTAAAGGTTTGGATTGTGTAGTCGTGATCTGCTTGTGGCAGGGAGTTGGCGTTTAGATCCCGGTGGAGTTTAAGGATGTGACGCATTGTTATGCATCAACGGTAAAGCGGTATCCAACATTTCGGACGGTGCCGATGATTGCTTCAAACTCTGGGCCAAGCTTTGAGCGCAGGCGACGGATGTGAACATCTACTGTTCGAGTACCACCGAAGTAGTCATAGCCCCAGATCTCTTGCAACAGCTGCGCGCGAGTAAAGACACGACCTGGGTGTTGAGCTAAATATTTAAGTAGTTCGAACTCTTTAAATGTTAAATCTAATACGTTGCCCTTAAGGCGGGCGGTGTAGGTGGTTTCATCAATTGTTACTTCACCACTTCGAATTTCTCCGCTGTGAGGATCTGCTGCAACCATTTCAATTGCATGCTTACCTAGTGCGATGCGAATACGTGCATCTACTTCAGCAGGACCTGCTGTATCAAGGATGACATCGTCAATTCCCCAGTCAGCGTTCATGGCTGTAAGGCCACCTTCAGTTGTGATTGCAATGATGGGGCAACCAATTCCAGTTGATGTTAAAAGTTTTGTTAGAGATTTAGTTGCAGGTAGATCGCGCCGCG
>JBAXPH010000111.1:0-2052 GCA_037132355.1 Actinomycetes bacterium
TGATGCCTTCAACCAAGATGGCACCTACCGTGTCACCAGCACCTACTGTGTCGACCACAGTGACCTTTGCACCAGCTACCTCTTCAAAGCCATGCTCGGTATAGCCAATGATGCCGTGGGCACCACGTGTAACAACAACTAAGGAAGCACCATTTGCAATCCAACGCTTTGCAACCTCATCCATAGCCTCATCTGGATATAACCACGAAATATCATCATCTGACAGCTTAATTACACTTGATATTCCAACCCATTTTTCAACAGCTGCGCGGTATTTATTGCGATCGCCAACAACGGATGAGCGCACATTGGGATCAAAAACAATCGGTGCCAGCTCTGCACACTTAACAGCCCAGTCAAACAAAATGCTTGATGCCGGCTCAACGATTGTTACAAGCGTGCCAATGTGTAATACAGATGGCTTTAAACGTTCTGGATCTGGAAGCCATGAAGGTGAGAAATCAAAGGTTGCTGTGCCATCAATAAGGAATTCATATGAGGCAGAACCAGCAGAATCCAAAGTAACTGTTGCCGTGCAGGTTGGTTTGTCGCTGGTTAATGACAATGAAAGTCCCACACCATCTCGTTCCAATTCTTTGCGTGCACTCACACCATAAGGATCCGTTGAAATTCCATCAATGAAATCAACATCATGACCCAAACGAGCCAGTGCTTTAGCTGTATTTGCCGGACCGCCACCCACAACAGGTCCCGTTGGTAAAATATCAATCAAAACTTCACCACACACCCAAATACTCAAAGAAGTTCACCTTTGCGAGCTAAAAATTCTGTCAAAACTTCAACGCCTAATAAATGATCCTGCACTTGTGGCAATCCGCTAATCAACAAAATACCAACACAACCCATGCCCTTTACGTTTAACGGCATTCCTCCGCCATGTATTGCATGTGTTTCCTCTGGTAAACCTTTAACGGCATACCAATCAATGCCTTGTTCTTCAGCTAATACTCGTTCGTACATTGTCGAATTACCTGTTGCTAAAACAACCCGCGCTTTGCGTGCAATCCACGAATCATTATCTGGAGTTGAGCCAGGCAGCGATGCGTGAAATACAGTCCACTCCTTCAAGCGAACTTCAACTGCAATGCCTAACCCGCGAGCAAATCCAAAATCCATTGCGATCTCGCCAATTTCAATCGCATCTTTTTGCGATAAGGATTCCAATTCAAGTGTTCTGGCCTCAAGAGCCAACCCTTCGCTTGAAAATCCACCTGTTGTAGTCGCCATGTGCGTAATTGTGCCTTAATCTGACGCCATGATCACTATCCCAGAATCCGACCTTGTAGTTCATGAACTCTGCCTAGGCAGCAACATCTTTGGCGGCAACGCCAACGAAGCCGAAAGCCACCTAGTAATGGATGCCTACAAAAGCCACGGTGGAAACTTCATTGACACAGCAGATATGTATAACCAGTGGGTTGAAGGCCATGTTGGCGGAGAATCAGAATCTGTTATTGGTTCTTGGATGAAATCTCGTGGTAATCGCGCAGACATGGTTATCGCAACCAAGGTTTCAAAGATGAATCGTCGCCCTGGCCTATCTGCAAAGAACATATTTGCAGCCTGCGAAGAATCACTTGATCGCCTACAAACTGATTACATCGATTTGTACTACAGCCACGCAGATGACGAGACAGTCTCACTAGAAGAAACTCTTGGCGCATACGCCCAATTAATCGCAGAAGGCAAGGTTCGCTACATCGCAGCCTCTAACTTCACACCAGCTCGCCTACGTGAATCAATTACATTTAGCAACGAGAACAACATCCCTGCATACATTGCTGTTCAAGATCTTTACAACCTTGTAGATCGCAAAGCATACGAAGGCGAGTTAGAACAAACTGTTGCAGAACTTGGTATTTCCAATATTCCTTTCTATGGCATCGCACGTGGCTTCTTAACTGGAAAATATCGTCCTGGAATTACAGAAGTTGATTCAAAACGCGCAGCTGGTGCACGCGAATATGCAACAGATAAGAATTACGCAGTTTTATCTGCCATGGATGAGATTGCTAAGAACCACAACGCTCC
>JBAXPH010000112.1:0-1820 GCA_037132355.1 Actinomycetes bacterium
GACGCGCACCTGTGCATCAAGTGCTGATAAAGGCTCATCGAGCAAGAGAATTTCAGGTTCAAAGGCAAGCGCTCTAGCTAGTGCCACACGCTGTTGTTGGCCACCTGAGAGCTGATGAGTAAATCGCTTGCTCTGTGAATCTAAACCAACCAAATCCAATAATTCGTGTGCTTTCTTTAGTCGCACGTGCTTGCTGACTTTTCTCATCTGCAAACCAAAAGCGACGTTTTCTTCAACCGTTAGGTTTGGAAACAGTGAGTAGGCCTGAAATACCATGCCCATGTTTCGCTTATGTGCCGGTACATCTGAAATATTCTGATCTGCAACCAAGACCGTGCCACTATCTTGGTGCTCAAGGCCTGCCACAACTCGAAGTGCAGTTGTTTTACCGCATCCAGATGGCCCAAGGAGTGCAACTAGTTCGCCCACACCCACCTCAAGGTTGAAGTTGTCTAGTGCATTAACATTCCCAAATCGCTTTGAAATGTTGCTTAAGGTCAGACTCTTGCTAGACATTACTTTCTCCCTTGCATAGAACGGTCTGGAACAAATAGCGTAATAATTGTCAAAATTAAGAATGGAATTATCAAAGACATCATCGAAATTGCGATTGCTCCAAGAATGTTGTCTTGTGCAACGTATGTGACCCAGGTTGGGAATGTGTCCCAGTGAAGTAGGACGGTTAATGTGTATTCGCCTAGCGATAGGGCAAATGTAAGCGCGATTGTTGCCATGACCGCACCTCTGATTACTGGAATGATCACACTTGTAATCGTTCGTAACCAATTTGCACCAGCGCTGCGGGCTGCCTCTGTGATTGTTTTTAATGGAATTGAGTTAAGCCCGATATCAAGTGATCGATAGGCATATGGAAGCGCTAGAACAAAGTATAAAAATGGAAGCTCTAAAACAGTGTTTTGGATAAACTCAGGGAAAGAAATTTGAGCACCAACTGCAAATGCAACCACTGGAATAACAAGCGGTAGAAGTGAAATTCCATCGATTAGTGGCCTAATTGGTGATTTGCTGACGTGTAGCCAAGTCATAGTAGGAACCAAAACAATTAGGGTAATTAGCACTGTAAGACCAGCCAGCCAGCCTGATCTAAAAATATAGTGAAAGAACTCCTCCTCTCGGATAGCCCACAAGTAATGGGTCCAGCCATATCCACCAGTTAAAGGTGTACGGATCGAGTATTCAAAAGCAGAAACCATTGGAATAAAGACAAAGAAACCCAAAATGAGAAGTGTGACTGCCAGCGGTGGCTGGAACTTAACTCTTAACGCTTTTGCCATTTGGCACTCCTACGTTGAATTACGAGATATGGAATAACTGCACAGGCTGAGATCACAATCATCACGACACCCAATGCTTTTCCGAGGTTTAATTGTGCTGCTGAAACATTTCCATCTAACAAACCACCAATTTGTAATGGTGTCAGAGGTAAATTTCCGACAGTTAGTGCATTTGCAGTTGCATAAGCTGAAAATCCGCTAGCAAAAAGTAATAAGAATGAGGCGATGAAGCTTGGGAAAAGTAAGGGAATTCCAATTCGTATCCAGTAATTAAATTGGCTTGCACCTAAGTTGCGTGCTGCTTCGGACCATTCGCGCCGAAGTGAGACAATTGCTGGTGAAAATACAATTACCATCAAAGGTAACTGGAAATATAGATACACAACTAATAAACCAATAAAGGAGCCTAGTGAGAATGTTCCTGAATACAAATCCCAACCTAAGTACTTTAAAAACTTAGTGAGAAAGCCCTGAATTCCGAGTGCGGCATAAAACATAAATGCAAGTGGCACGCCACCAGTGTTG
>JBAXPH010000113.1:0-1596 GCA_037132355.1 Actinomycetes bacterium
AGAACGGCAGCATGTGTTGCAAGACGGCCCAAGACCACATCTTGTGCATCGATGATGTGCCAGTTACGGACCGCATCACCAGCTTTTGGACTGTATGTACGCACGCTTTTGCCTACCTTCTTGTTGTGAACTTCTGTGATCTAGATGGACGGTGCTTTCTCAAGCACAGAGGAGAAAGAATACCCGCGTCAGGCTCAGGGGTCAAAATTGCGCCTAAACCCACCTATTCATCTCCCTGAGATTCGCGACGTGCCACCGTTTTTGCAGCCCTGTCTAACAGCTCTGAATCTGAGGGGTAATCAACCTGTCGAAGGGTCAGACCACATGCCGGAAAGACCAAACTGTCAGAGATCCGCACCTTATTAGCCAAAGTCTCCGCGATCCATTCTGGACCAAATCGTCCATCTGCAACACACACGACAGCACCTACTAAATTGCGAACCATTGAATAACAAAAAGCATCTGCCACAACGTCACCAATTAAATATCCTTCAGAATCCCTGACCCACTCAAACTTTTGCAGCTGACGAATAGTCGTGGCACCTTCTCGGAACTTGCAGTACGCAGCAAAATCATGGTCACCGAGCAATAGTGCGCTCGCCTGGTTCATGGCATCAATATCTAATGGGCGATACCACGATGCAACATCAAAACGATGTAGCGGAGGAATGGCTTGGTTGGCATCCAAAATCTTGTAGGTGTAATGACGGCGCAAAGCTGAAAAACGTGCATGAAATGCAACCGGGGCTACAGAAATATTCATAATGCGAACATCGGTATCCAAGATGCGGTTTAACTTATAACCGAGTTCTTCTAGATTTATAGTGTCTGGAACATCGACATGAATTACTTGGCCAATTGCATGCACGCCAGCATCGGTGCGTCCAGCGACGATTGAATCAATCTTTGATTGGGTGACAGTGCCTATAGCTTTTTCTACTTCTTCTTGAACAGTTCTGCGATCTGGTTGCTTTCCCCAGCCATAAAAATTTGTTCCGTCGTATGCTAGATCAATCCTTAAACGAAGAAACCCACTCTCAGGGTAGAGAGTGGGTTCCGTCATGAGAATATTTTCTAAGAAATAAAGACTTAGTTGGCTTTCTCTGTTACTAATTCAATTACTGCCATAGGTGCGTTGTCACCCTTGCGAGGACCGACCTTAGTGATACGTGTGTATCCGCCTTCACGTGTTGCAAAACGTGGACCAATTTCAGTAAAGAGTGTGTGTACTACGCTCTTATTTTGAATCTGAGCCATGACCTGACGACGTGCTGGTAGATCACCCTTCTTAGCGAAAGTGATTAACTTTTCCGCTAATGGACGCAGGCGCTTAGCCTTTGCCTCGGTTGTTGTGATCTTGCCGTGTTCGAACAACTGCTCTGCAAGTGTGCGTAGGAGTAGTCGCTCATGTGATGGGCCTGAACCCAGACGAGGACCTTTACTTGGTGTTGGCATTTCTTATCTCCTAGGCCTGCTCTGCATCGACGAAATCGTCGTCGACTGATGCGTTGTAGTTCTGATGTTGTGTTGGATCGAAACCAACTGGGCTGTCCTTAAGAGACATTCCCATTGAGACAAGCTTTGCCTTGACCTCAT